>URAN01000001.1 GCA_900545865.1 uncultured Eubacteriales bacterium
TCCTGTATGGGCACTTACTTTGATCTCAGCAACCTGTGTAACTTCTGCAGGACAGTTTGCAGCGATCATAACAATGACGGCAGGAGGATCTTTGGTGGAATTAGTTTTATCACAGATCATTATTAATTTAAGATATTCGATCATGTCAATTGCGATCGGACAGAAATTAAGTGAGAAGTCGACATTGTGGAATCGGATCTCAATGGCATTTATGGTAACGGATGAGATTTTTGCAGTATCCTGTGCGGGGAGACATGAGATTACACCCAGATATTTTTATGCTTTGATGTCAATTCCATGGATCAGCTGGACCATTGGAACTCTTTTAGGAGCGACGGCCAATACATTATTACCATTGATCTTAAGGAATGCACTTGGACTTGCAATTTATGGAATGTTGATCGGGATTATCATCCCACCAGCCAGACAAGATAAGCATATAACTATCGTGATCATTCTTTCCATGATCGTTAGTTTATTATTTAAATATATTACTAAAGCATACCTAAAAATCCGATTTGACTCGTGTCGGACAAATCTCTCAAAACACCGTTTTCTTCAAGTGTTTCCATAACGGCTTTCGTTATTCCGGCGCGGTTTTTGAGGTCCTCTTTCGAAAGAAATTTTCCCTCTTGTGCGGCATTCATAATCGCGTCAGCCGCCGCGTCTCCGACACCTGCGAACGCATTCAAGGGCGGTAAAATATCGTTGCCGATTTTGCGGAACTTTCGTGCGTGCGACTTGTATAAATCAACAGGCAGGAATTTAATTCCGCGCTCGTACATCTCGAGACATATCTCGAGAATGGTATAAATCGACTTTTCGGTTGCCGACATCGTGTTACCTTTGAGGATTAAACGGTGCATTTCGGATTTAACCTTTTCAACGCCCTTTGTCATAAGCGCCGCGTCAAACAAGTCGGCGCGCACCGTGAAATACGCAATGTAAAATTCCGCCGGATAGTATACCTTAAAGTACGCTATGCGCAATGCCATCATAACGTATGCCGCCGCGTGTGCCTTAGGGAACATATACTTAATCTTTTTACACGAATCTATGTACCATTCGGGAACATTGTTCTCGCGCATTGCGGATTCAAATTCCTCGGGCATTCCCTCTTTGGCGGCACGGCCTTTTCTGACAAACTCCATTATTTTAAACGCTGTTCCCGGCTCTAAGCCGTGCTGAATCAGGTATACCATAATATCGTCACGCAGACCGATAACCTCGGCAAGCGAAGCCGTACCGGCTTTTACAAGGTCTTGCGCATTGTTGAGCCAAACGTCCGTTCCGTGCGAAAGACCCGAAATTATCAGCAATTCGACAAAGGTTGTCGGCTTTGTATCAACGAGCATTCCGCGAACAAACGATGTTCCGAACTCGGGAACGCCGAACGTGCCGACTTTGCTTCCGATTTGCTCGGGCGTAACGCCGAGAGCCTCTGTTCCCGAAAACAGCGTCATTACCTTTGGGTCGCCGAGCGGAAGTTCGGACGCGTTCAGCCCCGTCAAATCCTCTAACATACGGATTGTCGATGGGTCATCGTGACCGAGAATATCGAGCTTTAACAGGTTGTCGTGTATCGAGTGAAAGTCAAAGTGCGTTGTAATAATATCCGAATCCTTTTTATCCGCAGGGTGCTGAATGGGGCAAAAATCGTGAATATCCATTGTCTTGGGGCAAACGATAATGCCGCCGGGGTGCTGACCCGTGGTGCGCTTTACATCGACCATTCCGCGCGAAATGCGCATAAGTTCTTCCTCGGGGGCGTCTATGCCCTTTTGCTCATAGTATTTTTTTGCAAAACCGATAGCGGTCTTATCGGCAATGGTACCGATTGTACCTGCTTTGAACACGTATCCCTCGCCGAAAAGCTCACCGACATATTTGTGTGCCGTTGCCTGATATTCGCCTGAGAAATTCAGGTCAATATCGGGAACTTTGTCGCCTTTGAATCCGAGGAAGGTCTCGAACGGAATCATAAGTCCGTCTTTTTTGTATTTCGTACCGCATTCGGGACAATTCTTGTCGGGCATATCAATTCCGGTCGGATATTCGCCGTGTTCAAACCATTCGCTGTGCTTGCAATTCGGGCAAACATAGTGCGGACAGAGTGCGTTTACCTCGGTTATATCCGATAAAAACGCCGCAAACGATGAGCCGACGCTGCCTCGCGAGCCGACAAGATACCCTGCTTCGTTGGATTTTTTAACAAGTTTGTGCGCAATCATATACATTACCGAATAGCCGTAATTCACGATACAGTCAAGCTCTTTGTCCATACGTTTTTGAACAATATCGGGAAGAACCTCGCCGTAAATACGATGTGCCTTTTTGTGACACATATCAACCAAATCCTGTTCACAGTTCTCGATTGACGGCGGATAAGAGCCGTCCTTGACCGGCTGTATTACCTCGCACATATCGGCAATTTTGTTCGTGTTTGTGATGACAACTTCCTTTGCGCGATCGCCCAGATAAGCGAATTCGTCAAGCATCTCCTCGGTTGTGCGCAAATAAAGCGGTGCTTGTTCGTCCGCATCCGAAAAGCCCTGTGCACCGAGCAAAACACGCCGATACATTGCATCCTTGGGATCCATAAAGTGTACGTCACAGGTGGCAACAGTCATCATATTGAGCTTGTCGCCGAGTGAAATAATCTTTTTGTTTATGTCCTCAAGCTCGGTCGTGGAAGTAACCGTTCCGTTCCTCAGCATAAACGAGTTGTTGCCGAGCGGCTGAATTTCGAGATAGTCATAAAACTCCGCAATATCAAGCAGCTCATCATCGCTCTTGCCGTCAAGAATCGCGCGGTACAGCTCGCCCGCTTCACAGGCAGAGCCGATGATTATACCATCGCGGAATTGTTCGATAACGCTTTTTGGCATAATAGGTTTTTTGTAAAAATATTTCAAATTCGACTTTGAGATAAGCTGATACAGATTTTTAAGTCCGACATAGTTTTTGGCAAGCAGTATAATATGATATTTCTGTCTTTTCAAAAGCTCCGGACGGGTGTCGATGTTGATAACTTCATCGGCGTCATCTTTATTTTTGTGCGCAAGTTCAACGAACTTTAAGAAAATCTCGGCGGTGGCGGTCGCATCGTCAACCGCGCGGTGGTGATTTTCAAGACTTACGCCGAGACGCTTGCATATCGCGTCAAGCGAGTGCTTGCGCTCGTTCGGAAAGAGTTCGCGCGAGAGCTTTAATGTATCGACCGTCTTGTTATGGAACTCCAAATTAAGCTCGGCGGCGTTGTATCTGATAAAGCCGCAGTCAAACTGTGCATTGTGAGCAACAACGGCACAGCCGTGACAAAATTCGAGAAATTCGGGCAAGACCGAATCGATGTGCGGCTTGTCCACGACCATTTCATCGGTAATACCGGTCAGGTCTGTTATGTTCGGCGGAATCGGAACGCCGGGGTTGATAAGCTGTGAAAACTTGTCAGTAATCTCGCCGTGTTCAATTTTAATCGCACCGATTTCGGTTATTTTGCATTCTTTCGGCGAAAGCCCGGTCGTCTCGATGTCGAACACAACAAAGCTTCCGTTCGGGTCAAGGTCGGACAGGTGCGTACCGGGACAAGTATCGTTGATTAGATACCCCTCGATTCCGTAAATAACCTTTATGTCCTTGCCTGCCTTGCGAAGTCCGCAAACCGCCTTGTGTGCATCGGGGAAAGCCTGTGCAACGCCGTGGTCGGTGATTGCAACGGCGCGGTGACCCCATTTTGCGGCACGCTTAACCAAATCTCCTGCGGACGAAACAGCGTCCATCGCGCTCATCTTTGTGTGCAGATGCAGCTCAACGCGCTTTTCTTCGCTGTTGTCCATACGAATCGGCGGAGCTTCGAGCAACTCGACCGAGCGCGTCTTTAAAATTGCCTTTTTTGCATAAGTGTCAACTTCATAAGTTCCGCCGAGTTTGACATGACTCCCTTCGCCGACAAGCTTTATAACCTTGCTCAACCGTTCGGTGTCGCCGAAAATATTCGCCGAGCAAGCCCAGCTGTCGTCACCGATTGCCATGGTGATTGAGCTGCGCGTGCCGCCGCCAAAACGCGGATTGCCTTTTATTTCGTGTATGTCCATCGAAAGAACCTCGCCTTGAATCACCGAATAATCGGGTGATGCGCCGTCGGGAGGCAGGCTGAGCGATGAAATCGGAACGGGTTCGTCCGAAATGGGTTTGCCATAGAGCGAACCCGAGGTCTTTTCGGGCGCAGCCGCAGGAATCGGCGAAGAAGTTTCGGCAATTTTCTTTTCTGTTATCTTCTTTTGAGTTTCCGAGCGTTTTGTCAAGTATTCTTCGACATTCAGTTCGGAAAAATCCAACCGCACCTCAAAATCGCGCTGTAACTCATTGCGCAGCATATTGCGCAGAAAGTCCGCCGCGTTGTGGCGTTCCAATAAATCCTTTCCGCCGGTAATGTTGCCGATAGTAACGGTGCTTCCGTCACATTCGGCAGTGCATTCGGCAAGAAACGGACGGCAAGCGCCGTGTTCGTGTACAAATGCCGTGATTATTCCGTCAAGGTATTCGCTGTCCGGAGTATAATCGGGCATAAAAAGCGAAATGTTGAGTTTGTTAAGGTGGTAAGCGTTCTCGACCGCCGCACAGTATTCAAATATCGCGCTGCGCGCCAACGGCACGGCGCAAGCGAGCGTTAAATCCACCATGTTTTGCGAAATGTTCAGGTGACAGGATTTGAGTTCGCAATTTTCCAGTATAAGACCAAAGCTTTCGGGAATCGTAACCCTGTCAAAAAGCTCTAAAACTTCCTTGCTCATTATGTGATATAAGTCCTTTCGTTAATGTTTAACCGTGTCGGTATATGCCTGTGTGGCACAGAGCGTACCGCGTTCGGTAAGGTTATGTAATTTCTAAAAATAAACAACCGCCCATGCCCGAGCGGTTGTTTAGAAAACTGCAATCTTTAGGGCGTATAACCGATTAAGGTTTTGCCTATTTAAATTATAATTCATTTTAATTTTTTTGTCAAGGCTTTTAAGATAATATTAATGTAATTTATCCGCAATAAAATCCAAACGAGCGCTGCAAAATCGGTGATATTCTTACAATTATGTTAAAACGATTGAAAAACGATAAAAAATGTTGTATAATAGCAATAACGATAAAATCGATTAGTGATTTTATCGCCGTGAAATAGGCAAGATTTAGATAAACGGTATACTACCGGCGGTTATGCTGACCTCAATTCTGATTTTCTATCCCGTAAAAACGGATAAGACTGTAGAAGGGAGGAATGCTTATGAAAATTAAGCATTGTACATATGCAAAAGAAAATTCTTTTTGTATTGTCAGCAATCCTCGTCATTTGGGCGATGTTTGCGACAAATGTGCATTAAAAGCAAAACAACCGCCCATTCGCACTGAGCGGTTGTTTTTTGATTTAAATTAACTGTCAGGGCAAAATAACCGCAATCGGTCTTGCCTCTTTTCATATACAATTATATATCTTTTTTTATGTTTTGTCAATACAAAAATCGAAATTTAAATAAACTGTATGAATCTTATTTGCGTACATAAACATACACCGCAAATTATCCTGCATTAGCGGCACAAATACTCACTCGCCGTTTGCTAAACGCAATACCTCCGCAACAAGCTCCTCCGTTATTTTGTCCTCGGGAATCTTTCGTATAACCTTTCCGCGGCGGAACAAAACCGCACATCCGTCACCGCCGGCAATCCCAATATCCGCGTCCGCCGCCTCGCCGGGACCGTTCACAACACAGCCCATAACGGCAACTTTAAGTTTAACCGGCAGATTTCCGATTTCGCGGCGAACCGCGTTCGCGATTGAAATCAAATCGATTTTCGTCCTTCCGCAGGTGGGACAAGATACAATATTCACATAATCTCCGTATAAATCAAGAGATTGCAAAATCAGCTTCGCCGCCTTGACTTCTTCTATCGGGTCATCCGTAAGCGAAACCCTTATTGTGTCGCCGATTCCGTCTGCCAAAAGCGCACCGATGCCGATTGCTGACTTGACGATTCCCGATTCGGTCGTTCCTGCTTCGGTAACGCCGAGGTGCAGGGGATAGTCAAACCTTTCGTGCGCAAGCCGATATGCGCGAATTGTTGTCTTTACGTCCGAGGATTTCATCGATAAAACAATATCGTCAAAATCACAGCGGTTAAGTATGTCAATATGCCCCTGTGCGCTCTCAACCATAGCAAGAGCAAGGTCACCGCCGCAGCGTTCCAAAAGCCCTTTTTCGAGAGAACCGCCGTTTATGCCGATGCGAATCGGAATTCTCGCGGCGTTCGCAGCCTTTGCAACCGCCGCCGCCTTATCCGCGCCGCCGAGATTCCCGGGATTTATCCTTATTTTGTCAACGCCGTTGTCGATACAGGCGAGTGCAAGCCGATAATCAAAATGAATGTCGGCGACAACGGGAATAGGTGACGCTGCCGTTATTTCTTTCATTGCTCTTGCGGCGGCAGCATCGGGAACGGCAAGCCGAATAATGTCGCATCCCTCATCGGCAAGCCGTAAAATGCAATCGATTGCCGCGCCGGTGTCAGTTGTCGGCACATTAAGCATCGATTGAATGGCGATTTTCGCCCCGTTTCCTATAATCGTGTCACGAATCTTTACTGATTTCATATATATTACCTCTTAAAATATCAACTGTCGGTTTTGTATAAATATTAGCTTATTCATTATTATAATTCATTTTCGTGATTTTGTAAAGGATTTATTCCGAAAAATCGGGAACAAATCCGAATAGCTCGTCGTCAAATATAATGAAATACAAAATTTACGAATGCATTCCTCCCGGAATCATCACATATTCGGCGCAAAAACATTTGCTTAATATGTTTGAAACAAAATTTTAAAGATTTTTTTTAAAAAACCGCTTGACATATGTCGCTTACGGTATTAAAATGTAAGTGTGCAATATTGTTTGGCGAATCCGGGCGAATTGCACCGCACATTATCATAAGATTGTGTGTCAAAACGGCAATGTTTTTTCAAATCAGCCCCCGATTTGGTTGGGGATCGGGTCAAAACAGCCTGTCCTGCAGGGGCATGTTTGGCAGATTGTGAAAAAACGTTTGATAAAATGCTTTAATAGTTGTAATTTTTTGTTAAGAATGTTACAAAACTATTAAAATTTTAAATAGTTATTGACATTTTACGGTCTTTGGTGATATAATGTGAGATAAGTTAATGACAATATCGTGGCGTGTTATGCGGTACGGTGTGTTTATTGACTTATAAGATGCGGAATCAACCGCATTTAAAGCAGAAAAAAATTAAATTTATATTTTTAAGGAGGATTTGAGAATGAGAAATCTCAAAAAGGTAATTGCTTTGGTTGCTGTTTTCGCAATGTTGGTTTCAACTGTTGCTTTTGCAACATCTTTTTCCGACGTTAAAGACGACGACAATTATGCCGAAGCAATCGAAATGTTAAGCAATCTCGGTATTCTGACCGGTGACGATCAGGACGGAGACGGCGTAATGGACTTTAGACCCAACGACACAATCACAAGAGCAGAGGTTGCTGCAATTGTATGCAGAGTTCAAAACTTGAACAACCTCGCACAGACAGGTACTCAGTTTACTGATGTTACATCAAGCCACTGGGCATCGGGTTATGTTGCACAGGCTGCAGGTAAGGGCATCATCAATGGTAACGGCGACGGAACTTTCGCTCCGGAGGCAAACATTAAATTCCAGGATGTTGTTAAGATGTTTGTTAGAACAATCGGTTACGAGCCTTATGTAAACGCAAACGGCGGTTATCCGGCGGGCGACCTCGCTGCTGCTAACAGATACGGCGTTCTTGACGGCGTAATCCAAAGCGGTAATGAAGCAGAGGCTACTCGTGGACAGGTTGCTCAGATCGCTTACAACTCACTCGACACACCGCTTATGGACAGATACAGCTATGGTAAAGATGAGGAGTTCGTTATCTACAACGGTAAAGGTGACTATGAATTCCAGAGTCTTTTAACTCAGTATCTTGGTGTTAAGAAGGTTCAAGGTATCGTTACAAAGAACCAGATTACTTCTTTGACAGCTGGCGAAGACATTGACACATCTAATACTGCAAAAGTTGAGTTTAACTTTGATGCATATAAGAACACGGATGATTATTCGAACTATGAAGTAGCTGATGTTGCTAACGGTACTGTTATCAGCACAAATGATGAAGTATTTAACCTTATCGGTATGGATGTAAACGCATACGTTAAGGAGACAAACAGAGCTAATGAATATGAAATCATCAGCATTGCTGCAAGCAGCAAAAATAAGACAAAAGAGTTCACTCTTGACCTTTATGACCAGCTGACAAACAGCACAAGCGTTAAGTTCTTTAAGAACAAGGATGCAAGAACAAGCGATACAATTAAGCTTGCTTCTAATGTTCCTGTATTGTTGAACAATGTTTACTTTGGTTACAGCAACTTAGATGAAGTATTCGGCGGCGAATACAGCAACACAGGTTCAACAAATTCATTGGTTGAAAAGAATTCACCTTGGTCAGGTAAAGTTATATTTATCGACAATGGCGGCACATCAGACTATGATGTAGTAAAAGTTGAAGTTGGTGCTCCGGCTGTTATTGATGATGTAAGCGCTAAAGGTAAGGTTACATTCAAGAACGCAGTTTCTACTGTTGCTAAAGATAAGGTAACTCTTGACTTTGATGATTCTGACGAAACACAGCTTATCAGACTTACAAAAGACGGTCAGGCTATTGAGTGGTCAGAGCTTAAAGAGTGGGATGTTCTTTCTATTCTTTATAACGCTAACACAGAAGGCTACTATGATGTAAGAATTGTTGGTTCAAATGCAATCGATGGTTCTGTTTCATCAAAGGCTGTTGCTGATTCTTCGGCAGACGGTTATAAGTATGTAATCGCAGGTAACACATATGAAGTTGCTAAGAATGCATACGGCACAAAGAACGGTGGTTGGGCACCCGGCACATCCGGTATGTTCTACATCGATGAATATGGCAAGATCATAGCTTATGATAAGAATGGTTCTACAACAGCTTCTACTTCAAACGGTAACTATGCATATGTTTTGAATGCAACAGCTACTCAGGATGAGTGGGAAAAGAACAATATCAGAGTTCAGATTCTTGACAAAGACGGTAAAGTATACGACGCATATCTTGCATCAAACGTTAAGTTTGAGAATGCTGATAGCGTTGGTATAACAAAAGGCAATCTGGCTGGTAAAGATCCTAAGGATGATCCCCAGGTTAAGATTGAAGACATTACGGGTGTAAATGCAGATGCAGTTGCAAATGCAATGATTAACCAGTTGATAACATATGATGCTAATTCAAGCGGCGAGATTAAGACTGTAACATTCTATCAGAGCAGTGACGAAGATGACAACACACTTTATCTTGCACAAAAGGGTACTCTGTCATATGATGAAGTAGACAAAGAACTCGGCAAGTATGCAATTGATGAAGATACAGTTGTATTCTTTATAACAAACGAAGGTAAGAATGTAGCATTTGGTAACAAAGCAAACCTTGCTTCTAAGACAGCTTCTAAAGTAGGTAACGTTTCTAACATCGCTGAAGGCGATTGGACAGTTGCTGTATATGATACAGATAATGATGTTCCGGGTGCAGTTGTATTCTTCAACACAACCGGTGGTATTTCTCCGTCGAGCAACATCGCGGTTATCGATTCAATCGGTACTGCATCTGTTGACGGTTACGAAGTAACATCTGTAACATACTTTATGAACGGCGAGAAGAAGATCAGCTATGCTGATGCTGATTTACAGACAGCAAATCTTGATGACGCTAAACAGGGTTCAATCTACAAGTTTGCACTTTCTTCTGATGGTTCAACAATCAATGATTTCGAAGTAATTGCTAAGTTTACGAACAGAGTTAAGGATGCTAAGGCTGAGCCTACATTCACGACTTCAAGAACTATTAACGAAGAAAATAGCAGCAAAGAAACTCTCTACTATGGACCTGTATATGACTTTACTTCTACAAACAACAGATTTAAAGTTGGTACAAAGAGCGGTACTGCATACAGCTTTGATACAGCAAATCTTGTAGACTTTAAGGCTAAGGCTGCTAACGTATATGTATTTGACCCGGTTAGAGGTAACAACAAGGTATATGTAGGCGATGCATCTGACGTTGACTTTGATACAAAGATGGTTGATGCTACAGGTGCTATTAAAGATAAGAGTGGTGCTACACTTGCAAACAGTGGTGCAGAAGCACTTGGTTTGTTAGACTTCGTAGCAGCTTATGAATATGACGGCGACGTTCTCGACGTTGTAATCTACAAAGCTTACGACTTTGGTAGAATCAGCTACTAATTTAATTAAGGCTTGACCTTATTAAACTAATCTGAATTACTAAAAGAGGAACCGATTAGGTTCCTCTTTTTTCGCTCAACCGAATTAAAATTGACCCGTGTGCGCAACAGAATTCCCCAAAAATGAGGGTTGTGGCATATAACCCTGTAGGGGCGGGCGCTCGTCTGCCCACTCGGTCAAATCGTAAAACGATTGCCACCGGCAATCTGCGACCCCGACCGCCCACACACACGAACAAACGGCGCAAATTAAACGGAATAATCATAATCGTAAAAAACAAAATAAAATGTCTTGACAAAATCCAAAAAATATAATATAATAAATGTGAAAAGAGACAAGACCGACAACGGTTTTTGTGTCCAAGAGATAATTTGTTAATTTACAAACAACCGCTCGGACAGGGGCGGTTGTTTGTATTTATCGTACATTTGTTGCTAATATTGCCCAAATGACAAATATCAGTAACATAGCAAAAAAGAATTTCTTTTGCATAAGTACAATGCTTAATTTTCATAAGCATTCCCCCCTTTCTATAGTCTTATCACGGAAGGATAGAAAATAAAAACGAGGACACAAAAACCGCCGGTGAAATCACCGTATTGTCGAATCTTGCCTTTTTATCTTTCCACATCGATAAAATCGATATTCCTATTATACACCAACCCCACCGATTTTTCAATAGACTTAACATAAATGTAAGAATCAAATTAATTAATATCTTGCTTGGCTGTTTTGGACACATAAAAAAGGGATTGCATTCGCAATACCCTGTTAGGATATTTGGCAGGCGTCCGATTCTGCTGCATCTCTCAGGGAACATTCCCTTGCCAAACCATCGGCGTGTGGACGCGGACGTATTCCTCCACCTCAAACATCCTATTTTTATTGTATATTTATTATACCACATTTATTCTGATTTGTAAAGTAGGGGACGGTTCTAAAACATCCCGACTGTACGAACAAACGGCGCAAATTAAAATTAAATGACAATTATGTTAAAAGGCTTGCCAAATGTTGAATTATGGTATATAATAAATCGGTAATTATATTTTTTGGGTAAGACGGATAACAGTGTAAAAGCCGGGCGGTTATGCCTTTCATTCTCCTTGAAAAGGGGGTGGTGGGCTATGGATAAAGATTACATAATCACATTTATGATAATTTTATTGCTTTTAGCATTAACCATAAAAAAATAACGCCAGCCGTCCTATGGTAGCGTTATTCATATAACATACTTTTGGGCATAACCGTTTGAAGTCTTGCCCTCGAATATAATTATATATTCGATTTCGTATTTTGTCAAGAGTTTTTCATTAAAAAATATTAAAATTCTCAAATCACAAGAAAACCGACAAACTTAAAGGTGATTGCATAAATTTATAACCGACCTATAAAGTTTCATTTTTTGACCCCGCCCATAGACAAAGACAGCTGTGCCTAAAGCGCAATTCGCAACAAGTTGGTAGCGACAGTGAAACATCGCGAGCGCGTTTATAAATGAATAGGACTCCCACAAAACCCAAGAGGTTTTGTGGGATAAAGGAGCGGCAGTCGATAAAACGAAGCCGTATTTTTTGCAAAAAAATACGGCAAGTCAAAAGACTTGCCGCGACGTGGAGCTGCTGATGCGACTTGAACGCACGACCTGCTCATTACGAGTGAGCTGCTCTACCAACTGAGCCACAGCAGCATTTTAAATTTATTATAACAACAAATAATAATATATCATATTTTTGAGATATTGTCAAGCAAAATTTCGCAGATTTTCATTTTATTTTACCGCCGAACGGCTATATATCGAACAATTTAAAAAATTTGCATAATAAGTATTGCTAAATAAAAGTCAATATGATATAATAAAGAATGATATATTGGCTAAATATATAGTCATAACGAAATTTACCCGAAATAATATGGAGATGTAACATAAAATGAAATTAGGTATAGTTGGTCTGCCAAATGTGGGCAAGAGTACATTATTTAACGCAATAACACAAGCCGGTGCGGAATCCGCGAATTATCCGTTTTGTACGATTGAACCGAATGTCGGAACGGTAACCGTTCCAGACAGCCGTATTGACGCACTTGTCGATATGTATGAGCCGGATAAGACAACGTATGCGGTGATTGAGTTTGTTGATATAGCCGGTTTGGTTAAAGGCGCAAGCCACGGCGAGGGTCTCGGAAACAAGTTTTTGTCAAACATCCGTGAGGTGGACGCAATCGTCCACGTTGTGCGTGCATTTGAGGACGAAAACATTGTTCACGTTGAGGGAAGTGTTGACCCCGTTCGCGATATAGAAACAATTAATCTTGAACTCATTCTGTCGGATATAGAAATCCTTGACCGCAGAATAGACAAGACAAAAAAATCACTCAAAGGCGGCGACAAGACGTTCCAGACTCAGCTCGAGTTCTATGAAAGATTGCGTGAGCATCTTGAAAGCGGAAAATGCGCAAGAGCAATGTCAATGACAGAGGACGAACTCGAGATGCTTGCGGACGTTTCACTGCTGACGCTCAAACCCGTTATATACGCCGCAAATGTTGCCGAGGATGATTATGCAAAGCCCGACGGTGAAAATGAATACGTTAACAAAATCAGAGAGTTTGCCGCAACCGAGAATTCAGAGGTTATGGTGATTTCGGCAAAAATCGAAGAAGAAATAGCCGCTCTTGACAAAGATGAAAAACAGGTATTTTTAGAGGAACTCGGCGCTGATGAATCGGGTCTTGACAAGCTTGTCCGCGCAAGCTATAAGTTGTTGGGGCTTATAAGTTATCTGACGGCGGGCAAGCCCGAGGTCAGAGCATGGACGATAACCAAAGGCACAAAAGCTCCTCAGGCGGCAGGAAAAATCCACACTGATTTTGAACGCGGTTTTATTCGTGCGGAAGTGGTCGCTTTTGATGACCTTATGAAATGCGGTTCGATGAATGCGGCAAAAGAAAAAGGTCTTGTTCGCTCGGAGGGCAAGGAATATGTTGTGAATGACGGCGATATTATACTTTTCAGATTTAATGTATAAAATAATCGTGTTGCCGTGGTTATATCATACAGGGTGGGAATATTTAGCGTAATTTGATAAACGTTTCACGGTGCGGCTGTAAACAGGTTCATACATTGCAATATATAAAATGGTATAAATAATATAAAAATATTAGGGAGGATTGAAAATGGAAATTTTTGATAATCTTGATTCGGTATTGGATACCGCAAAAAATGTTATAGGAACGGCGGCGAATGCCATTGCCGAAAAGACGGTTGAGATTAAAGACGCGTCAAAGACAAAATACAAAATCTATGAGCTTAAAAGCGACATCAAAAAGATGTATTCGGCGATAGGAAAGCTCACCTATGCCCAAAAGACAGAGGGGGCGGACAACGCCGAGGATGTTTCTCAGCTTTGTCTTATGATAAAGGAAAAGAAAGATAAAATCGCCCAATTGCAAAACGGAATGGGAGATATTGAGTTTAAATGTCCGAGCTGCGGCAAGACGACCTCGGGCGCAAATTCGCATTGTCCGAATTGCGGCGCGAATATGACGACCCAAGCAACGGCAGAAACGGATGCCGACATCTTTGATGAACCCGAAAGGGAATCGGAAGCGTAAGGCTGTTTGCCGATACGGGGCAGGGATTAAGGAGAATTGTTATGATTATGATTTTATCCGACGGCGGAACGGCTGTTATAAGAATACAAAAACATCTTGATATTCGTGACGAGGAATATTTTGTGTACTTTACCGCGTTTGCGGCGGCAGGCCGCTTCGGCAGCGGAAGCGTAATAGTCGGTGACGGCACGGAACGCTCGCTGCACAGCGTTTTGAGACAGAATAAGGTGACGGCTGTTATTGACGCTGTTTGCGAACCTGCGTCAGAGGTTTCAAAGGCGGCAATGTGCGTATGCAAAGACAGGATTCCTTATGTCAAGTATGTTAATATGGAGGAAGACTATAATGCAAAGCTTTGTCTTTCGTATTGCGGGCTTGCCGAGATGATAGCCAGATGCGGCGGAAATGTGCTTATGTATGCATCGCCCCGGACAGTCCGCGGTGTTGCCGAAAATATTGCGGACGGCGGCTCGAAAATATATGTCCCCGTGCTTAAAAGTGCCGGGTTTGATGCCGACGCTGCGCTTGAATATTCGATTCCTCTGCGCAATGTGATAGAGGCGGACGGCGTTGACGGCGCTGATTTTGTCGGCGAAACAATAAACAAGGTCGAGGCAAAGGCGGTTATTTGCGACTGCTCGGTAAGCACGGCGGATAAAGCCGATGCGGCGAAAGCTGCGGATATTCCGATGATTGTTACGCATAATATGGGTATGGAGTATTTGTGCGCGGCGGCAACGGCGGCAGATGCGGTAATAGCGGTTCGTGCCATGAAAACAACATTGGCTTAAAATAACCGATTGTAATTCTGAAAGGAAAAAGAGATAATATGAAAATTGCTATAGACGGCCCTGCGGGAGCAGGAAAAAGCACTATTTCAAAAGAGGTTGCGAAAAAACTCGGGATAATATATATCGATACCGGCGCAATGTATCGCGCAATAGGTCTTGCGGCGGTACGCAGCGGAATTGACACAAAAGATGCGGAAGGGGTCAAGTCTGTTTTGGACAAGGTGGATATTACCATTTCGCACTCTGACGGAACACAGCAGATTTTCCTAAACGGTGAGAATGTTTCGGAGGAAATTCGTCTCCCCGAAATTTCGGTGGCTGCGTCAAATGTGGCGGTTATACCTGAGGTAAGGCTTAAATTGGTCGAGCTTCAACGCAGTCTTGCCGAAAGGTGTGATGTGATAATGGACGGCAGGGATATAGGAACGTATGTCCTGCCGAATGCCGAGCTTAAAATCTTCCTTACCGCATCTGTTGACGAACGCGCAAGGCGCAGATATAAAGAATTGATTGAAAAGGGCGTTAAAACCGATTTTGATGAGGTCAAGGCGGACATGGAATATCGTGACAAAAACGATTCGGGGCGCGATTTCGCACCGCTCAGGGCGGCGGATGACAGTATAACGCTTGATAATACCGATATTACGGCACAAGAGGCGGCGGATGAGATATGCCGCCTTGCCAAAGAGAGGCGTGGCGAATTATGAGTTTTTACCGGGTTGCGCGCGGAGCGGCAAAGTTGTATTATAAGCTGTTTTTCCGCGTTAAGATAGTCGGTGAGGAAAATCTTTCGGGCGGAACATATGTTATATGTCCGAATCACAAAAGCCTTAACGACCCGCCGCTTATGGGGGTATGCATAAAAACACCCGTAAAGTTTATGGCAAAGGAAGAACTTTTTAAAAACAAGTTTTTTGACACGGCGATGCGTGCACTCGGCGCTTTTCCCGTAAAGAGAGGAAAAAGCGACCTTGCGGCACTGAAAACCGCGATTTCGACTTTGAAAGGCGGCGATAATCTCGTGGTATTCCCCGAGGGAACGCGTTCACCGAAAGACCATTTGAATGAAGGTAAGTCGGGCGCGGCATTGATTGCCGCAAAAGCGGGAGTTGACATTGTTCCGGTCGGAATCCGCGGACGATACAGGATATTTTCAAAAATAACGGTGAATATCGGAAAACCCATCAGTATGGATGAGTATTTCGGCAAAAGGCTTGATTCCAAGACACTTGCCCACATAACCGACAGTTTGATTATGCCCGAAATTTCAAAACTCTCGGGCATACCGACATTTGACGAATACAATAAACAGAGAATTGAACAATAAACCGAGAAATGAATTATGAAAAGACAGACGATAAAAATTGCGGATAAAGCAGGATTTTGTTTTGGCGTTGACCGCGCCGTTAAAATTGCATATGCGGCGGCTGAAAAGCCGCATACCTCTAAAACGGTGACTTACGGTGCGCTGATACATAACAAAACCGTAACGGATGAGCTTTTGAAAATGGGGGTCGGCGCTGTTGATGACGTTCGCGATATTGGCGGCGATGATACGGTCATAATCCGCGCTCACGGAGTATCGGACGCGGTTGAAAACCAAATCCGAAGCAATTGCGCGGAGATTATCGATGCGACCTGTCCGTTTGTGAAAAAGATTCATTCAATAGTAAAAAGAGAGTCCGAACTTGGCAAAACAATTGTTATTGCCGGGAATCCGCATCACCCTGAGGTAATGGGGATACGGGGAAGATGCAGCGGCGAAAATGTCTTTGTCGTGAATTCTGAAGAAGAAGCGGAAGCGTTAGAGGGTCAGATAATGTCGAAGAATGTCGTATTAGTGGCTCAAACAACGCTCAGAAAAGATTTTTTAAAAAAAATTGCAAAAATTTTAAAAAAACATTTTACAAATGCAGAAATTTTTGATACAATATGTAGTGCGACCAATGAACGTCAGCTTGCGGCGGCAGAACTTGCCGAAGAGGCGGACGCGATGATAGTGGTCGGGGGCGCGGAAAGTTCAAACACAAAAAAGCTGTACGAGCTGTGTCGCGAACATTGCACCGATACGGTGTGCATTGAAAACGCAAAAGAATTAAATAAATATATTAAACAGGGGAAATTCCCCGCATCTAAAAAATTAGTCGGCATTACCGCCGGGGCATCAACGCCCGGTGCGGTAATCAAGGAGGTCTATTTAACCATGGCGGAAAACAATGAAATGAACTTTGCAGAGGCAGTTGAGGAAACCTTAAAGCCCATTAAATCGGGCGAGGTTGTCAAAGGCGTAGTAATCGGTATCACACCGACCGAGGTCAGAGTTGACATCGGAAACAAGTATGACGGCGTAATACCGTTCAGCGAACTTACCGATGACTCGAACGCAGACATCAACGAACTTGTAAAGCTCGGCGAAGAGGTAGAGGTTTATGTTGTTCTTGTAAGCGACAGAGACGGCGTTGTTACTCTTTCTAAGAAAAAGATTGACGCTGTAAAAGGTATGGAAGAAATCAGAAAAGCTTTTGAATCGGGCGAAATTTTGACCGGTCGTGTTCTCGAACTGGTAAAAGGCGGCGTTGTTTCAATAGTTAAAGGCGTGCGCGTGTTCATTCCCGCGTCAGAGTGTGCTGAGAGATTCTTGGCGGATTTGGGCGTTCTTTTGGGAACGGAACAGAGATTTCGTATAATCAAGATGGACGAAGACAGACGCGGCAGACAGAGAGTTGTCGGTTCTATCAAGTCCGTTGCTAAAGAGGAGAGCGAAAAGGCTGCGGCTGAATTCTGGGCAAATGCCGAGGTGGGCAAGAAATATACCGGTAAGGTAAAATCTTTAACTTCGTTCGGTGCATTTGTTGATTTGGGCGGCGTTGACGGCCTTATCCACATATCCGAACTTTCGCCGGTGAGAATTTCTCATCCGTCCGAGGCGGTTAAAGTCGGTGATGAAATTGAAGTTTATATCAAAGAGCTTAACAAAGAACAGAACAGAATTTCTCTCGTTAAAGAGCTTAAGGAGCAAAAAGAGGCTGAATTTTGGGCAAATGCAGAGATAGGCAAACAGTATACCGGCGTAATCAAGTCTTTGACTTCATTCGGTGCATTTGTTGATTTGGGCGGCGTTGACGGTTTGGTTCACATTTCCGAGCTTTCTTGGAACAGAATCAAGCACCCATCCGAGGTTGTTAAAGCCGGTGACGAAATAACCGTTTATATCAAAGATATGAACAAAGAAACAGGAAAAGTTTCTCTCGGATACAAGAAAGAAGAGGACAGCCCCTGGGTACAGGCAACAAAGGACTTGAAAGTCGGCGATGTAATCAAGTGCAAAATCGTTCGTATTTTGCCTTTCGGCGCATTTGCCGAGGTTGCACCGTATGTTGACGGTCTTATCCATGTTTCTCAGATTTCAAACGAAAGAATTGACAAGCCGTCCGATGTTCTTGCGATAGGTGACGAAGTTGAGACAAAAATCGTTGAGATTAATGATGATACAAAGCAAATCGGTCTTTCGATGAAGGCTCTTATGACAACCGATGACAGTGCTGATGAGGCACCGGAAGAGGTTGAGGCTACCTCATACACAGAGGACAGCTCGTTTACATTAGGTGATATCCTCGATGCTGCGGAAGCAACGGAAGACGCCGATAACACAGACGCTGAATAATTATATAATGTTCAGGATAAAGTGGCTGCTGCAACCCTGCGGCAGCCCTTTTGCAATTACAGCATAGGAATTATTGAATTTTGGTGCGGAATGGAGATTGAAAATGACGATTTCAGAGTTTAAAAAGGATATTAAGAATAAAAAAGTTGCCGTTCTCGGAGTAGGAGTAAGCAACCTTCCTCTTGTGAGAATGCTTGCGGATTGCGGAGCGGATTTGTGCGTGTATGACAAGCGTACAAAGGAACAGCTCGGCGAGGTATATAACGAGCTTACCGCGCTCGGTGCGGATATGGTTTTGGGCGAACACTATCTCGATGAAATTCGAGAGGGAACCCAAACGGTGTTCAAGACCCCCGGTATACGCTGTGATGTGCCTGCGCTTAAAGCGGCGGAGGAATCGGGAGCGGAAATTACTTCTGAAATGGAGCTGTTTTTTGAAACCTGTCCATGCAAAATCATTGCCGTAACGGGAAGCGACGGCAAAACAACAACAACGAGCCTTATATACGAGATGCTGAAAGCGGCGGGATATACGTGTCATCTCGGCGGAAATATAGGAAAGCCGCTTGTTGCCGAGGTAGGGGATATAAAGGCGGACGATGTGTGCGTGGTCGAGCTTTCGAGCTTTCAGCTGCACACTATGAAACGCAGCGCCGATATTGCCGTTGTGACAAATGTTACGCCGAACCACCTGGACTGGCACACGGATTTTGATGAGTACAAAAATTCCAAAAAAGCCGTTTTTAAATATCAAAAAAGCGGCGGCAGAGTTGTTTTGAACTATGACAATGATATTACGCGTGAGTTTGGAAAAGAGACCGACAACGCCGTATATTTCAGCCGCAAAGAAATACTCGATAACGGTTTTTGCCTTATCGGTGACAAGGTTGTCCGCCGCATCAACGGCAGAGACGAGCGCGAAGTTCTCGATATAAACAATATTTTTATTCCGGGAATGCACAACGTAGAGAATTATATGGCGGCTGCCGCGGCGGTCGAGGGATTGGCTGAGGACGGAATCATCCGCAGAACGGCGATAGATTTCAAAGGCGTTCCGCACAGGATAGAGTTTATCCGCGAGGTTGACGGCGTAAAATATTATAACGACTCAATCGCGAGCAGCCCGGCAAGAACGACCGCAGGCTTGAACTCTTTCGGCGACAAAAAAGTTATTTTGATTGCCGGCGGCTATGATAAAAAAATCCCGTTTGACGATTTCGGAAAAGTGGTGTGCGACCATGTAAAGGCACTCGTCCTTGTGGGTGTAACCTCCGAAAAAATAGAAAACGCGGTGAGAAACGCCGAGAACTTTAACAACCTTCCCATATATCGCTGTACCGAGTTTAAACAGGCGGCAGAAAAAGCAAAAGAGGTTGCAAAAGACGGAGATACCGTTATACTCTCGCCTGCTTGTGCAAGCTTTGACTTGTTTAAAAACTTTGAAGAACGGGGAAATACGTTTAAAAATATAGTAAAAGGATTCTGATGATAATGATTGAATTTTTCGGCATGGTAAGATTTGTTGTGTTATCGGTACTGACGCTTTTGGCATATGTGCTGAGTTCGGTTTCGCTGTACAAAATAGGTGTGAATAACAACGTTAAATACCCATGGCTTGCTTTTGTTCCGATTGCGCACTATTATATAATCGGCTCAATATGCGAGGAGTACAGGCTTAGGGGTGTGACAATAAAACAGCTCGGTATAGTTATGCCGCTTTTGTTGCTTGCCCAAGTGTCGCTGTCGGCGGTTTTGTCATTTTTGGCGTTCGTGCCGGGAATAATAATAGGAATAGTCGTTGCACTTATTATGCATAAGTTCTTCTACCTGTTTGACCCGACAAAGGCATTTATATTGGCGATAATCTGTCTTTTCGGACATTTGGCAACAGCACTGACCCTGTTTTATATAAAGGATATGCGAATTCAGATGTCCTCGGGCGCATACCCGTATCCTTTCGGCGAAAGCCGATAATCAAAGGCGAGGTGTATGTTATACAACATTTTTATCGAGTATGCGCCGCTTGAAACATCGGAACAGGCAAAGAAACTTCCGTGCGTATTTAATAATTTTGCCGTATTTTATAACGGAAAATTTAAAACGGTGAATCAAATTGACGGAGCGGCTGTTGAAAAAATGATAAAAAAGTCTTAAAAACGGATAAAAAAAGCCGTTGCTTTACATTTTAAAGACAAATTGGGAATTTACAATTAAAAAAACTTGACATAGCGCGTTATGTGTGATATAATAGTATAGATTTTCTGATGAAATTGATATTTGAGATTGAGTTAAGGAGGAATTGAAATGCTTAGAACATATCAGCCTAAAAAAAGACATCGTGCAAAAGAGCATGGTTTCAGAAAAAGAATGAGTTCAAAAAACGGCCGCAAGGTCTTGGCGAGAAGAAGACTGAAGGGCAGAAAGAAGCTGTCCGCGTAAAAGACGCTTCACAGCGTCTTTTTGTCTATACGGCGAAACGGAGATTATTATGTCTGATTTTATCAGCTTATGCAGAAATTCGGATTTTCAAAGACTCTATCACAGAGGAAAATCCGCGGTACGGCCGACAATGGTTATGTATGTCGGCAAAGGTCGCCGAGATATGGTGCGGCTTGGCATTACGGCAGGGAAAAAAGTCGGCGGCGCGGTTCGCCGAAACAGGGCAAAACGCCGCATAAGAGAGCTTTTTCGGCTGTATGCGGCACAGATAAACCCGAGAACGGATGTCTGTATTGTCGCGCGCGGACGCATTTTGAATGCATCGGCGGATAAAGTAAAAAAGGATTTTTTATCGGCGGCTTCCGAGCTTGGTTTAATTGAGGTATGCGCCGACAACACCCGAAATACATAGGCGAAACGGACAAGCGTCAAACACCGCGCGGCGGTGTCTCGGCGTTATCTCGGATATGAAATTATGGTAAAAAAATTTCTTATAAGAATTATAAAATTTTATCAACGGTTTATATCGCCGCTGAAATCGCCGTGCTGTCGATTTTATCCGACCTGTTCGCAATATGCGATTATGGCGGTGGAAAAGTACGGTGTGGTAAAAGGCGGATTCAAAGCGCTGTGGCGTATTCTGCGGTGCAATCCTTTCGGCAAAGGCGGAATCGATTATCCGTAAACCGCGGCGTGAAAATGCCGTTTACACAAAAGTGAAAAGGAAAAACCGTTGCGATATGGTTTTGTAATAATAAAAGGAGGAACGTATAAGTGTCCTATATTATGATGGGTCTGGGCTGGATTCTCAGACTGTGCAGTCAGCTCACGGGGAACTACGGCGTGGCGGTTATTATCTTTACAATAATCATAAAGGCTGTATTAATGCCGCTGACATTAAAACAACAGCGCTCGATGCTTCGTATGCAAAAGGTTCAGCCTTTGATGAATGACCTTCAGAAAAAATACGGAAACGATAAAGACAAGCTGAATCAGGAAATGATGAAGCTTTATAAAAAATATGATGTGAATCCGGCAAGCGGATGCCTTCCGATGCTGATACAGCTCCCCATACTTATGATGTTGTATTGGGTTGTTAAAAAGCCGGTTGTCTATATTATGGGATTCGGCGAGGGCGATGTTTGGCGTATTGTCTCGGCGGTTACCGAGTGGTCGGACGGAAGTCCCGAAAAGATGAATATGTTTTTGTCAATGGTCGGTATAGATTCAATCGACAAGCTGACGGCGGACGCATATAAGATGTTCGGTCAGCACGAAATTCAGATTGCAAGATTTTTGCACGCCGTGCCCGATGTAATGAATAATCATTGGATAACCGAATCGGGAAAGAATTATGTTGTAATAAACTTCAGCTTTCTCGGTATGGACCTGTCTCAGACGCCTAACCTCGGTGCATTTGCCGGTTTGTTCTTAGGCAGGATAAACAACCTTGATTTAAGTACGGTTTTGTTATGGTCGATACCGCTGTTGTCGGGTGTGAGCGCATATGCGACATCAAAGATTTCACAGGCGCAAAACCCCACACAGCAACAGACGAACGAAAACGGCGAACCTATGGCAAACTCGATGAAGTCAATGATGATAATAATGCCGTTTATGTCGGCTTGGTTCGCGTTTACTTTGCCGTCTGCGGTCGGACTGTACTGGATTGTGAGCAATATAATTGCAATACTTCAACAACTTATTCTTGCTAAAATAATTGACCCCGGAATAACCGAGGAACAAATAGAAGGAGAGATTGTGAATGCTAAAAAAAATCGAAAAAAGCGCAAAAAATAAAGAGGATGCGTTAAAGCTTGCGGCCGAAGAATTCGGCGTTGCACCCGAGGAGCTTTCATATACTGTAGAGCGCGAGACGGGTAAAGGTCTTATGGGGCTTTTGTTGGGTAAGGAAGTAACGATTTCGGCATGGATAACCAAAGATGCCGAGGAAGAAGAAAAAATTAAAAAATCGGCGCTCAAACGTGCGGCGGCAGATGAAACGGCGAATGGAGAAAATCCGTATGCGCCCAAGACCGAGCCGCTTGCGAGAGACCTTGCACCCGATGAGAGAAAAAGAAAGAAAAAACCGGCAAAAACGGTTAAAGAACCGGCAAAGTCGGCGAATTATAAAGAGGACACCGAACAGAGCGAACAACAGCCGCCCAAACAGCCGAGAAGAAATCGCGAGGTAACGGAGGAATCGCTCAAAGATGCAGAATTTTTTGCAACAGAACTGATTCATAAAATGGGATTGACCGATGCAAAGCTTGATGTGAAGAACGGCGGTGAGAGCATCGACATCGATGTCTCGGGTGAGAAAATGGGCTTGCTCATCGGCAAACGAGGCGACACACTCAATGCGATTCAGTATTTGACAAGCCTTTATGTAAACAGGTCCAAAAACTCTTACATAAAAATCAATATTGACACAGAGGGCTATCGCTCAAAGCGTGAAGAAACGCTTGTTAAACTTGCAAAAAGTCTGGAAAGACGCGTGATTCGCGACAGAGAATCCGTATCACTTGAACCGATGTCGCTGAATGAACGCAGAATCATACACTCGGCTCTGCAAGACAGCGATTCCGTCAGAACGTTCAGCGTTGGCGAAGAACCGAACCGCAAGATTGTCGTTGCGTTAAAGTAATGAGCTTTAAGTATTTTGAAAACAGAGACTGCGAGTTTTATCCGTGTCATAATTTAAGTGAAATAAACTGTTTGTTTTGCTTTTGCCCTCTGTATTCAAAAGAGGATTGCGGCGGAACCCCCGAGTATATCTTGAAAGAATGCGAGGCAAACCGAAAAACGGTTAAAATCCGCGATTGTTCATCATGCGTATTTCCTCATAAAAAGGAAAATTACGGCGAGGTTATACGGCGGCTGAATAAAGATTAGTGTAAGATATCGGTGTTTTATATTTTTTGGAACACAATATGTTGTGTTCCAAAAATCAATTTAATATAAGGCACATAAAATTTTTAAAAAAACTTGACAAAACCGGAGAAATGTGATATTATATATATTACCTCTGGAAAAGGGGTTTTATTTGTGTTGCGAAAGCCCTGCTTTTGAAATTATGATAACGAGGTGAATTGATATGCAAACAAAAATTACACTGGCTTGCACAGAATGCAAACAAAGAAATTATGACACAACAAAAAATAAACAGAATTGTCCCGACAGACTCGAGCTTAAAAAATACTGCCGTTTCTGCAGAAAGCACACCGTGCACAAAGAGACAAAATAAGACAAAATCAACAGAGAGATGAAAAAGACGAATCTTAAATATCTGTTTTGAGGTTCGGTCATGCGACCCGGCATCGCATAAAGCAATGAAATCAGGACAGCCGGAATACGAATGGGATGACGTTGGATTTCGGAAAACGCGGACAAGGTGTTCGTTGTTTGACAAAGCCGAAAGACGGTTGACCCAATAAGGTTTAGGAGTGGAAAGTATGGATCAGACAAAGCCTAATTTATTTGCGAGAATCGCAAATTATTTTAAAGAAGTTAAGGCTGAAATGAAAAAAGTCGTTTGGCCGAGCCGCGGTAAAGTTAAAAACAATACCATTACCGTTTTGGTATATGTTCTGATTGTGGGCGCTGTAATATGCGGACTTGATGTCCTGTTTACATGGCTCATGCAGTTGTTTATTACCAGATAATATAGGAGGGAAGGGAATTTTCCCGCATTATATGGCTTCGAAAGACGCAAAATGGTATGTTGCTCATACCTATTCCGGTTATGAAAACAAAGTAATGGCCGATATAACCAAAACCGTTGAGAACAGAAATATGTCCGACATCATTCAGGATATAAAAGTTCCGATGGAAGAGGTTATTGAAATAAAAGACAATAAAAAGAGGATTGTGGAACGCAAAATATTCCCCGGCTATGTTATGGTCAAGATGATTATGACAGATGAAAGCTGGTATGTTGTGCGTAACTGCCGCGGTGTTACCGGCTTTGTCGGCCCCGGCTCAAAGCCCGTTCCTCTATCCGCCAAAGAGGTTGAGAATATGGGTCTTGAACATAAGACCGTACAGCTCGACTTTTCGGTCGGCGATAATATCAGAGTCAAATACGGTCCGCTTGAAGGGTTTGTCGGTATCATTACCGAAATTCAAACGGACAAGAAAAAAGTTCATGCAAAGGTTTCGATGTTTGGCAGAGATACCGATGTTGAGCTTGAATTTAATCAGGTTGAGGCATTGGTATAATAAATGCCGAAAGCCGATTGACCTTGATTTGACATCAAATTTGTTACCCACACGGCTGAGTCCGTTTATTTTATCGCGGCAATTACCGCGATGGTGGGAGGAATACCCGATATGCGGCATTCCGATATTACCACGTTTGTGAAATGAGGAGGTGTATCTAAAATGGCACAGAAAATCACAGGTTACATTAAATTGCAGATTCCTGCAGGTAAGGCGACCCCTGCGCCACCGGTTGGTCCGGCTCTCGGTCAGCACGGTGTAAACATTATGGACTTTACAAAGCAGTTTAATGAAAAAACTCAAAAGGACGCAGGTCTTGTTATCCCTGTTGTTATCACAGTATATCAGGATCGTTCTTTCACCTTTGTTACAAAAACTCCGCCGGCGCCGGTTCTTATCAAAAAGGCGTGCAAGATTCAGAGCGGTTCGGGTGTACCGAATAAGACAAAGGTTGCACAAATCAGCAAAGCAGACCTTAAAGCTATTGCTGAACAAAAAATGCCCGATCTTAACGCAGCTTCCGTTGAGGCAGCTATGTCTATGATTGCCGGCACAGCCCGTTCAATGGGTGTTACCGTAGAGGAATAATTTCATACGGCTTTTAAAATAGTGGGAGGGGTCATAACAAAACCCTGCTGAACCACCATAGGAGGATTTACATTGAAGAAAGGTAAAAAGTATCAGGACAGCGTTAAGCTGCTTGAAAAAGGTAAGTTATACGACACTGATGAAGCGTTTGAGCTTGTTTGCAAAACAGCGACAGCCAAGTTTGACGAGACTGTTGAACTTCACGCAAAATTAGGTGTCGATTCCAGACACGCCGACCAGCAGGTCAGAGGTGCGGTTGTACTTCCCAACGGTACAGGTAAAAACGTACGTGTTCTGGTTTTTGCGCGTGAGGGCAAGGCTGATGAGGCTAAGGCTGCAGGTGCAGATTATGTTGGTGCAGAAGATTTGGCACAAAAAATTCAGACCGAAAACTGGTTTGATTTTGATGTTGTCGTTGCAACACCCGATATGATGGGCGTTGTCGGCAGAATAGGTAGAATTCTCGGTCCTAAAGGACTTATGCCTAACCCCAAGGCAGGTACGGTTACACCCGATGTTACCCGTGCAATCCAAGAGATTAAATCAGGTAAAATCGAGTACCGTTTGGATAAGAGCAATATTATCCACTGTCCTATCGGAAAAGCGTCTTTCGGCGCGAAAAAACTCACAGAGAACTTTGACGCTTTGATGTCCGCAATTATAAAGGCTAAGCCGGCGGCTGCTAAGGGTCAGTATCTCAAATCGGTTTCGGTTGCCTCAACAATGGGCCCCGGAATCAAACTTAACCCCGGTAAGTTAATCTAACACCGGAGTGATTAATCCGAAAAAAACATTTTTATATAGAGTTCCGCAGACAGCAGGCGGCGCAAGCCGTAAGTCCTGCCGAGGATACAAACTGCATTAAATTGCAATTTATCCCCGTATGTCTGTTGATATGCGGGGTTTTCATTGGCTCTGTCGATGAATTTCCAAGCGGAATTTAAAGACAGAAAGGAGGATATTATATTGCCAAGTCAAAAAGTTTTAGAAAACAAAAAGGCGATAGTAGAACAGCTTAAAGAAAGATTTCAGAATGCACAAGCAGGTATTCTTGCGGATTACAGAGGTTTAACCGTTGCACAGGATACCGAGCTGCGTGTAAAACTGAGAGAGGCAGGCGTAAGCTATACAGTTGTTAAAAATAAGCTGACTCGCTTTGCCGTAAACGAATTGGGTATGAATGAGTTGGACGATGTTCTTCACGGACCGACCGCCATTGCTACAAGTGACACAGATGTTGTTGCACCGGCAAAGGTTTTGGTTGATTTTGCAAAGGACAATGAGGCTCTTGAAATCAAGGGCGGCTTTATTGACGGAAAAGTAGTAAGCCTTGATGAAATTAAGGTTTATGCTTCTATTCCCTCTAAAGAGGTTCTTATCTCTAAGATGCTCGGCTCGTTGCAGTCACCGATTAGCAAGCTCGCAAGAACATTGCAGGCTATCGTTGACGAAGAGGCTACACCCGGAAAGGCGGCTGCCGCTGAAGAAGCTGCACCTGCCGAAGAAACTGCTCCGGCTGCTGAAGAGGCGGCTCCGGCAGAAGAGGCTGCTACCGAAGAATAATTTTCGGTCGGTCGCATTTAATTAAAAACTAAAAGAAAATTAATTTATATGGAGGATTTTAAAATGGCTGATGTAACAAAGATTCTTGACGAAATAAAAGAATTAACATTGCTGGAAGTAAATGACCTGGTAAAGGCATTGGAGGAAGAGTTTGGCGTATCTGCTGCTGCACCCGTTATGGTTGCAGGTGCTGCAGGTGCAGGTGAGGCTGCTGAAGAAAAGAGCGAATTTGACGTTATTCTTGCTGCTGCAGGTGACCAGAAGATTAAGGTTATCAAAGTTGTAAGAGAAATAACAGGTCTCGGTCTTGCTGATGCAAAAGCATTGGTTGACGGCGCTCCTAAGCCGGTTAAAGAGGCTGCTGCTAAAGAAGAAGCTGAAGAAATCAAAACTAAGCTCGAAGAAGTTGGCGCAACCGTTGAACTTAAATAAGTTTAAATGCAATTTAAAAGCTCGGCATTTCGCCGAGCTTTTTCTTTTGGGTAATTTTAAAATTAGGTGATTATCCGTGGGGCTTGCGGCATTTGTTCGTATGTTCGGGCACCCACACGGGGGCGCCCCTACGGGATTGAGCCATACATTGCGTTTGATGAATACATATCGGATTTTAAAACCGATAAAAATTCGCTAAGCTGTGTTAGCCACACAATTTGACAAATATATCACCATGAGATGTTCATCAATTGCCTGCGCCTGCAGACGATTATTTATCCGCGTATTTGTATGCTATGCGGCACGCTCTTTTATAACATTCGGCAAAATATTCCTCATATGTCATTTTACCGTATACGTCATTTTCGTGTCTGTTTGGTTTTGAGACAATATTTAATTCAAAATTCAAAATTTCCTGTCTTTTAGATTTTTTCATCCGCGATATGTTATAATCCCAGTCGGCAATTCCGTCAAACGGAAGTAAATGTAAATCATCAGTCCAATACGTAACGCCGTCAAACCTGCTTATTCCGAGGTTATCGTTTAAGTGCGTCATTATAAGCTTTTCTCCGAATCTTCCGAGCAGGTCTTGGGAATGATTATAGCACATTTCGTGCCCCGAATCCCAGCAAAATCCAACGGTATCATTATTTTTGAAAGCATCCATTAAAGCAAACAGATGTTCTTCGCCCTCGGTGTTCTCAAATGCGATTTTGATTCCCAACCTTTTTGCTTTGTCAACAAGAATGTCGAAATTTTTGATTCCCGATTCTGTGGGAGATGGAACGTTCTCGAATCCAATCCAAGTATGCACGACCAGTATCGGAATTTCGGATTTCGCACAAAATTCGGCGGATTTTAACAGCTCGGATACGGCAGGTATATAAATCTCTTTTTCCGCACTCCACATATTGGCAGAGTTGCCGAACGGCGCGTGTAAGGATTGTAGAATCAGACCGTTATCCTTTGCGGCATTGACGATTGAATCAACATCAATGTTATCTTCCCATACGGGTGAAATCGCGTCAAAGCCTGCATTTGCAACAATGCCTATAATTTCGGTTGTCGGACGCGAATAATCGTTGTCGACGGAAATGCCGATTTTCTGTTTCCACATAAGACATTCACCAACCTTTAAAATTGCCGTTATCTCGTTATCATTGTTCCGATACCGCTGTTGGTAAAGATTTCGAGCAACAGACAGTGCGGAATTCTTCCGTCAATAATATGGACGGTGTTTACGCCGGCGTCAATCGCCTCGAGACCGCCGCGAACTTTCGGAATCATTCCGCCGACAATCTTTCCGTCCTCAATCATCTTGTTTATCTCTTTTTTGCCTATCTCGTATATAATATCTTCACTGTCGGGGCTTTCTTTTATTCCCTCAATGTCGGTCAATAAAATAAGCTTTTCCGCTTGCAGTGCGGCAGCAATTGCGCCTGCAACGGTGTCCGCGTTGATGTTATAGCTGTTGCCGTCTTTGTCAACGCCAATCGGTGCGACAACCGGGATGTAATCATCACTCGTCATAATGTCGAGAACCTTTTCGTTTATGTTCACAATCTCGCCGACATAGCCTATATCGGTCTTTTTGCCGTCAACATCGGTGTAATACTTTTTACACTCAATAAGCTTTCCGTCTATACCCGAGATTCCGAGACCCTTGCCGCCCTTTGTTCCGAGCAAGGAAACAATTTCTTTGTTTGTCTTTCCGATAAGCACCATTCGAGCAACATTCATCGTTTCTTCATCGGTCACGCGCAAGCCGTTGATAAATTCGCTTTCTATGTCGAATTTTTTCAGAGCCTTTGAAATATCCGGACCGCCGCCGTGTACGACAATCGGGTTTATTCCGATGTATTTAAGCAGGGTTATGTCCTCCATCACCTTGTTTTTAAGCTCATCATTTATCATTGCGTTTCCGCCGTATTTGATAACAACGGTTTTGCCGTTAAACTTTTGTATGTAAGGTAAAGCCTCGACCAATATTTTTGCTTTGTCGATAATAGGTTTTATCTCCGGTTGATTCATTTTCATCATCCTCCTGTGAATTTTACAGATATGCAGCTATGTTTTCAAGCCCCATGTTTTCGGGCAGCCCGTACATAATGTTCATATTTTGAATCGCCTGTCCGGCCGCGCCTTTTATAAGGTTGTCAAGACAGGAAATTATAACGGCACGGTTCAAGCGCTCGTCAACAACAATTCCGATTCCGACGCGGTTTGAACCGACAACATTTTTTATTTCGGGCAACGTTCCGGCGTCATAAACATCGATGAATTGTTCGCCCTTGTAAAATTCTTTATACATATCAACTATTTCTTCGGTTGTGTGTTTGCCGTTCAAGTTAATGTAACAGGTCGCGAAAATTCCGCGTTTCATAGGCGCGAGGTGCGGTGTGAATGACAGCATTATATCCTCGCCCGCGGCGTGCGAAAGCTCTTGTTCTATCTCCGATGTGTGACGATGCGTTGCAACCTTATACGCTTTCATACTCTCGGTGCATTCACAAAACATATTGGCAAGGTTCAGACCTCGACCTGCACCCGTTACGCCCGATTTTGCGTCAATAATGATGCTGTGGTTATCGGCGATTCCCGACTTGACTATCGGATAAAGCCCGGTTATCGAACAGGTAGTATAACACCCCGGGTTTCCTACAAGGTCGGCGTTCTTTATTTTGTCGCGATAAAGCTCACACAGACCGTAAATCGCCTTTTCAAGCAGCTCGGGATTCGAGTGCGGCTGTCCGTACCATTTTTCATATACCTTGGGGTCGTCATATCTGAAGTCACCCGAGAGGTCGATTACTTTAAGACCCGCATTAAAAAGGCTCGGAATAACTTCTTTTGACGCTCCGTGCGGAAGCGCGGTGAATACCACGTCACAATTCTTTGCGATGTCATCAATGTCGAGAGATGTGAATTCCATATCACAGATTCCTCTGAGATTGGGATAGAGAGCGGAAACCTTTTTTTCTGCGTTTGAATGCGAGACAACGCGTGTAAGATTCGCTTCACTGTGACGAAGAATAAGCCGAACCGTTTCGATTCCGGCATAACCGGTTGCTCCGAGTACACCAACTTTTATCATAGTAAAAACTCCTTTTAAGCCGCCGCAGGCGGCAGCGGTAATTTTAAAATCATAACCCTCGGCAAAATCCGTGCCTAAGGTTATTATCGGGCTTTGCCCCAATTTGCGCGGTTTGCCGCACGTTGATATTACTTACATTATAACCGATTTGTTACAATTTTTCAAGTATAACAGAAAAATATATTTAATTTTGTTGTTTTTTGAAAAGGCTGACAAAAGGCTCATTTTTCTTTATACATTTTCACTAAAATAAAAATTTTAAATTTGTTTATTTAGGCTCTAACAATTTTGTGCGTTTTATGTTACAATATTTAGAGTAAAGAGCGTTATTAATTGACATTTATTTAGGAGGTTTTTATTATGGCAAGTTTAAGTCTTAAAAACATAACAAAGACTTATTCGGGCGGCTTTACCGCTGTTACAGATTTTAATTTGGATATTGAGGATAAAGAGTTTATAATATTCGTTGGTCCTTCGGGCTGCGGTAAGTCCACCACACTCAGAATGATAGCAGGTCTTGAGGAAATTACGGAGGGCGAACTTTATATCGGCGACCAGCTGATGAATGATGTTGTGCCCAAGGACAGAGATATAGCAATGGTTTTCCAAAACTATGCACTCTATCCGCATATGACGGTATTTGAAAACATGGCATTCGGTCTTAAACTCAGAAAAGTACCGAAAGACGTTATTAAACAAAAGGTTCAAGAGGCGGCTCAGATTCTCGGCATCGAACACCTTCTCGACAGAAAGCCTAAGGCTTTGTCGGGCGGTCAGAGACAGCGTGTTGCTTTGGGACGTGCAATTGTGCGTGAACCTAAAGTATTCCTTATGGACGAACCTCTCTCTAACCTTGACGCAAAGCTCAGAGTTCAGATGAGAACCGAGATTGGTAAGCTGCATAAAAACTTACAGACAACATTTATCTATGTAACACATGACCAGACAGAGGCTATGACAATGGGTACAAGAATCGTTGTTATGAAAGACGGCGTTATTCAACAGGTTGACTCGCCGACAAATCTGTATCTGTATCCTTGCAATATGTTTGTTGCCGGATTTATCGGAAGCCCTCAGATGAACTTCATCGAGGTTACCGTTGATTGCAAGCCTGACGGAACATATCTCAGACACAGCAACTTCTCGATCAAACTCCCCGACGGTAAGGGTAAAAAGGAAGAAGTTAAGGCATACAACGGCGCAACCGTTATTATGGGTATCAGACCTGAGGACATCTATGATGATGAGGCGTTTATTTCATCCGCACCCGATTGCGTGGCAACGGTTGATATTGACCTCACCGAAATGATGGGCGCAGAAACATATCTGTACTTTAAGATTGAGGATATAAACTTTACGGCAAGAGTTAATCCGAGAACAACGACCGCTGTCGGACAGACAGTAAAGATTGCTATGGATGCGAACAAGATTCACTTGTTTGACAAAGACACCGAAAAGTGCATTATCCATTAATCGAAATTTAAATTGCGATTTCAAAGGCATTGCTCCCGAATTGGGGGCAATGCCTTTTTGAATGCGACTCTCTGTTAATAAAAAAAGCCCCATAAAAGGGACAAGCCCCGATTCGCCAAAAAGGACGTCTCGGGGCAATTGCAAAAAATTGAGGCTCGTCTTGGGGAAACGAACCTCAGGGAGGGAGTTATGTATTTGCAATTACAATCTTTCGATTGCAAGTTTATTATACAATATTCTTATATTCTTGTGGTGAATAAATTGTAAAAATAAAATTAATAAATTGTGAACAGTATAAATTATCTGTAAATAACTGCTGTTGCTTGCAAAAACCAAAACCCGAGCGTGTTACATTCGGGTTTTGGTATATATCTGTGCAAACAGCAATATTTTGATATAATATCGCAATATAAGGGGTTGATAAAATCTTGCGAGTGGATTATGATTAATGTATCAGACAAACTTATACATATGACAATAAAATACCGCAGGAACCGTTGATGTCAATTGTTCCGTCTTGCGCCGGGACAAATACGCTGTCGCCGGACTTGACCGAAAGAGTTGTATCGCTGACCGTAAGCTCGGCCTTGCCGTCGGTTATGATGACCGAGCGAAAGCTCTCGTTGTCAACGGGCAGCTTGGCGGATGAGGAAACCTCGATGCGCTCGGTTGTGAAATACTTACATTGCGCAATTGTGCGGCTCGTGTATCCGTCATGAGCGATTGTCTCGCCGCTGCTGTCGGCAGATGCGGACGGGTTGTAATCGGCAACGACTGCCGCTTTGTCGATATGCAGGTCGCGCAGCTTTCCGTCGGCACCTCTGCGGTTATAGTCATATACGCGATAAGTGGTATTGGAATTTTGCTGAATCTCGCATATCAAAAGACCTTCGCCTATTGCGTGAACGGTACCGGGCTTAATAAAGAATACGTCACCGGGTTTTGCTTCAACGCGGTTTAAGACATCTTCAACAGTGTTGTCAGAAATCCGCGCCAAAAATTCGTCCTTTGTGATTTTGCGGTTAAAGCCGTAATACAAAGCAGCCCCCTCATCGGCGGACAGGACATACCATACTTCGGTTTTTCCGTATTCGCCTTCGTTCGCCAATGCGTATTCGTCATCGGGATGAACTTGCACGGAAAGCTTTTGCTTTGCATCGATAAATTTTATCAATATCGGAAATTTTTCAAAAGCCGTTCCGCGGCTTCCGAGAATTTCTCTGCCGCAGGCATCGATGTAATCGGTAAGGGTTTTCCCCGAGAGGTCGCCGCTCGCAACAACACTTTGACCGTCTTTGTGCGCGGAAAGCTCCCAGCTTTCGGCGATTCGGTCAAGGCCACAATCTTTGCCGTATTCGGTGCGCAAACGTGTTCCGCCCCAGAGATAGTCTTTAAATGCAGGTTTGAGTAAAACGGGTTGAGTATTCATAATAATCTCCATTCCGCCGCCCTGCACCGGCATAACAAGTAATTGATTTCTCTTATCCGCAGGGTATAGAATGATAAGAGATTATTACGCCCGTGTGCATTTCGAGAAAAGGGTTCCCGAAAAATAAGGATTTATCCGTAATTTTTTGGGAAAGAGGAGCAATCTCCGATTAAAACGAGGTTGTTTCAAAGAAATCAACCGAGTCAAGAGGAGAGTTGCGACGATTGCACGGGCAATTAAATCCATCGGAGGCATAACGGGAAAGGAATTTTCACGTTATTCTCCTTTCGTTTTGCGAAATTGCAAAACAACCGATAAATTTTTATTGATTAAATCGTACTTATATAGTATAATATTAAAAAACGGCTTTGTCAAGGCTAATTCGCCGACACAAAACGCCTATTATGAAAATATCGGGAATATGCCCGATGAAAGGATGAGAAAAATGAAATATTATCTTGCTGTTGATATTGGCGCGTCAAGCGGACGGCATATGCTCGCGTCGGTTCAGGATGGAAAAATCGTATTGGAGGAGGTTTATCGTTTCAAAAACTTTTTGGATGAGCGAAACGGACATCTGTGTTGGAGCATAGACCGCTTGTTCAATGAGATAAAGAACGGACTGAAAAAATGCCGTGAAATCGGAAAGATTCCGACAAGTATGGGTATCGATACATGGGGTGTGGACTATGTTTTGCTCGATAAAGATGATAAAATACTCGGTGACACAATCGCATATCGTGATTCGCGCACGAACGGGATTCCTGAGATGATTTATAAAAATATCATATCAAAGAGCGATTTGTATAAACGCACGGGAATCCAAGAGCAACCGTTTAATACGATATTCCAGTTAATGGCGGTTAAAGAACAGGCACCGGAAATCCTCGATGCGGCGGAAAGCTGGCTTATGCTTCCATGCTATTTTAACTTTTTGCTGACGGGAATAAAGATGAACGAATATACGAATGCAAGCACAACCGGACTTTTGGATGCAGAGAAAAAGGATTGGGACAGAGAACTTATATCCAAACTCGGACTTCCCGATAAGTTGTTTACGCCGCTGCATATGCCGACCGAAAGAGTGGGAGCATTCACAAAAGAGATTGCGCAAGAGGTAGGTTTTGAGTGCGAGGTTGTTCTTCCCGGAACGCACGATACCGCGAGTGCGGTATTGGCTGTGCCGATGGAAAACGGCGAGGGCGTATATATAAGCTCGGGAACATGGTCGCTTATGGGCGTGGAAAACAAAGCGCCGATTTGCACCGATGAAAGTTCGGCAGAGGGATTATCCAACGAGGGCGGAATAGAATATCGTTTCCGCTATCTCAAAAATATAATGGGTCTTTGGATTATCCAATCGATAAAGAGAGAGCTGAACGACAAATATTCGTTCCCCGAGCTGTCGGATTTTGCAAGACAGGAACAGGATTTTAAATCGGAAATTGATGTAAACGACATCAGTTTTCTTGCACCGAAAAGTATGACCGAGGCAATAAAAAATTATTGCAAGAATCACGGAAGCGATGTTCCCCAAAACCTCGGACAGCTTATGCAGTGCGTGTATGTAAGCCTTTCGAAATGCTATGCCGAATCCGTGTCGTCAATCGAGAAAATAATGGGCAAGACATACGATTGCATAAGAATAGTCGGCGGCGGATGTCAGGATAATTATCTGAATGAAATGACCGCAAAAATGACGGGAAAGACAGTATACGCAGGCCCGATAGAAGCGACGGCACTCGGTAATATAAGCGCACAGCTTTTGCATGATAAAGCGGTCGGCGATATTGAGGCGGTAAGAGCGCTTATACGCAATTCTTTTCCGATAAAAACAGTTAAATAAATAATTTTTACATAAAGGAGTTAAACAAAATGAGCAGATATGAAGAAGCAAAAAAGAAATTTGCGGCATTGGGCGTAGACACCGATGCGGCTATGGAGAAACTGAAAAATGCGTCTGTTTCGGTTCATTGCTGGCAAGGCGATGATGTAATAGGGTTTGACCACGAAGGACCTCTGACGGGCGGAATTCAGACGACAGGCAACTATCCCGGAAAGGCGACCACGCCGCAACAGCTTATGGATGACATCGATAAGGCTATGTCACTTTGCCCCGGTAAAAAGAAACTCAATCTTCATGCGTGCTATGCGATATTTGAGGACGGCGAATTTGTTGACCGAGATAAACTCGAACCCAAACACTTTGCAAAGTGGGTTGAGTTTGCAAAAGAAAGAGGTATGGGTATCGATTTTAACCCGACATTCTTTTCGCATGATAAGGTTAAAGACGGCTTGACATTATCAAGCCCCGATGAGGAAACGAGAAAGTTCTGGATTGAACACGGAAAGGCGTGTATCAGAATTTCACAGTATTTTGCGGAAGAAACAGGTGTTCCCTGTGTAATGAACATCTGGACAGGTGACGGATATAAGGATATTCCGGCGGACAGAATGGGTCCGAGAATGAGATATAAGGAATCAATAGAAGAAATCCTGTCCGAACCCTATGATTTTGACAAGGTTAAGCCGTGCGTAGAGTCAAAGGTATTCGGTATCGGCGTTGAATCATATACCGCCGGAAGTGCCGAATTTGCGCTGACATTCGCTGCAACACACGAGGGCTGTCTGCCGCTTATGGATAACGGACATTATCACCCGACAGAAGTCGTTTCGGATAAAATCCCCGCACTCTTGTGTTTCTTCCCCGAGATTGCATTGCATATAACAAGGGGCGTAAGATGGGATTCTGACCACGTTGTTCTCTATGATGATGAAACAAAAGAAATGGCAAAAGAAATCGTTCGCTGTGACGCTCTTGACAGAGTATATATGGCTCTTGACTATTTTGATGCAAGCATCAACCGTGTTGCGGCATGGGCAGTCGGCATCAGAAGCTGGGAACGCGCTCTTTTGACGGCTCTTTGCACACCGTCCGAGATGCTCAAAAAGCTTCAGGATGAGAATAAGCTGACCGAGCTTATGGTAAGACACGAAGAAGTAAGAATGTTGCCCTGGGGCGATATTTGGGATGAGTATTGCACACGCTGCGGTGTGCCTAAAGACGGCGAATGGTTCGGCGAAGTGGAAAAATACGAAAAAGACGTTTTGCTCAAAAGATAATTATATCCGAAAGAATTAAAACGGTTAAAACAAATAATAAAGAACGCTCTGTATTTCATACGGGGCGTTCTTTAAATTACAAAAAGGTAAATTGTGCTTTGCTGCGTAAGCTGTGACATATATTCTGTTTGATGAATATCGTGTGGAATAAAATATTGAATCAAAAATTTTTATATTGCACGTTTTTAAACGATTATATAAATTATGAATAGTAGGGGACGGCGTCCTCGACGTCCCGTGAATAAATATAATTAAATGAATATGATTTGGCATTAGCGCATATTTGTCAACGATTATATTTTTGTATTTAATGTTTATATTATTGATATATTTGCCGCATATCAGAACATAATTCGATAAATGATTTTTCGGGGCGACGCACGCCTCACTCCGATTTTAGAAAGCAGTTGTTTTTTGCCCTTTACGCACATATTTCGGGCGTTTAATAATCATATTCCTTTAATTAGGTTGGTTTTCACTTTGGTAAATTTCTATGTTATTTTATTTCTTGTTCCAAGTTATTAAATGCTTCCGTATTGCTTTAATTAATCGAAAATATGGTACGGTTAAGGTATTCCGAAGAATCATGCGGCAAAGGGCTGAACGATTGATTTCGTTCAGCCCTTTGCTGTTCTTATTTTTTAATACATTTATTTATATTTTACTACTTTAATAAATTTGCGTACATCTCGTCATATTTCTTTGCCGAGGCTTTCCACGAAAAGTCAAGTTTCATCGCGTTGGTGATAAGTTTATTCCATATTTCTTTATCCGCAAAAAATCCGAGAGCCATACGCAGGATGTACATCATATCGGACGCGTTATACGGTGAAAAACTAAATCCGTTACCCTCGCCGGTATATTCGTTGTACGGAATAACGGTGTCCTTTAAACCGCCCGTTTCACGCACAACGGGGATTGTACCGTATTTGAACGCGATAAGCTGGCTCAATCCGCACGGTTCAAACATTGACGGCATAAGAAAAATGTCACAAGCCGCGTAAACCTTATGCGCAAGGTCGTTGCTGAACATTATGTTCGCCGACATCTTTTGAGGATTGTACCACGCCGTCTGGCGGAACATTTCCTCGTATCGTGACTCACCCGTGCCGACAACGACAAGCTGAATATCCATACTCATAAGCTCGCTCATTGCCGCCGCAATCAAATCAAGTCCTTTTTGGTCAACAAGACGCGAAATGATTCCAATCATCGCCTTTTCGCCGTCCTGCGGCAGGCCGAGTTGTTCCTGTAATTTTATTTTATTTATCTTTTTCTTTTGAAGCACGGTTTTTGCATCGTACTTTTCAAAAATATGCTCATCCGTTTTGGGATTATAAACGTTATAATCGATTCCGTTTAAAATGCCGAACAGAGAGTTGCTGCGTGCGGACAAGAGACCGTCAAGCTTTTCGCCGCCGAGCGGTGTTTTTATTTCCTCGGCATACGTGGGGCTTACTGTTGTTACATAGTCCGAATACACGATGCCGCCTTTGAGCAGGTTCGCACAGCCATGAAATTCGAGCTTGTCATTGGTAAAATATTCGTTTCCGATTGAGAAAAAGTCCTCAACGGTATCAATCGAATATATACCCTGGTATCTAAGATTATGAATGGTGAACACCGTTTTTATTCCGCGATAAAATTCATTGTTTATATAATATGCGTTAAGTAGGACGGGAATCATTCCTGTCTGCCAATCGTGAGTATGAATTATTTGCGGTTTAAAATCCAGTTCGGTAAGGATTTCGAGGCACGCTTTATCAAAAAACGCAAACCTTTCGAGGTCATTCCATTTGTAAAGATACGGGTCACCGAAATAGTATTCGTTATCTATAAAATAATAGGTAACACCGTCTTTTTTCAGCTCAAAAACGCCGCAGTACTTTCTGCGCCAGCCGAGCGGAACGTATATAAAGAATTTAAATTCCATTTTTTCAAGATATTCAAACGGAATACACCCGTATTTGGGAAGAACCACCCGAACATCATGTCCGATTTTTGCAAGAGCCTGCGGCAATGCGCCGAGAACATCACCCAATCCGCCAGATTTGGCAAACGGTGCCGCTTCCGAAGAACACATTAAAATTTTACTCATTATTTGTTCACCCTTTCATCAAATGCTTTTTCTTGTTGTTAAATTTTGCCGTGCGGTCAAACAAACCGTCGGAAACGTTATATTATTGTTTTCTTTTCGATAACCATGGGGTATGTCTTTTGACCCACAAGTTTTTTGCCGTTGCGTAAAATAACCTCTTTATCGAATATTACGTTTTCGGCAAGACAATTGTCCATTACCTCTGAATCCTGCATAAGAATACAGTTCTCAACCGTTGCGCCCTTGCCGACATGAACGCCTCTGAACAAAATGCTGTTTCTGACCGTTCCCTCGATTAAGCATCCATCCGCAACAAGAGCGTTGCTGACCTCTGCTTTTGTTGCGTATTTGGTCGGAACGGTATCTTTGACCTTTGTATAAATCGGCATATCATTGTTAAGTCCGAATAATTCCTCGCGTATGTCTTTGTTGAGGATGTCAAGGTTCGCGTTAAAGAATGCCTTTACGTTATTTACCTGGCGGCAATATCCGGTGTATTCATAGCCGTTGATTTTAAGCCTGTCAACATTCGGAAGGAGAATGTCTCTTGACAAATAGTGCTTGTTATGCGCCGCTGCGTCACCGACAAGTTCCATTAATAACGAACGCTTTATCATCATCATATGCATATACGAACAGCTTGTTTTTTGCTTAATGGGATAAACGTGTATATCGCGAACACGTTTGTCATCATCGACATCAAGCAATATGCGGCTTGACAGCTCTTTTCTGTCGAGGTCGTCCGTTTTGTTATAGATAAGAGTAATATCGGCTTCGCTTTCGATATGCTCTTTTAAAACCTCCGAATAATCAATGTTACAGAGAGCATTGCATTCCGCGATTAAAACATAGTTCTGTTTTGACTTTGCGAGATAGTGCATGATTCCGTTGAGGGTATCAACGCCGCCTCTGAGTTCGCCTGGTTCGGCAATCTCTTTCGGCGGAAGAATGAATAATCCGTTGCCCTTTCTGTCCAAATCCCACGGCTTGCCCGTGCCCAAATGGTCGCTCAGCGACTGATAATTATACGGCGTGGCTATACCCACGTTGATGATGGACGAGTTTACCATATTCGAAAGCACAAAGTCGATTATTCTGTATCTGCCGCCGAACGGAACAGCGGCAAGCGAACGTACCGCGACAAGCTCGCCCATACCTGCTTCGGGGTTTTCCGCTAATATAAGCCCCATTAAATCATTTTTCATTTATATAACATCCTTTCGTACTCTATTGCGATTAAAGCCGAATTATTTGTCAACATTTTCGGTTACCATCGAATTTCTTGCAATTTTTGCCTTATCGCCTATTTCAACATTTGCGCCGATAACGGTAATATCATTGCTGCAGAGTTTTTTGTTTTCCCACTCATTATTTGCGTCCTCGGAAACAGAACCGATATAACAATCCTTACCGATAACGGTGTTCGTTCCGATGAGGGACTTATAAATAATCGCGTCTTCTTTTATTACCGCGCCGGGGAATATTATAGAATCTTCAACCTTTGCCCCGGGTTCGATTGTCACACCTTCGAATATAACCGAGTGTTCAATATCGCCGTGGATTTCACAGCCCTCTGTGACATAGCAATTGCTGAGTTTTGCGTCCGATGAAATATAATGCGGCGGTTTTATCGGGTTTTTGCTGAAGATTCTCCAATCCGCATCGTTGAGCTGTATTCCTGATTCATCGTCCAAAAGCTCCATATTTGCTTCCCAAAGACTGTGGATTGTACCGACATCTTTCCAGTATCCGTCAAATCTGTGCGCAACAAGCTTCAGACCCGCACCGAGCATTTTGGGGATTATGTTCTTTCCGAAATCGTTTTGTGATTCGGGGTCGTTTTCGTCCTCGGTCAGGTACTTTTTAAGAACGTCCCAGCTGAAACAGTACACGCCCATAGACGCAAGGTTGCTTTTCGGCTCTGACGGCTTTTCCTCAAATTCGGTAATGTTCGAATCCTCGTCCGTGTTCATTATACCGAATCTCGATGCTTCCTCCCACGGGACTTCTATGACCGCAATGGTCGCGTCCGCGCCGGCTGTTTTGTGGCGTTTTAACATCTTGCTGTAATCCATTTTATAAATATGGTCGCCCGATAATATCACAACGTATTTCGGGTTGAATTGCTCAATAAAGCTTAAATTCTGGTATATTGCATTCGCCGTGCCTTTATACCATTCGCCCTTGTCCGCCGATGTGTACGGCGGAAGAACGTATACGCCGCCGTTGGACCTGTCCAAATCCCACGGCTGACCGCTTCCTATATAAGTATTGAGTTCGAGCGGCTGATATTGAGTCAGAACGCCTACCGTGTCGATTCCCGAGTGTGTGCAATTACTTAGGGTAAAATCTATTATTCTGTACTTTCCTCCGAACGGAACAGCAGGTTTCGCAACTGTCTTTGTCAGAATTCCCAAACGGCTTCCCTGACCTCCGGCAAGTATCATTGCCACACATTCCTTTGATTTCATAAACTACTTCATTCCTTTCATATATCCGTTCGCCGCCGCAATCGCAACAGCGCAAGATTATTTTTTATCTAAATTTCAAATCATATAATCGCACCTATTTGCCGTAATTATAAAACTCGGTTTTTCTTTTTCGGCGCAGGTTTAAAGTTCATATACATTGCTGTCAGAGGCGGAATATCTATGTTTATCGAGTATGCAAAGCCGTGGTTTGCGACCGCGCGCGTTTTGCACTTTCGGCTGCCTTTTCCGTCACCGCCCCAGCTTTTTGCATTGGTCGATAGAACTGTGGTAAACTCGCCTTCTTCGGGTACGCCGAGAACATAATTTTCTCTGTGTACCGGGGTAAAGTTTATTATAACCGCAACTTTTTCGGTTTCGCTTTTATCGATGCGCATAAACGATAAAACGCTGTTTGCGCCATCCTCTGCGTTCAGCCACTTAAAGCCCTTCCAGTCACCGCTTTCGCGTTCAATCTCAAACATACAGGGGTTAGTGCGATAAAATTCGTTCAATGCCGCACAGTATTCGCGCATTTTTATATGAAGCTCGTATTTGTCAAGCAGCCAGTCAAGCTGTTCGGCGAACCGCCATTCCACAAACTGTCCGAACTCGCCGCCCATAAACAAAAGTTTCTTTCCGGGGTGAGCATACATAAACGCGTATAAGAGCCTTAGCTCAGCGAACTTTTCCTCGTATGTTCCCCACATCTTATCAATCAACGAACGCTTTCCGTGTACAACCTCGTCATGGGAGAGAGGGAGTATATAGTTTTCCGAAAAAGCGTACATCATCGGAAAGGTCAGCTTGGTGTGATTGCCCTTTCGGAACAGAGGGTCGCATTGCATATAATCGAGAATATCGTGCATCCAACCCATATTCCATTTAAAGTTAAAGCCTAAGCCGCCCGCGCTGACCGGCATTGTTACACCGCCCCACGCCGTTGATTCCTCGGCAATCATCATCACGTTCGGGAATCTTTCGAAAACCGCGGTATTCAGCTTTTGCAAAAAGTCAATCGCCTCTAAATTTTCCTTGCCGCCGAATTTGTTCGGAATCCATTCGCCGTCACGGCGGTTATAGTCCAGATAAAGCATACTCGATACCGCGTCAACCCTCAGACCGTCTATGTGATATTCGCTTATCCAAAACAGGGCGTTCGAAATCAAAAACGAAAATATTTCCGTTTTTGTCCAGTCAAAAACGAGAGTTCCCCACTCTTTATGCTCGCCGCGGCGTGAATCGGGATGTTCAAAAAGCGGAGTGCCGTCGAACCTTGCCAACCCGTGAGCGTCACGCGGAAAGTGCGCCGGAACCCAGTCCATAATTACGCCGATGCCGTTATTGTGGCACGCATCAATAAAATTTTTAAATTCCGTCGGGTGTCCGTATCGGCTGTTGACCGAATAATACCCCGTCACCTGATAGCCCCAGCTTCCGTCAAACGGATACTCGCATATCGGCATAAGCTCAATGTGCGTATAACCCATTTTTTTTATATAAGGAATAAGCTCGTCTTTCATTTCGGTATAGGTATAGTGCGAACCGTCCTCTTTTGTTTTCCACGAACCGAAATGCATTTCATAAATGTTTATCGGCTTGTCATACGGCGCGGTTTCCGAGCGGTGCTTAAGCCATTCGCCGTCCTCCCAGTTATAAGACAAATCAGCAAGAACCGAAGCGGTCGCCGGTCTTACCTCGGAATAAAACGCATACGGGTCGGCCTTTAAAAAAACGTTTCCGGCATAGTCCTCGATGCTGAATTTATAATTTTGTCCTTCGTCGGCGTTCGGCACAAAGCCTTCCCAGATGCCCGAGTTTATATGTTTTGTCATACGCCCCATATTTCGGTCCCAGCCGTTGGCGTCACACACAACCGAAACAGTCTTTGCGTTCGGTGCCCAGACAGCAAAAATAAATCCGTCAGAGCCGTTTTTGCCTTTTGCGCGGTGCGCACCGAGCATATGATAGCTCTCATAATTCGTACCGCTGTTAAAAAGGTACATCGCCGCATCGTCTATATAACATTTTGCCGCGTTGTCGGAATATGGTCTTGTCTTTTTTGTCATTTGTAAATCCTCCGTGCGTTTTAATTTTGCAAATAATCACAGTACGGAACGCTGTCCGTTTAATGTTAATTTTGTGTGTATTTCATATGAATTTTATATGAAATTTTATATAAAAAACATTAATACTCACTCTCGAAAATTAGGTATATTTAATAGTATAATTATATCATATTTTTTCGGTGCTGTCTATTTTATTTTAGAAAAAATGTTCACAAAATCTCAAACACATTTTTGTTCAGAATTTAGAAAAACCACGTTTTCATCGCATTTTTTTGTATAAATTACATTTTTTCGGCAGAATGCGTTATTGTATGTCAAATGACGGTTAACCTGATATTAGTTATCCGAACCCGCCTTAATCGGCGTAATTTAGGAATATTTTGATTTGTCGTCTTTGTCGGGCGTCAGCCCGCCTGTATCCTCTGCACCAAAATCTTCTCAAAATTCCATCCGATTAAGGTCAAAGAATTTTAAGAGTGAGGATTTTTGTTCAAACAAGGCAAAAACGGAGGTAATCCTGATGACGGATTGCCGAGTATTTTAACTCCGTTTGAGCGGAAATCCACCTCTTAAAATCGGGTTCGGTCAGCTAACATCAGGTTATACAGTTTAAGTATATTCATTGCCTGTCCGAAATATTAATTTTTATAAAAAATCGGTGAAAAATATAAAATAAAAGATATTTTATTACGGAAAAACATAGCGATTTGCAGAGACAGACCCGATGCGCCGAAATACGCTTTTTGAGTGTACGGACGTTTTGAAAATTAACTCAAAGAAAAAATTTAAAAAATTTTTGAAAAAACCCTTGACAAAGACGCAAAAATGTGGTATTCTTATATTCGTCAGTTTTGACGCAGGGTATGCTGGTATAGCTCAATTGGCAGAGCAGCTGATTTGTAATCAGCAGGTTGTAGGTTCAAGTCCTATTACCAGCTCCACGTCGGAGCAAGCTATATATCGCTTGCTCTGATTTTTTTTGCAAAAAATCAGAGCGCACTCATGCCGCTGCTCCTCCTTTATCGCAAAAGGTCACATTTGCGTCGGCTATTCAGTTGCAAGCGCCTTCATAACGCCTTTGGCTCATTACCAACCTTTTGCGAAGCGGCGCCTGCGGCGCAAATATCTCTATGGTTCGCCTTTCCCACAGCGGTGCAAGAAATTGCTTGCTCCGTTTTGTTTTATCGAATAACCGTATAATTTAATAAACGTATCGTGACGCACGTGATTTGCTCATAAAACAACATCCAAAAATGAGCATTTTGTTCATCAAAATGTGATAAATGACACAATATTGGGAAATGTTTTTAATTTTATTGACAATCGGGAATATTTCTGTTACAATGTGCATGTTAAAAATTTTTATGAATAAAGGAAGGCGTTTTTATTATGAAAACTTCTACTGAAATCGATTCAATTGCAAAAAAGGTCGGCGAGGAACGCGCTGTTGAATACATAGCCAAAGCCGGGTTTGACGCGTGGGATTTTTCTATGTTTAATATGGCGCGGTGGGATTGGGAAAATAACTGTATATTAGAGAATAATCATCCGTTGAGAGGAAATCGTTCTCTTGAATTTGCACGCAAGCTGAAAAGAATCGGTCGTGATAACGGGATAGAGTGTAATCAATCACACGCGCCGTTTCCTGTTATGAAAAAAGAAATATATTCATATCTCAAACGTGCAATCGAATGTACGGCAGAGGCAGGCGGAAAGATATGCATAATCCATCCCGATAATGACAGCTCGCCGGAGAAAAACGCGGAAATGTACTTTGAATTGTTACCTTTCGCAAAGGATTGCGGCGTGAAAATCGCAACAGAGAATATGTGGAACTGGAATAACGAAAAGGATTGTGCCGCGCCTGCCGCTTGCAGCGACCCCGAAAGTTTTAATGCGCATCTTGATGCGGTAAATGATGATTATTTTGTGGCGTGTCTTGATTTGGGTCATGCAGAGATGAAAGGTCTCGGCACATCAGCGGAAGAGATGATACTTAAACTTGGCGACAGACTTGCGGCATTGCATATTCACGATAATGACAGATGGCACGATTCGCACCAGATACCGTTTTCGATGGATATTGACTTTGATAAAATTGTTGCCGCGTTGAAGAAAATTAAGTATAAGGGATATTTCACTCTTGAGGCATGCTATTATCTAAACAATCATAACAAAGAAAACGTGTTTGACGGAATCAAAAATCTTTCCGCATCGGTAAGAAAGCTTGCGGATATGTTCGAAAAATAAAAAATAAGATAGCCGACCTTTGCATATTGCAAAGGTCGGCAAATTTATTTTTAAATCGGAGCAACGATTCTGCTTTGCTTGCAAAGAGCAGAACTTGCGACAGATTGCAATAGTCGCAGGGAGCATTGGCTCCTCCGGAATTCCAGTGGGAGATTATAACTCCCACTGAAATTCCGGAATGGAACCCGCCGCCTATGAGGCGGGGGACATCTGCGGCAACGTTATAATATCCGCAAAATCCATATTGATTAAATCCGCCAGCTCGTTCGGATTCATCTCTATCTGTGCGCCGAGCCTGCCGCCGCTGAAGATGATTTCATCAAAATTTTTTGCGCTTGAATCGGCAACGGTTTTGAATTGCTTTTTCATTCCTATCGGGCTGCATCCGCCGCGGATATATCCTGTGATTGCGTTTATGTCCTTGACGTGAATCATCTCAACCGACTTTTCGCCGACCGCCGCAGCGGCGGCTTTGAGATTCAGCTCCTCCGCAACGGGCAGCATATAAACATAATATTGCTTGCTTTTTCCCTCGGCAACGAGGGTTTTAAATACCCGTTCCGTCGGCTGTCCGAGTTTTTGCGCAATCGAAACGCCGTCCATAAATCCGTCACATTCATAAAGATGTTCTTTGTATGCGATTTTGTTTTTATCCAAAATTCGCATGGCATTTGTTTTTGTGTCCTTGCCCTTTGATTTTTTCATTTATAAAACCTCCGTTTTGCCATTTGTACCGGCATAATCAGTGTTAAAATTTCCGTATTTGTTATGATATGATTTTCGCGCGGCTTTTTCCGAACGAATCTTTTGTGACAACAATTTGTTTGTCGATTTTTTGTTTAAGTTCGCCGATGTGAGAGATAATTCCGACAAGTCGGTTTCCCTCGGTTAAATACAAAAGCGCACGCATTGCCTGTTGCAGAGAGTTCTCGTCAAGCGAGCCGAACCCCTCATCAACAAACATCGTATCAAGTTTTATGCCGCCCGATGCGGACTGAATCTCATCCGACAGACCGAGGGCAAGAGAAAGCGAAGCCATGAACGATTCGCCGCCCGAGAGGGTTTTTACGCTTCGTTCACTGCCGTTATAGTGGTCGATTACGTCTAATTCTAAGCCGCTTTGACTCTGTTTGTTCTCAGCATTCTTTCGGCGTATAAGCTCGTATTGAGCATTTGTCATAATCATAAGACGGCGGTTTGCGCGTTCGATTATCCTGTCAAAATATGATGCTTGAATATAAGCCTCGAGAGTGACGCGTTCCTTTCCTCTTATGTTTCCGTTTGCGGTATCGGCGAGAGATTTTATACAAGAGATGCGTTTTTCCGCCGCCGTTGCCTCATCGAGTCTTTGACAAATTCCGTTTAAGGCGTCGGTGTTGGTCTTTATCCGTGCGAACACGGTCCTTTGTTCATCGCCGAGCCGCATTTTTTCATCGCTTAATTCTTTTTGATGAAGTTTTTCCGATTCAACATCGGTATCGTTTTTATCTTTAAGATTTTCGTGTGCCGTTTCGATTGATTTTTTCAGTGTTTCAATTTTTTTGTCACACTCGTTATAATCGTGCGTTATTTGTTCAAGACGGCACTCAAAAACGTTTTTAACGTTTTCGCATTCCGATATTTTTTGCAATGCCTCGGCTTTTGCGGCAAAGGTGAGCCTGTCCGATAATTTCTTTATTTTTTTCTCTGCCGCGACAAGCTCGGCCGACATAACGGAAAATTCCCGTTTATGATTCTCTTGCCTTTTTGAAATATCGTCAATATTTTTGCGTGTTTCCGAAATAAGGGATTCGATTTCGGCATTCCGTGAGATTTTTTTGTCAATTAAACTTATCATTTTTGATAAGTTTTCAGCCTCGGCGGTCAGCCCCTCTGTATATTTGGCAATCGCGCCGCGTATTTCCGATTCGGATTTTTTGACGTCAATTTTGAGCAAACTCTCTGCGGCACTCCGAACCGCGGCTTGTGCAGAGGTAAGTTTGCCTTTTGCCTCGCCTGCCGCAAGGCTCGCGCTTGCCGCGGCTCTGTCGGCATCATCGGCGGTGGCGCGGCAGTCATCGAGTTCTTGCTTTGTCGGGGCGATGTCGGACTTATGTGCCTTGTTGGGATGTGTCTTTGAGCCGCATACGGGACAGGGTTGTCCGTCTTTTAACGATTCCGCCATTATCCCGGCTTGTTCATCGAGAAACGCCTTGTGCATTGACGAATAAGTATCTCTCAGGTCTTGGGCAGTATTTGATTTTTTTATATAAAGCTCCTGTGCGCGCTTTGTCTCCGCGCTCAAACGGTCTAAATTATCCAAGTCCGATGTCAGTTCGTTCAGCTTGATAATGTTATCGTCAATCTCGGCTTTTTGCAATTCAAGCTTTGGCTTTTCGTTGTCGGCACCTTTGAGATCGGCTTGTTCCGCCGTTAAATCCGCAAGCATCCGTTGGAATTCTTTAAGAGCTTTGTCGGTATCGGAAATTTCTTTTTCGGATACATTGATTTTGTTTTTCAGCTCTGATACCTCTTGTATCGCGCCGTCATATTCATCATAGTCCGAAAGATGCGAACGTATCTCCGCCGCCATTGAAAACGCTTTGTCGGCATCGTCTTTCGTTTGGATATGCTCATCGCGAAGTTTTTTGAGATATTCAAATTCCTCGGTGCATTTTTTAAGCTCGGTTTTATCGCGTTCAAGCTGTTTTTCCGTTCTTGTCCAACCCTCGGAAAGGGTCAGCAATCTCGCCGTTTCGAGAATTTCGTTTTCAAGCGAATTCAGCTTTTGCGTTAATTCGTCCTGTCGGTTTTTGTCATATGTCAAAAGTTCGTTGATGATTTCAACCGCTTCATCTTTCGGCAATAACCCCGATTTTGCCGATTGAACTTTAGCGGATAACGGACTTTCATCGGGACACACAATCGAATCGATATACTGTTCCGTGCGTTCGATAATTTTTTCGTAATCGCGCGCAAGAGACAAATATTCATCTTTTAATTTTTGCTGAAGGACAGAATATCGCTGTGTGCAAAAAAGTTTTTGAAAGATTTTCTTTCGCTCATCCGTTGTTGCCAAAAGAAGCCTTAAAAAATCGCCCTGTGCAATCATAGCGATTTGAGAAAACTGACTTTTGTCGATGCCGAGAATTTCGATGATTTCACGGTTTACCTCTTTGACCTTGGTTATTATTCTGCCGTCCGGAAGGTGCAGCTCGGCATTTGCCTTTTCAACGGTTGTGCCGCTGCCGCGCGTTTTGGGGCGTTCGTATTCGGGATTTCGCTTGATATAATATTCCTTGCCGAGATATTCGAATAAAAGCTCGGTTTCGGTCGGGGTTTCGGGCGCGGCGTATTTCGAACGCAGCATAGCGGCATCGCGGTTGCTGCCGCTTGCCTCGCCGTACAGCGAAAACGTAATTGCATCAAAAATTGTTGTTTTTCCCGCTCCGGTGTCGCCGCATATGAGATAAAGACCGTTTTTTCCCAGATTTTCAAGCTCGAGAACGGTTTTGTCTGCATAAGGCCCGAATGCGGATATTGTCAGTTTAAGCGGTCTCATTCAGCTTCCTCCCATACCTCATCAATTATTTTTTGAATGAAAATCTTTTGTTCATCCGTCATATCGGAGTTGTTTTGAATCTTATAAAATTTCTCAAAAAGTTCCTGCGGCGAGAGCCGTTCAACATCGGTGATTTCCGACAGGGAACCCGAGGCGGCGGTGCGGCGGTTGTCATAGGCAAGCCCCAAAAGGTTCGGATAGATAATGCGCAGCTTTCCGACAGCGTCTGTAATATCCTCCTCATCGGTCAGGGTAATATGAACAAAGTCGGTTTTATAAGAGGTGTTTTCATAAAAACCGCGCTCGGTCAGCTCACGGTATGAGCCTTTGAGCCGCACAACGTTCCGCTTTGGTTTGAGCGGCACGGTGCGCACCGAAATATCGCAATAATCCGATTCCGATGATTTTTCTTTAAGCTCGACAATGGTTAAGGATTTATCGCAATTTGCCTCGGATATTGAATATTTCAAAGGCGTTCCGCAATATCTTATGCGCTCTGATTTTATGTTTTGCGCGTTGTGAATATGTCCCAGGGCAACATAATCGAATGCGTCAAAAACAGCCGCGTCAACATTATCGCTGCCGCCGACCGAAATGTCCTCCGAATCGCTGCGCTCGGCACCTGTTACGAATTGATGAGTAATAAGAACGTTGCGCTCGTGCCTGTCGACTTTCATATTATCAACGGCAACCGCTATCGCATCGGTATAAGAATTGATTTCGGCATCGGGAAAAAACTTTCGTATATGCGCGGGCTTGACAAAAGGCAGCATATAGATGTTTACCTCGCCGTATTCATCCTGAATTGTACGAAAGTCCGTTTCGCCGTTATATACGTGTGATATGTGAATTCCACCGGGTTCAATAAGCCGATTGGCAAATGAAAGCCGATAGGCGGAATCGTGGTTGCCGCTTATGACAAACACCGATAAATCAAGCTGTGCCAAAGCGCATAAAAATTCGTCAAGAATCGTTACCGCCTCGTCCGACGGCGTTGTTTTATCATAAACATCCCCGGCGATTATCACGGCGTCGGGTTTTTCGCCTTTTATAATTTTTAGGATTTCATTGAGGATAAAACGCTGGTCATCGGCAAGCGAATATTCATTCAGCCTTATCCCGATATGCAAATCCGATAAGTGAATAAGCTTCATAATAACATTTCCTTTTGTCGGTTGCTATTTATTGCTGCCGACTATTTTTTTAAGAGTTTCTCTGTCAATGACAACCTTTTGCTTTGACGGGTTCACCGCTATTCCGTCATAATCTCTCTCGAGAGCAAACTCAACGGCGGCTTTAAGATTTTTCTTACCCTTGATTTCGTCATATGATATTTCTTGTGCGTCAAGCATTTTTTTAAGCTCGTCCGCAGTGGTGAACACGGCGTAATATGTGCCCGAATCACTTTTTGCGTCAATTGCGATGTCACATTTTTTGCCGTCCTTTATCTTTGCCGCATATGCGAGATAAATCTGATTCAGCTCTCCGAACAGACGGCTGAGGTTTACCCGTTCCTGTTCCATAAGCTCCTCCGCCGCTTTTACGTGACGGCTGTTGTCGGATAATTTTTTATCCGACAGATACTTTGATATATATTTCGATTCAACAGCGCACGAGTCGGAATTCGGGTTCACGACGATTCCCGAAAATTTGTCGCTTTTGAGCGTTTCGCGGCATATTTGTTCAAAAAAGTTTGTTACGCCGATACATTCGGGGTCGTCCTTTGGCGTTATGTTCCCGAATTGTCCCGTTGCCGCCGCGGTTTTGAATGCGTCAAGACTTGTGAATACCGCCATCCATTGACGGCCGTCCTCCGATTTCAGAGAACATAGCTTAACGCGGATGTTTTCGCCATTTGATGACCTGTCCGAAAAGCATTTAAGCTCGATTCGGTCGAGCAATCTCAATATCTCGATAAGTTCTCTTTCGGAACGAACGAGTGGTGATTTCAGCATAATTTCGAGTTTGGTGAGGTTTAAATCCTCACCGTTTTTATTTGATTTATCCATAAGAATACCTCCCTAATATCTAAAGTTCAATATGAATCTGCCGCTTAATGTGATTGAAAAGCGTATTTTACCGCATTTTTGAATTCATATTGAATATTGTATCACACGAAAAAGCAAAAATCAAGCGCAATTCGGTATCCGATACACAAAATTTTACGGTGCGTTACCGCGCGTGGTATATTATGATTTGATTATACAATAATTTTATCTTTCCTCAATTTGACAAAACGTTTGAAATCTGATAGAATATATTCCGAGCTGTATTGTTATACCGATTCAAACAGCATCAGTCAAAGAAAGGTAATTATCCTTAATATATTAAGGATAATTCAAGGGTAAAATATAATGATTCTTACAATAGATATAGGAAATACAAATATTGTTCTCGGCGGATTCGATGATGAAAAACTGCGTTTTATCTCGCGGATTTCCACGAACGCAAAAAAAACGGACGCGGAGTATGCGACAAAACTCAAAAGCATTTTGAGTCTGTACGGCGTTGACGAGAGCGAAGTCAGCGGAGCGGCAATATCATCGGTTGTTCCGATTCTGACCCAAACAATGGCAAACGCGATAAAAATTGTTTTTAAGGTCAAGGCGGTTATTGTCGGTCCGGGGATAAAAACGGGAATAAACTTGCTTGCGGATAATCCGGCACAGGTCGGCGCAGACTTGATATGCGCGTGTGTTGCGGCGGCAAAGCTGTATACGCCGCCCGTTTTGATTATCGATATGGGTACGGCAACAAAGTTTATGCTCGTTGACGAAAGTAAATCGTTTACCGGTGTTTCGATTATGCCGGGGGTCGAAATTTCTCTGAAAGCATTAACGGGCGGTGCGGCACAGCTTCCGCAAATCAGCCTTGTTCCGCCCAAAAAGCTGCTCGGAACAAACACGATTGATTGTATGCGTTCGGGAATAATATACGGAAACGCAGCGATGCTTGACGGTATGATTGACCGTATCGGCGATGAGGTCAAAAGCGAACTTACCATTGTCGCAACGGGAGGGCTTTCGAGGTCGATAATCCCGTATTGCCGACACGATGTTATACTCGACGATGACCTTATTTTAAAAGGACTTTTAATCATATATAACAAGAACAAATAATATAACCGATGCCGAAAGATTCGGCAGATAAGGAGATAAAGATGTATTTAATAGCAGGTCTGGGCAATCCCGGACGAGAGTATGTCGGCACACGCCACAATATTGGGTTTGAGGCGGCGGACGCATTATGCTCAAAATTTGATATAAAATTCAACAAAGAAAAATTCCGCGCCGTTTTCGGAAGCGGAACAATTGCGGGTGAAAAGGTGATTGTCGCCAAGCCGCAGACATATATGAATCTGAGCGGCGAGAGCATCCGCGAACTTGCCGAGTGGTATAAAATCGACAGCGAGAATATAATAATAATGTATGACGATATATCCCTGCCTGTCGGAAAGCTGCGCATCCGCGAAAAGGGCAGCGCGGGCGGACACAACGGAATAAAAAATATTATATATCAGTTAAAAACCGATGTTTTTCCGCGAATAAAAATAGGAATGGGTATGCCCCAAAATCCCGAATATGATATAAAGGACTATGTTTTGGGGCATTTTTCGAAAGAAGAAACCGAAATCCTTATAAAGACCGTGGTTCGGGCGGTCGGAGCGGTTGAGGAAATCATTTCATCGGGCGCAAAGTCGGCGATGAATAAGTTCAACGGCTGAATTCAAAAAATATATTAATGTGAGATTTGATTTATTATGAGTGTATTTTTGAATATTATGGAAGAGCTTGCCGAGTTTTCGGAGCTGTCCGAGAGTATAAAATCAAATATAAGCCCAATCAGCGTGTCGGGTGTGTCGGAATCCGTTATGGCACACCTTGTTTTTTCTGTATGCGAAAAGTTAAAAAGCGGCGGATTGGTGATTGCACGTTCCGACAGCGAGGCGCAAAAGCTGTACAAAGATTTGTGTGCTTTTGCCGACCGCGACAGGGTTTTGTTTTATAACAAGACCGAGCTTACCTTGTATGACACCGAGGCAAAAAGCCGCGATACATCAACGCTCAGACTTTCGGTGCTGAACAGGTTTGTACAGTCGGAAAAGGAAAATAAAAACGATTTAATCATCGTGACATCGCCCGATGCTCTGTTGAGCGTAACTTTTCCGCGCGACAGATGGGATAAGGCCTGTTTCCATCTTGATGAGGGTGATGAAATCGAGCTTGACGAGCTGGCGAAACGGCTCGTCAAGCTCGGTTATACGAGAGAAGATACGGTCGAGGGCGTCGGACAGTTCAGCATAAGAGGCGGTATTGCCGATGTTTTTCCGTGCGGCTGTGAAAATCCTCTGCGTATCGAATTTTTTGACAATGAGGTTGACTCGATTCGTATATTCGATGCCGAAAGCCAGCGCACAATTGAACGTGCGGACGGGTTTGACGCCGTTCCGTCAAAAGAGCTTGTCTTGGATGACGCCGAGACGGCGGCGCTGATAGCTAAGCTGAAAGAAATACGTAAAAATCTCGATACCTCGATTGAGCGGCAAAGCCGATGCTCTGCCGCGCTTTCGCGCGATATTGAGCGGCTCGAACAGAATAAAAGCTTTCCGTCCCTTGATATGTATATTCCGTATATATATCCGAACCGAAAACCAACGCTGATTGATTATATTCCGAACGGTTTTATTGTGTTTGCGGATGAAACCGAAAGGATTTTTGAACGTCTTGATGTGATTGAACGCGAACGTTCGGAGACGATTATATCAATGTATGAGTCGGGTAACGCTCCGCAGCCTTGCGGAGAGTACACCGAGAACAAAACAGCCGCACTTAAAGAACTGTTGATGCGGCGTTTTGTCGAGCTCAGTGCGCTTTCGCATTACGGAAACGAGGTAAAGCCCAAGCGAAGCTATAACATAGAATCGAGAACCTTGACGGGATTTAACGGAAATGCAGAGTTTTTTAAAGATACCCTTAAATATTATAAGGATAATAAGTATCGGACGATAATCTTGGCAGGAACGCCCGAGCGTGCAAAAAATATGCAGCTCAGGCTTGAGGATGACGGAATTGTTTCGTCGTATCAGAGTGTGCCGACCGCATTGCCCGAGAGGGGCGGAATTGTCATTTGCGGCGGCTCGATAAGCCGCGGCTTTGAATATCCGCTCATCCGCACGGCGATAATAGGCGACAGAGAAGTATTCGGAAGTGAGCGAAAACGCCGCAAAAAGCCGCTGTACCGGGGTAAAAAAGGCGATAAAATTTCTGATTTTACCGTATTGAATCCGGGGGATTATGTTGTCCACCGAAACCACGGAATAGGCAGGTTTGACGGCATTGAACAATTGAGCGTTGACGGCGTGCGCAAGGATTATTTAAAGATTATATATAAAGACGGCGGAAGTCTTTATGTCCCGACCGACCAGCTCGATATGGTCTATAGGTATGACAAATCGGACGGAGCAAGGGTCAGACTTAACACCCTCGGCGGAGCTGATTGGGCAAAGACGAAACAGCGTGTCAAGGCTGCGGCGGCGGATATGGCGAAAAAGCTGATTGAGCTTTATGCCAAGCGTGCCAATATGCCCGGTATCGCGTTTGCGCCCGACACCGAGTGGCAGCACGATTTTGAGGCGGCGTTTCCGTATGATGAAACGGATGACCAGCTGCGCAGCATCGATGAGGTTAAGGCTGATATGGAAAAGCCGCACCCGATGGACAGGTTGCTGTGCGGAGATGTCGGGTACGGGAAGACCGAGGTTGCTCTGCGTGCCGCATTTAAGGCGGTAATGAGCGGTTATCAGGTCGCGTATCTCGTTCCGACAACCATACTTGCCAACCAGCACTATAACACGTTTAAACAGAGAATGATGGAATACCCCGCCGAAATCCGAATGCTTTCGAGATTTTGTACGGCGGCGGAGCAAAAAGAGGTGTTTAAAAAGCTGGCGACCGGTGAGGTCGATATTGTTATTGGTACGCATAAGCTGTTTAACAAAGAATTAAAGTTTAAAAAACTCGGGTTGCTTATAATCGATGAGGAACAGCGTTTCGGCGTTGCACACAAGGAAAAAATCAAAGCCCTGAAAGGTGATGTTGATGTCCTCACTCTTTCGGCAACACCGATTCCGCGAACTCTGCATATGTCGCTCAGCGGCATTCGGGATATGAGCATAATAAATCAACCGCCGGGCGAACGTCATCCCGTTGAAACTTATGTTATGGAATACGAACCGAATGTGATAAGAGAGGCGATGGAGCGCGAGCTTTCGAGAGGCGGACAGGTCTATTATCTCTATAACCGTGTTGACGGAATATATAAAGCGGCAAACCGTATAGCCGAGATGCTGCCGCAGGCGCACGTTGCGGTCGCTCACGGAAAGATGAGCGAGAACGAGCTTGAATCCGTTATGATGGATGTATCTGACGGAGAGGTAGATATTCTTGTTTGCACAACCATTATCGAAACGGGTTTGGATATTGCAAACGTGAACACCATTATAATAGAAAACGCAGACAGGCTCGGGCTTGCGCAAATGTATCAGCTCAGAGGAAGAGTGGGGCGCAGCAATCGGCTTGCTTATGCGTATCTCACGTTCAGGCGCAATAAACAGCTTAGCGAGGAATCGGAAAAGCGTTTGCTTGCAATGAAAGAATTTACCGAATTCGGTTCGGGATTTAAGATTGCGATGCGCGACCTTGAAATTCGCGGAACGGGCAACCTGATAGGTGCGGAACAGCACGGACATATGGAAAGCGTAGGTTATGAAATGTATTGCCGCCTTTTGGAAGAGGCGGTAAGCGAACAAAAAGGTTCGTATATCAAAACGGCGGAAACATCAATTGACCTGCCCGTTTCGGCGTATATTGGCGACAGCTATATAACCGACCACAGCCGCCGAATAGGTGCGTATAAGAGAATCGCGTCAATCACCGACCGTGGTGGTTGGTTTGACGTTTATGATGAGATAGAGGACAGATTCGGAACGGTTCCTCAATCGGTTTCGAATTTGATGGAAATAGCTTTGATTAAAAACTATGCGTCAAAATTCGGCATATCCGATATAACGGGCAGAGCCGATGAAATTCTTATGAAGTTTGACGGCGAGTGTACGCCCGATTTACAAAATGCGATAACGCTTATGAACGAGATGCCCAAAAAACTGTTTTTGACAAATCCGTCAAACCCGACGCTGCATTATAAAATAAAACGACCCGCGCCCAACGGCGAAACCAAGTATTTAAAAGAAATATGTGATATTACGGCGAAAATCTGCGGTGCGGATGACGGGAATATATGATTTGGTTAAATTTTTGTTAAATTTTAAAAAATTTTTTAAAAAAGGGTAGATTAATTTTAAAAAGTATTGTATAATATAAGTTACTGTAACTTATATATCTTTAAGAAAAAAATATATGAACTTAAACAAAGGAGAGGAATAACAGTGGATAACGAAAATAAGGATTTACAGGGGTCTGAAACAGAAATGACTCCGGAGGAAAAGGTACAGGCCGATATAAGCGCAAAGATTTCCGAGGCGGCGGAACCGCTCAAAGATGAAATCAATGAGGCTAATCAAGGCGAGGTTGCTTTGGACGATGAGACCGTTGAGAGCGGAGCGGCGGATGAAACGGCCGTGTTGAATGAGGACGGAACACCGATTGAGTCGGATGAGATGATTGATGTTAAGCCCGAGCCGAAGAAGGTGACGTTAAAGCTTTCTTCGTTCGTGACATCAACGGTTGCGGCGGTTTTGGTCGGTGCATTACTTATGTTTGCGGTTTATCAGATGCCTGCGGCAAACAAGGCTTTGCCGGGCGGCTCTCAAAAAGCGGCAATGATAGAAGAGAGCGACGGCAGCAAGGTTGTTGCAACGGTAAACGGTGAAGAAATTACGGATTATGATGTAAGATACTATATCTACAGCGAGGCATCGGCATATGCGAGTGCGAACAGCATAAGCGAAGACCAAATTGGCGATTATGACTGGGATCAAGAGGTTGACGGAAAGAAACTTTCCGACACAATCCGTGAAAAGGCTGTTGCTGATGCAATCGGTGAAGTTATAACACTTCAAAAAGGTGCGGCAAACAATATAACGCTCGATGAAACGACAGCGAATCAGATTGCCACACAGATTAGCACGCTTAAATCAACTTACGGCGAGGACGGTCTTGCACTCAGAGCAAGAACAATGGGTGTAAGCAGCGTTAAACAGTACGAAAAGATGTACAAAAAGGTTATGACTCTGCAATCCGTTCAGCAGGATATGGAAGAAAACGCGGACAAATATTATCCCGAGGATAAGAGCGTTTTAAATGATTACAAACAGGACGGCAAGGCATCGGTAAAACACATTCTTATAAAGACAGACAGCTCATCGAGCGGTGACGAAAATGCTGATGCACAGCCGCAGGAGGACAAAAAGGCAAAGGCACAAGAGATTCTCGACAGAATTAAAAATGGTGAGGATTTTGACGCTTTGATGAAAGAGTTCAACGAGGATACCGGCGAGACAGAAAAAGGTTATACCTTTACAGCGGGTCAGATGCAGCCCGAGTTTGAGGCGGCGGCATTTGCTCTTAATCTTGATGAAGTGAGCGATTTGGTTCAAACAACCTATGGTTATCACATCATCAAGAGAATCCCCGGAATGTATGAGCTTCAGGCATACTGGGAAAATGACAAGGACGCCAAGATAAAGAAAAAGGACAGCAAGATTGCCAAGATTTCGGTTAAAGACGTTATGAGTGACGTAAAGGCCGCAACGGATCAGCTTACGGCTGAACAAGCGGCTCAAAAATCAAGCGGCTCATCGAGTTCTTCGTCTAAATAATAAATTTAAAAACCAAAAAAACAAAAAAGCCACATCGGCTTGCTTGTTTTTATGTACGGATTTAGCGTGATTCCAAAAGCTCGGCAACATACATTTCGACCGCTGCCCACGGGGCGAGTTTGCCCGACTTGCATTCCACATCATAGTAAAGACCTTTGTCTATCATCCGTTTTAAATAGCGTTCGTCAAAGTCGCGGCTTTTTGTTATTGTGTTGTTCACCGCAAAAGCAGGTCGCGGAAAATCAAAGTACCCGCCAATCTCGGCGGAGGACAATCCGTCCTCTTTGAGCAGCTTACAGCACAAGAGCTCCGAAAGCTGGGTCATCATAATTCCTAAAATGTTATTCGGGTCGATTCGGACGCTTTTTCCGCTTGCGGTCTTTCGCTTTACGCTTTTTCCGCCTGCCACGCTTTCGAGATATTTAAGCTGTTCCCATGCCTTTGTGACGCGGCGGTCTATAACGCTGTTCACCATATCATAAACCAAAAAATCCACTGATTTTTCCACAACAGCGTCAATATCTTCACGAGTGATTTTATTTCGCTCACCGGTATAATTAATCAGCTTGTCGCACGCCTGTTCGATTTCCGCCTGAGAGCGTGCGCAAAGGTTTACCAGATATAACATATCTCTGTCGGATGCTGATTTTTCCACAGCCCTGAACCGTTTTTCAACCCATACCATAAGCTCTTTTTCCGACATCTTATCAAAGATGACAATTCCGCCGCTGTCGGCTATAAACTTAACGTTTTTCAGTTTCTTTTTGTCAAAGTCAAGTTCGGTAAAGATGAGACAGGTATCGTCACTGACTTCTAAATTTTTTATAAGCTTAAAATCGTTGAGAACGGCATTGTTCAAAAGCCCCGAATTGCGGACGATTATCATCTTCATATCCGACATTTGCGGAAACTGTCGCACGGCGTCCGCAATATCGGCGGCGGAGACATCCGCGCCGAATTTAAAAAGATTAAAAGCCTCAGTTCCTTTTGCGATAATCTTTTTTTTGATTGCCGCAAGAGCGCTTTCAAGCCGATATTGTTCTTCGCCGTAAAATAAAAATATTCCGCCCATTGATTTGCTGCTTATTTTTTTGCTCAGCTCTTTTGGGGTAAGAGTTCCCTCGGGGTTTTTTGCCATTTTTGTCACCTCTGATTCAGTTAGTTATTTGCGTCAAAATCATATGTTTCTATATCCAAAATATCGTTTTCGTTCAGCCTAATCTCAACGGTTCCGTCAAGGTCGGTTCTGAGAACGGGAATTTTCATTTCCGCAAATTCGGCAACCTTTTCTTTTGACGGCAGATTATAGCTGTTGTCTCTGCCGACACCGGTCAGGGCAAATCTCGGCTTGACTTTTTCTATAAATTCCTTTGAGGATGATGTCTTTGAGCCGTGATGTCCGACTTTTAAAATGTCAATATCCTTTATCATAATATCGTCCAGTTCCGATTCGCATTTCTCGGTTGCGTCACCGGTGAAAAGAACGGAATTTTCGCCTATATCGCACCTCATAACGACCGAGTTATCATTTTCATCATCCGAGACTGTATTGCCCGCACCGGTTGAAAGAACAGAGAAAAGCACGTTGTCTATATTTATCCTGTCGCCTTTTGAAACCGTTTTGATTTCCGTTCCGTGTTGGTTTGCGAGCTGTTCAAGCTTTTTGAATTCCTCGATTTTGTCGGCGCGGTCGCCGACATAAAGTGTTTTAATCTTAACGCCGTCATCCAAAAGCTCACAGATTCCGACAAAATGGTCATCGTGCATATGCGATACAAAAGCGGCGGTGATTGTCTTGCACCCCTTTGTTTTCATAAGTGATGATAAAACATATGTGCCGCTGCCGGTATTGCCGCCGTCTATTAAAATATTTTCGAAATGACGGGTTCTGATCAAAGACGAATCGCCCTGACCGACATCGGCAAAAATTATTTCGTTATATCCGCGGTCAACAAAAGTTACCCATACGGCGGCAACGGCGCATACAAGCGCAACAAAATATGACAGAATGATTAAATTTCGTGTCTTTGATGTCAATTTGCTCTGCCTCCGTTTCCGTTCGGTATGAAATCCATTCCTATATTATAAATCATTTTGCGTAATTTGTAAAGTAATATTTCACGTACCTGCACGGCTTTTGAATGAATTAATTTGTTTGCTCATTCAAAAAGCGCGTCCGTGCCGCTGTTGGATTTTGCGCAAAAAGAAACTTCGGCAAGGCGATTAAATAATCATCAAACCGAAGTTATGTACGTTTAAAATTACAGTATATTAAATTCCGTTCTTATTCGGCGGTGTTTTTCGGCTCGCAAACAATAAGTTCAACCGCCTTTGTCAAAACATCCGTATAACTGTATGAAACACGCCGTCTGCTTGTGGGGACATCGTTTTGTTCGTCCAGCTTAACGGTAAAAATGCTCGGATATGTATTCTCAATAACGCCTTCACGAACTATAATCTGTTTCCGCCCCTGTTTTGATTTGAGTTTAACCTTGTTTCCAATATTGTCGGAAATCCCGCTCTTAATTTTGTTTAAATCATTTTGTATGTACAACGCAACAACACCCTTTCGTATTATTTCTATTATATCACAAAATTTCAATTTTGTAAATAGAAAAATACGATTATTTTACAATTTTTTTAAATTTATGTTACAAAAATGGCCAAAATCAGTATAAATTGGTTGTTACAACAGTTCCGACAGTTTGGCGAATTGAGAAATACTCAATTTTTCGCCTCGAATATTCTCGTCAACACCCATTTGGACGAGAGCGCTGCGAACGTTGTCTTTGTTTGCCGAAAAATACGGGCTTTTTGACAAAGCGTTTAAAAGAGTCTTTCTGCGTTGACCGAACGAAGATTTTACTATTGCAAAAAACTTTTTCTCATCACTGACGGTTACGGTTGGCGTTGCCGAAACTTTAAGATGCACAACGCTTGACGCAACCTTAGGCTGTGGAATGAAACAATGCGGTTCGGCGCGGCATATTACCGTCGGGATTGTATAATATTGAACGGCAACGGACAGCGCTCCGTATTCCTTGCTGCCGCACGTCGCGCACATTCTGTCCGCAACTTCCTTTTGAACCATAAGCGTCATAGATACAACGGGAAGCCTGCTTTCCAAAATCTGCATAATAATCGGTGTTGTTATATAATAAGGAAGGTTTGCAATCACATGAAAAGGTTTGTTGTCAAATTCGTCTTTTATGAGCTTTTTAAGGTCAACCTTTAAAATGTCCGAATTTATAAGATTAAAGTTGTCGAACCCAGCCAGCGTTTCGCCGAGTATGGGCAAGAGAGCCTTGTCTATTTCGACCGCGGTGCATCGTGCGCCCGTTTCGGCAAGCCGCCGCGTCAGAGTCCCTGCACCGGGTCCAATCTCGAGAACACAGGAGTTTTCGTTCAGTTCGGATGCCGAAACAATTTTATTGAGAACGTTTTTGTCAATCAAAAAGTTTTGACCCAATGTTTTCGAAAAGTTAAATCCGTGGCGGTTCAGCAATGCTTTAAGTTCGGTTGGGTTGCATAAATTCATATTTGTCATTCCTCTCGGTTATGTTTAAACTATTCTTTCGCCTCTGTCGCGCGCGATAAGTTTTGCAATGGGTAATTTTATCAATTGCCATACAAGACACAGAACGAGACATATTCCGTACACGGCGGCAAGCCGCAAAGCAAACCTGTCGGTCAGATTGGAGATTCCGAGCGAGGTCATATACCTGTCAACCAAAACAATAATAAGACAGTGTACAAGATATATGGTGTATGTCGAGCGGTCAATTGGTGCAAACGGCGTCAGAATTTTTGACGCGCCGCCCGTGAATGCTTGTGCAAGGCAATAAAATATAAGGATTGCACTTGAAGTATAAAGCATATTAAAAAGTTCCATCCAGACGGGTTCGTGACCGACGGTAAAGAGCGAAAGCCATACATATATTATTGCCGAAATCAGATACCCGATAAGGATAATCAGTTTATTCGATTTGAGATAGCTGCAAAATTCGTTATAGTTCTTTCCGATAAGACAGCCTGCCGTCCAATAAACCTGGTATCTCAAAAAACAGTTTGAAACATTAAAATCGGGCATTGATGGAAATACGGTTGTCAATATCGACGGCAGGTATTGGGCGCATATTGCGGTGACGAGCATCGCAAAAGCGGCGTGTACCGCAGCGCTGCCGCGGCGATAAAGAAATATCCAAAGCGGAGCCAAAAGCTCGAATTGAATAAGGACTATTACAAAATAAAAGTGCGCCCAGATGTCGCCGCCGATTATGCGAAAAGCCATATCTTTAAAATCAAAAGTGTATACACCGATGTGACAAAAATAAAGATAGTATACGGCTGACCAAAAGACATACGGAACGATGAGCCTTAAAAATCTTGACGCATAATATTCCGCCAAGCTGAAATTGTCAGCCTTTCTGAGAAACATCTTTGTGCCGCTCAGCAATATGAATCCGGGAACAACAAACATACACATCTTTTGGATGGCAAAAACCGTTCTGAACAGGCTTGTGTTTTTCGGCATATTATTGACAATCTCGGACGCGGTATGAATGAATATAACAAGCAGACAGAACACAACGTTAAGAAAAATTATATCGGACTTTCTTTTCTTTGATTGCGAGTGTCCGCTCTTTGTTTCAATCTTTTTGTCCGATGATGTTTCGGTGCGTTTGACTGCACTTTTTCCCGACATTATTCCGTCTCCTTTCGATATAAATTATACCTATTATAACATAACTTCGGATTATATGCAAGTGATATATTTGGGGCGCGTTTTATGCAATGTATCCATAAACGAGGTATAAAATTTTGTCATTCAAACAAAAATAACAAAAATTTTAAAATTGCATTTAAATCGCGAAAAAAACTTGACACTTTTTTGAAAATGTTGTATAATAGATAAGCGTGACAAAGACATACGATGAATCCGGAGGTGGCGAAAAGCCTTTAATATCAAGGTTTTTCGGGAATTTCGGAGGAGATTGTCCGGTTTTGAAAAGCGGGCGGAAGGGTCACACTTTCAAATTAATACAGATAATAAGTTATCCGCGGCAGTATGCTGATGCCAACGGAATTATTATGTCTGTTCGTCCCGAACCGTTGCCCAATAAGGGTTTGTCGGAATCGGGTTTAATTTTCAGGCTGTGCGAAACGCCCGGCACAGTGTAAACTTATTTTTATTAAGGAGGGTATAGCATGGCAGCAGAGAAAATCAGAATCAGATTAAAGGCTTATGACCACAACCTTATCGACCAAAGCGCCGCTAAGATTGTTGAAACCGCTAAAAGAACGGGTTCTAAGGTTTCCGGACCTATTCCGCTTCCTACGAGAAAAGAAGTTGTTACTATTCTCAGAGCGGTTCATAAGTACAAAGACAGCCGTGAGCAGTTCGAACTCAGAACTCACAAAAGACTTATCGATGTTTTAGGTCCGACCAACAAGACAATCGATGCGCTCAAGCACCTTGACTTGCCGGCAGGCGTTGACATCGAACTCAAGATTTAGTTCGACACTGCATTCTATGCATTTTGAAGAAATTGTCCGTGTTTCTTCATTATTATAATAAACGGATAAAATTTGGTCATGTTGGCGTTTATGTCAACCAATAACCCGCAGGTATGTTTCAAAGAAACCGATGCTTGTGTAAATTAGGAGGATAAAAATGAAAAAGGCAATCTTGGGTAAGAAAATTGGTATGACCCAGATCTTCACTGAGGACGGCAATCTTGTACCGGTTACGGTTATAGAGGCTGGTCCTTGTCCTGTTGTCCAGAAAAAAACCGTTGAAGTTGACGGTTACACAGCCGTACAGGTTGGTTTTGCGGACAAAAAGGAAAAGAAGGCAAACAAACCTGAAAAGGGACACTTTGCAAAAGCAAATGTTCCCGTTAAACGTTTTCTTAAAGAATTTAAGCTCGATAATGCAGCCGAACTCAATGTCGGTGATGTACTCGGCGTAGACCAGTTCGCTGACGGTGACGTTCTCGATGTTACCGGAACAAGCAAAGGTCACGGTTATGCCGGCACAATCAAGAGATGGGGTACTCACAGAGGTCCCATGACTCACGGCAGCCATTATCACAGAGGTCCCGGTTCGTTGGGCGCTTGCTCTGACCCGTCAAGAGTTTTCAAGGGTAAAAAGCTCCCCGGACATTACGGTGTGGATACCGTTACTATCCAAAACTTAGACCTCGTTAAGGTAGATACAGAACGCAATCTTCTGTTGGTTAAGGGTTCGGTTCCCGGACCTAAAGGCGGATTGCTCGTTGTAAAAAATGCAGTTAAGGCAAACGCGTAAACCACAGAGAGAGGAGGAAATAGCTAATGCCTACAATAGACATTTATAATGCCGGCGGCGATGTAGTCGGTAGCATGGATTTAAATGAAAATGTGTTTGGCGCGGACGTTAGAACCGATGTCATGCACGAGGTAGTTGTGAACTACTTAGCAAATCAAAGACAGGGCACACAAAGCACCAAGACTCGCACAGAGGTTCGCGGCGGTGGAATCAAACCCTGGCGTCAAAAAGGCACAGGTCGTGCAAGACAGGGCAGCATAAGAGCTCCGCAGTGGGTTGGCGGCGGTGTTGCACTCGGCCCCAAGCCCAGAGATTACAGATATGCTGTAAATAAAAAGGTTAGAAGACTTGCTCTGAAATCTGCGCTTTCGGCAAAGGTTCAGGACAGCGAACTCATCGTACTTGATGCTTTTGAGGCACCGGAAATTAAAACCAAACAGGTAGCCGAGCTTTTGAAAAATCTCAAAGTTACCGAAAAGGCTTTGATTGTCCTTCCGGAAAACGATAAAAACATCGTTGCATCCGCAAGAAACATTAAGGGTGTTGACACAACTTATGTTGGCGCAATCAACACTTATGAGGTTCTCAGCCATACAAAGTGCATCATTTTAAAGGATGCCGTTACAAAACTTGAGGAGGTGTACGCATAATGTTGTCATACGATATTATCAGAAAACCTATAATCACAGAGCAGAGCATGGATCAGACTGCTGACAGAAAGTACACCTTTGAAGTAGCAAAGGGTGCTAATAAAATCGAAATCAAAAAGGCTGTTGAAGAAGTTTTCGGCGTTGAGGTTGAAAAAGTTACCACAATGAATTATATCGGCAAACCCAAAAGACAGGGTGTTTTCCAAGGCAAGAGAGCCGATTGGAAAAAGGCCGTTGTAAAGCTTAAAGAAGGCAGCAAGACAATCGAACTGTTTGAGGGCTGATTTTAAATCGGTTCAAAATTTGCAGATAAGGAGAATTAAAAATGGGAATTAAGAAATATAATCCTACTACACCTTCGCTGCGTCAGATGACTGTTTCGACATTTGAAGAGATTGATAAGGTTGCACCTGAGAAATCTCTCCTCCGTCCCCTTTACAGCAAGGCAGGACGTAATGCAAACGGCAGAATTACAGTCAGACACCGCGGCGGCGGCGCAAAGAGAAAATACAGAGTAATCGACTTCAAACGTTATAAAGACGGTATGAAGGCTACGGTTCAATCAATAGAGTACGACCCCAACAGGTCGGCAAACATCGCATTGCTTCAGTACGAGGACGGCGAAAAGACATATATCATCGCTCCTCTCGGACTCAAAGCCGGTGATGTGGTTGTATCCGGTGAAGGTTCAGATATTAAGCCGGGTAACGCAATGGAAATCAAAGACATCCCCGTCGGTACACTTATATACAATGTTGAGTTGTATCCGGGTAAGGGCGGTCAGCTCGTCCGCAGCGCAGGTAACACAGCGCAGCTCATGGCGAAAGAAAACGGTTATGCACAGGTTAGACTTCCGTCCGGCGAAGTTCGCATGGTAAGACTTGATTGTCGTGCAACCATCGGTCAGGTAGGAAACATTGACTATGAGAACATCAACATCGGTAAGGCGGGAAGAAAGCGCCATATGGGCTTTAGACCGACCGTCCGCGGTGTTGTTATGAACCCGAACGATCACCCCCACGGCGGTGGTGAAGGTAAGTCACCTATCGGTATGCCGAGCCCTGTTACTCCTTGGGGTAAGCCGGCTCTCGGTTACAAGACCAGAAACAAGAAAAAGGCGTCCGACAAGTTCATTGTTAAGAGACGCAACGCTAAATAAGGAGGGATTGATCGTATGGGAAGAAGTGTTAAAAAAGGACCTTTCGTCGATGCCAAACTGCTCAGCAGGATAGTTGCAATGAACGAAAAAAATGAAAAAGTCGTTTTAAGAACATGGTCAAGGGCTTCTACGATATTCCCCGAAATGGTTGGTCATACCATTGCGGTATATGATGGAAGAAAGCACGTTCCGGTATATATCAGCGAAGATATGGTTGGACACAAGCTCGGCGAGTTTGCTCCCACCAGAACCTTTAAAGGTCATGCCGGTGCAAAGACCACGAAATAATTTGTGAGATAAATAATTCGGTTTATGCCGAATATCTCCCATATACTTTTATTCAGTATGAAAGGAGCTGCACTAAAAGATGGAAGCAGTAGCAAAAGTTACTCATGTCCGCATCGCACCCCGCAAGGTTCGCGTTGTGATTGACCTCATCAGAGGTAAGTCCGTCGGCGAGGCGATCGGCATTTTAAGAAACACACCCAAGGCTGCAAGCCCTGTTGTGGAAAAGCTGCTCAAATCCGCAATCGCAAACGCTGAGAACAATTTTCATATGAATGTTGAAAATCTTTACGTTTCAGAGGTTTATGCGGATCAAGGTCCGACGCTTAAGAGAATACAGGCAAGGGCGCAGGGCAGAGCGTTCAGAATTAATAAAAAAACAAGTCATATAACACTTAAACTTCAGGAGAAGGAATAAGATTAAGGAGGTAAAATTATGGGTCAGAAGGTTAATCCGCACGGTCTCAGAGTTGGTATAATCAAAGACTGGGATTCACGTTGGTTTGCGGACAAAAAGAACTTCGGCGACAGTCTTGTAGAGGACTATAACCTCAGGGTGTTCTTAAAGAACAAGTTATTCCAGGCCGGAGTTGAAAAAATCGAAATCGAGAAATTCGCCAACAAGGTAAGAATTTCAATCTATGCCGCAAAACCCGGTATCGTTATCGGTAAAGGCGGAAGCGAGATAGACAAGCTTAAAAAGGAACTTGAAAAGATGACATCAAAGACAATAATCTTGAATGTTATCGAGGTTAAGTCGCCCGATTTGAGCGCACAGCTCGTTGCTGAGAACATTGCGTCACAGCTCGAACGCCGTATCTCGTTCAGAAAGGCAATGAAACAGTGCATGGGTCGTACAATGAAACTTGGTGCAAAGGGTATCAAGACATACGTTGCCGGCCGCGTGGGCGGTGCCGAAATCGCAAGAACAGAACAGTACCACGAAGGTACGATTCCTCTGCAGACACTCAGAGCTGACATAGACTATGGTTTTGCGGAAGCAAACACAACATACGGTAAGCTCGGTATTAAAGTATGGATATACAAGGGTGAAATCCTCGCCGAAGGCAGAAAAGCCGAGGATACAAAGCCCGAGAGAAAGTCTTCGAGGTCTGCAAATCGCAGGGAAGGAGGCAGCAAATAATGTTATCACCAAAGAGAGTTAAGCGCAGAAAGCAACAGCGCGGACGTATGAAAGGTGCGGCTCACAGAGGCAACAAGGTTGTTTACGGTGAGTACGGCATTCAGGCGCTTTCACCCGCATGGGTTACAAGTAACCAAATCGAGGCGGCCCGTGTCGCTATGACACGTTACACAAAGAGAGGCGGTCAGGTTTGGATAAAGATTTTCCCGGATAAGCCGGTTACAGCAAAACCTGCTGAAACCCGAATGGGTTCAGGTAAAGGTTCGCCGGAGTATTGGGTAGCAGTTGTTAAGCCGGGTCGAGTTATGTTCGAAATCGGCGGTGTATCGGAAGAAGTTGCTCGTGAGGCTCTTCGTCTTGCAATGCACAAACTGCCCCTGAAGTGTAAATTCGTCAGAAAAGCTGACCAAGAAACGGAAGGTGATAGTTAATGAAAATTCAGGATATAAGAGAACTTTCAGCGCAGGAACTTGAGGATAAGGTCAAGAACTTAAAGCAAGAACTTTTTAACCTTCGTTTCCAGAACGCTACCAACCAGCTCGACAATCCGTCAAGAATTGTTAGCGTTAAAAAGGATATTGCAAGAGTAAAAACCGTCCTAAAAGAAAAAGAAATCGGCATTAATGCTGACCGTAATGCGTAGGAGGTGTAGGGAATGAGTGAACGAAATTATCGTAAAACCCGTGTCGGCGAGGTAGTTTCCGACAAAATGGACAAAACAATAGTTGTTGCTATTAAAGAAAACGTAAAGCACAAGCTCTATGACAAGGTTATTAAGCGTACCTACAAGTTAAAGGCGCATGACGAAAATAACGAATGCGGCATCGGTGATAAGGTTAGAGTTATGGAAACCAGACCTTTGTCCAAGGATAAGAGATGGCGCGTTGTTGAAATCGTAGAAAAGGCTAAATAAGATGCCTTTCGGTTTGGCTTTAAAACGCTTGTGTTTACAAAACACATATCAATTGCTTAATTTTATGGCTCGGGTCGTATCGGCACAGGGTCAAAATAAAGATAAGTGAAATTAAGATAGGAGGAAATCCGTTATGGTACAACAGCAGACTATTTTAAAGGTTGCTGATAACAGCGGTGCAAAAGAAATTCTTTGTATCCGTGTTTTGGGCGGCTCTTTCAGACGCTATGGCAATATCGGCGATGTAGTTGTTGCTTCCGTTAAAAAAGCAACGCCCGGTGGCGCTGTTAAAAAGGGCGACGTTGTTAAAGCAGTTATCGTCCGCAGCGTAAGCGGCGTAAAGAGAGCGGACGGCTCAAAAATTAAATTTGATGAAAACGCAGCCGTTATCATCAGAGATGATAAAACGCCGAGAGGCACCCGTATATTCGGACCGGTTGCAAGAGAGCTGAGAGATAAAGACTATATGAAGATTTTGTCTCTCGCACCCGAGGTTCTGTAAGGCGCTTGCCTTGAACCTAAGTTTAATCAAGTAGGACTCATACATTCGTCGGAATATCCGAACGAATGTATGCCGAAAGATATAATCCTAAAATTTAAGATAGGAGGAATAAAAATGGCTATCAAAATGCACGTCAGAACCGGCGACCAGGTAGTTGTTCTGTCCGGTAAGGACAAGGGCAAAAAGGGTAAAGTTTTATCCGTTAATCCTGAAAAGCGTATGGTTGTGGTCGAAGGTGTATCTGTTGCCACCAAGCACAAAAAGCCCAGAAGAATGGGTGACACGGGCGGCATTATTTCACAGGAAACACCGATATATGCAAGCAAGGTTATGAATGTTTGCTCTAAGTGCAATGCTGCAACAAGAGTCGGACGCAGAGTTCTGGAGGACGGAACACACGTTCGTTACTGCAAAAAATGCGGTGAGACATTTTAATAGAATTTGATGAGGAAGGAGGTTTCACATTAAATGAGACTCGAAGAGAAATATACAAAAGAAATCAAAGATGCTTTGATGCAAAAGTATAATTACAAGAGTGTAATGCAAATCCCAAAGCTTGATAAGGTTGTTATCAATATGGGCGTGGGTGACGCAAGAGAAAATTCAAAGGCTGTTGAAAGTGCGGCAAACGATTTGGGACTTATAACAGGTCAAAAGCCGGTTATCACAAAGGCTCGTAAGTCTGTCGCAACATTTAAGGTCAGAGAAGGTATGAATATCGGCTGTAAGGTTACTCTCAGAGGTTCCAAAATGTATGAGTTTGTTGACAGACTCTTTAACGCAGCGCTTCCGCGTGTACGTGACTTCAGAGGTATAAACCCCAACTCTTTTGATGGCAGAGGCAACTATGCCCTCGGTATAAAAGAACAGCTTATCTTCCCTGAAATAGATTATGATAAGATTGACAAAATCCGCGGAATGGACATCATCTTTGTTACAACTGCCGAAACAGATGAAGAGGCAAGAGAGTTGTTGACACTGATGGGTGCCCCGTTTACGAGATAAGTCGATAAGGAGGATTAAAGCTTATGGCTAAGAAATCTATGGTTGTAAAACAGCAAAGAAAGCAAAAGTATTCAACCCGTGAATACAACAGATGTAAAATCTGCGGCAGACCGCACGCTTACCTTCGTAAGTTCGGTATTTGCAGAATCTGCTTTAGAGAGCTGGCTTACAAAGGTCAGATTCCCGGCGTAAAGAAAGCGTCATGGTAAGCTGAATTTCAGTAATGATGAGGCAAGGTGACCGACATTGGATGTCACGGACGGTCAAACCAGCTTCTATTCCGATAAAAAGGAGGTTAAAAATATGCATATAACAGATCCGATAGCGGATATGCTGACAAGAATCAGGAATGCAAATGATGCAAGACACACGACTGTTGACATTCCCGCATCAAAAATGAAAAAGGCGATTGCTGACATACTTTTAAACGAAGGCTATGTCAAGAACGTTGAAGTAATAGAGGATAAGGTACAGGATATAATCCGTATAACACTCAAGTATGCAGAGAACAAACAGAAGGTTCTTACAGGTTTGAAAAGGGTAAGTAAACCCGGCCTTCGTTCTTACGCATCAAAGGATGAGCTTCCCAAGGTACTCAAGGGACTCGGTATAGCAATTATCTCTACTTCAAAGGGCGTTATGACGGACAAACAGGCTCGTCAGGAAAACGTAGGCGGAGAAGTATTGGCATTTGTTTGGTAAGACATTTACTTTTATGTAAGAAAGGAGGAGAATTCATTGTCACGTATAGGAAAAATGCCGATTGAGGTAGCCGCAGGTGTTACCGTTACAGTCGGTGAGAACAATGAAGTTACCGTAAAAGGTCCCAAGGGCGAGCTTAAACAGGCTTTGTCTAAGGATATGATTATAGAACAAAACGGCAATGTTATTGAGGTTAAGCGCCCGTCGGACGACAAAGAACACAGAGCTTTGCACGGCTTGACAAGATCGCTGCTTCATAATATGGTTGTCGGTGTAACCGATGGTTTCAAGAAAGAACTTGAAATAAACGGTGTCGGCTACAGAGCTGCAAAGCAAGGTAAAAAACTCGTAATGAATCTCGGTTATTCTCACCAGGTTGAGATGGAGGAAATCGACGGTATAACAATCGATGTTCCTCAGCCGAACCAGATTATTATTTCAGGTCCGGATAAGCAAAAGGTTGGACAGTTCGCTGCTAACGTTCGCGAAAAGAGACCTCCCGAACCGTACAAGGGCAAGGGTATTAAATACGTTGATGAACACATCAGACGTAAGGAAGGTAAAGCCGGTTCTAAGAAGTAATTAACCGTCAGGAGGTGTAAACTTAATGATTAAGAAGACAAACAGTAATGTATCAAGACTCGCAAGACACGCAAGAGTTCGTAAAAAGGTATCGGGTACTGCCGAGCTTCCCAGACTCTGTGTTTTCAGAAGTCTTAAAAACATATACGCTCAGATCATTGATGATACCGCAGGAAAGACGTTGGCTTCTGCATCTTCTCTTGACGCAGAACTTAAGGCAAACTACGGCGGAAACAAAGACGCCGCAAAGGCGGTCGGCGCACTTGTTGCAAAGCGCGCTCTTGACGCCGGTATTTCCGAGGTTGTATTCGACAGAGGCGGATATGTATATCACGGCAGAGTTGCAGAACTCGCAGAAGGCGCTCGTGAGGGCGGCCTGAAATTCTAATTTGTTTGAAAGAGGTGAATCGTTAAATGGCAGAGAAGGGTGAAAGAACCAAAAAGCAGGCCCGTATAGAGGCGGACACGCTTGATATTCAAGAAAAGGTAGTTCATCTTAACCGTGTTGCAAAGGTTGTAAAGGGCGGACGTACATTCCGTTTCAGCGCGTTGGTTGTTGTCGGTGACGGCAACGGTCACGTTGGCTGCGGAATGGGCAAAGCGGCAGAAATTCCGGACGCAATTCGCAAGGGAATCGATGACGCAAAGAAAAATATGATTACCGTTCCTATGTACAACAGCACAATACCGCATGAAATCATCGGTGAATACGGCGCAGGCAGAGTTTTACTCAAGCCGGCGGCAGAAGGTACCGGTGTTATCGCCGGCGGTCCCGCACGTGCGGTACTTGAACTTGCAGGTATCAGAGATATAAGAACAAAATGTTTGCGCAGCAATAATCCCAAGAATGTTGTTGCCGCAACGATAGAGGGTCTGGCATCGCTCAAGAGTGTAGAAGAGGTTGCTCAGCTCAGAGGTAGAAAGCCTGAAGAGATCCTCGGTTAATTAAATTAAAAAGACAGGAGGGTTTATCCTTGGCTAATACAATTAAAGTTACTCTTAAAAAGAGTACAATCGGATGCAAAAAAGACCAGATTGCAACAGTTGAGGCACTTGGATTGAGAAAAATCGGTCAAAGTGTTGAAAAGCCTGACAATCCTCAGACCAGAGGAATGGTATTTAAGGTTAAGCACTTGGTAGAGGTATCCGAATAATAAACGGATTAAACGGGAAATATCCCGTTAAACTAATTTTTGATAAATAAGGAGGAGGTGTACTCAATGAAACTTCATGAATTATCTCCGAGCGAAGGCTCAAAAAAGAATTCATTCAGAGTCGGCAGAGGCCACGGAAGCGGCAACGGTAAGACTGCCGGTAAGGGTCATAAGGGTCAAAATGCCCGTAGCGGCGGCGGTGTTCGTCCCGGTTTTGAAGGCGGACAGATGCCAATTTACAGAAGACTGCCTAAGCGTGGATTTAAAAACATCTTTGCAAAGAAATATGTTTCGATTAATGTTGAGCAGCTGAATAAATTGGAAAACGGCACAGAGGTTACGGCTGATGTATTAAAAGAGGCCGGAATCATCTCTAAGGTTTGCGACGGCGTGGTTATTCTCGGCCGCGGTGAGCTTGAGAAAAAGCTGACCGTAAAAGCAAGCAGATTTACAAAATCTGCGGCTGAAAAGATTGCGGCTGCCGGCGGAAAGGCTGAGGAGGTATAACAATGTTTGATACAATCAGAAATGCATGGAAGATTGTTGACCTTCGCAAAAAACTGATATATACATTTATAATGCTGATAATATTCAGGCTCGGTTCAACAATTCCGGTTCCGTTGATAAACCCGGATATGCTTGAACAGATGTTTACCGGTGATAACACAATGTTCGGTTTTATCGACATTGTATCCGGTGGTGCGTTTAAGAATGCAACAATCTTTGCGATGAGCATTACACCGTACATCAACTCATCGATTATTATGCAGCTTTTGTGTGTAGCAATCCCTGCGCTTGAGAGATTGCAAAAAGAGGGCGAAGAAGGCAGAAAAAAGATTGGTCAGTTTATGAGATACGGTACGGTTGTACTCGCTATCATACAGGCTGTCGGTCTTTACTTCCTGCTGAAAAGCTCAAATGCTATAACCAACCCCGGTTGGCAGTCGGCAATTGTTATAATCACAACATTTACCGCGGGTACTGCTTTCCTTATGTGGCTCGGTGAACAGATTACGGAAAAAGGCGTCGGTAACGGTATCTCGCTTATAATCTTTGCAGGTATCGTATCACGTATTCCCGATATGGCAAAAACGCTTTATGCATCGGTCGAGAGCGGCGCTCTCAACTGGCTTATGGTTGCGGTAATTTTGGCTTTCGCTCTGTTGATTATTGCATTTGTTGTAATGATGAACGAGGCGGAACGCCGCTTGCCTGTACAATATGCAAAGCGTGTGGTAGGCAGAAAAATGTATGGCGGACAAAGCACGCATATTCCCATTAAGGTTGCGGGCGCAGGTGTTATTCCTATCATCTTCGCAATGTCGATTATGGCTTTCCCCGGAACAATCGCAAGCTTCTTCGGAAAAACCGCTCAAAGCGGCGGATTCTGGGGTGCGTTCCTGTGGGTATTCTCGGGTCAGTCATGGATATATGCAGTATTGTACTTCTTGCTGATTATATTCTTCACATATTTCTATACGGCAATTCAGTTCAATCCGATTGAAATGTCAAACAATATGAAGAAGAACGGTGGATTTATTCCGGGTATAAGACCGGGCAGACCCACATCGGATTATATAGCAAGAGTTCTGTCAAGAGTTACGCTTGCAGGTGCATTTTTCCTTGCATTTATTGCGGTTATCCCGATTTTTATGAATCTGGGACTGCACATTTCAAACTTCTCAATCGGTGGTACATCATTGCTAATCGTTGTCGGTGTTGCACTTGAAACGGTTCAGAATATGGAATCACAGATGCTTATGCGTCACTATAAGGGATTTTTGGAATAAACTGAATAATTCACACGGTAAAATTCCGTGTTTGTGTACGGAGGAGCAGAAGATGAACCTTGAAATATTAGGGAAAGATTCTGCTTCTGTACGTTTATAGAACAAAATTTCGGTACGGTACAAATATATGTGTGCCGTATCGCCGGCAAAGAATCTTAATTTGTCGATTATGAAAGGGTGTAATTTATGCGACTTATATTATTAGCAGCGCCGGGCGCCGGCAAAGGTACCCAGGCAGAAAGGCTTAGCACACATTTCGGAATACCCACTATTTCAACGGGTGCTATCCTGAGAAAGAATATTTCAGAGGGAACTGAGCTTGGTAAACTTGCAAAGAAATATATAGATGACGGAAATCTTATTCCCGATGACGTGATGATAGATGTTATGAAATCTCGTTTGTCAGAGGATGATTGTAAAGCCGGATTCATATTGGACGGCTTTCCGAGAACAATTACACAGGCACACGAACTCGATAAATCCGATATTGATATTGATTGTGTGCTTAATATCGAGGTTGCGGATGACGTTATTATCGAGCGCCTTGCCGGAAGATTGGAATGCAGCAATTGTGCAGCGACATTCCATAAAATTTACTGTAAGCCAAAGGTTGACGGTGTATGTGATAAATGCGGCGGTAAGCTGGTTACGCGTGCGGATGATAAACCCGAGACAGTAAAGAGCAGACTTAAAACATACCACAGTCAAACCGAGCCTTTGCTTGCGTTCTATAAAGAAAGAAATATGCTTAAAACCGTAGTAGGCGGCGGCAGCATAGAGGACACAACAAAAGAAGTTTTGGATATACTTGATAATCTGAAATAGTATTTATTTTGCCCGAAACGGTCGTATTTTGACCGTTTCGGGGCGGATATTTTGAAACATAAATTAAGGAGAGCGAGCATAAATGGTAACAATAAAGTCAAAGTCGGAAATCGAGAAAATGAAGATAGCCGGCAGTGTGACCTACGGAGCGCTTGCGGAGATAGAGAAAACAGTAAAACCCGGAATGACAACGGCAGAGGTAAATCGGATTGCAGACAGATATATAAGGTCGCACGGTTGTACGCCGTCGTCAAAAGGTTACGGCGGTTTCCCAGGAAGTATTTGTACAAGTGTGAATGATGTAATCATCCACGGTATTCCGGGACCGTATGTTTTAAAAGAGGGCGATTTGCTGAGTGTGGATATTGTATCGGGATACAAAGGCTATCACGGCGACGCGGCGCGAACATTCGGCGTCGGAAGAATATCCGATGAAGCACAACGCTTGATAGATGCAACAAAACAGAGCTTTTTTGAAGGCATCGAAAAAGCTCGAGAGGGTTACAGAATCGGTGATATTTCGGCACAGATACAGCATTATGTCGAAAACCACGGCTTTTCGGTTCTCAGAGGTTATTGCGGACACGGAATCGGTTCGGAAATGCATGAGGACCCGGAGATTCCGAATTATGTAACATCAAAAAGAGGTATCAGAATCAAAGCCGGAATGTGCCTTGCGATTGAACCGATGGTTTGTCAGTTTGACTATAAGTATTATATCGGCGATGATGATTGGGCGGTTATAATGCGTGACGGCGGACTGACCGCGCACTATGAAAACACCGTTCTTGTCACAAACGGCGAGCCGGTAATATTGACAAAGCCGTGGTAACTGTCAGAGAGGCGGATAAGGATGCATTTGACAGATAACAAAAAGCATACGCTCAAAAAGGGCGATTTTGTAATCTCGCTTTGCGGACACGATAAGGATTCAATCTTTGTTGTGCTTGATACGGAACAAAACTATGTAATTGTTTGTGACGGAAAGAACCGCAAATCAGACAAGAGAAAACGAAAAAAATTCAGTCATGTACGGTTTTTAAACCTACATACCGATGTAATAGATAAAGTGCCGTCTTATGCCGTTGACGCAAATGTCAGACGCGAGATAAAACGGCTGAAAGCGGAGTTGGAGCAAGAATAAAAGTATATTGCCGAATGATTCCGTGCGGCGAACAGTCGAGTGTGACAGCCGCATAAACTTAACACAGTTAAAAATTTAATTGAAAAAATACATATTAAATATCGGAGGTGAAACATATGTCTAAAGAGGATGTTTTGGAAGTAGAGGGAACCGTGCAAGAGGCTTTGCCGAATGCAATGTTCAAAGTTGAGCTTGAAAACGGTCACCAAATATTGGCGCACATTTCGGGCAAACTCAGAATGCACTTTATAAGAATTTTGCCGGGCGATAAAGTTACGGTTGAAATTTCACCGTATGACCTTACCAAGGGCAGAATTACGTGGAGAGCAAAATAACTAAATTAAGATTGTCACTCGCCTTGAGTTGGCGGCGGGTTCCGCTTAATTTTTTCAGTGAGGATACAATCCCTCACTGAAAACGTTGAATGATGGGACTTTTAGTCCCTTATTGAATTTGGGTATAAAGGTCGGGTTATGCCCGACTTTTTACATATATACTTAAAATTTGAGCATATACTTAGTTTTGGAGGAAGAAATGTTAAAAGAAAAGCTTAAATCAGGAATTAAAAATCTGGCGTTGGGATTGGTTTTATCAGCGGTTGCAATTACCTTTTTCGGATGCGGCGATGTCGAACAGACATCGGGCGAGCTGACTCAAAGCGGAGCTAAAACCCAAAACGCACAAGAACAAAAAATAACAATTTCGTGCGCAGGGGATTGTACACTCGGAACAGACGCGGCGTTCGGCGGCGTGACTTTTCCGGTTGAAGTTCAGAATCAGGGCGGCGATTACAGCTATTTTCTCAAAAATGTTCAAAAATATTTTACAAATGATGATTTGACAATTGTCAATTTTGAGGGGACACTGACCGAACGCGGCACGCGAGAGGATAAAACCTTTGCGTTCAGAGGAAAACCCGAATATACAAAAGTTTTGACCGAGGGTTCGGTTGAGGCGGTCACGCTTGCGAATAATCACAGCCGCGATTATGGCGATATAAGTATGGAAGATACAAAAAAATACCTTGATGAGGCGGGAATAGCTTGGTTTGAAAATTTGAACACCAAGGTTATGGATGTTAAGGGAGTAAAGGTCGGGCTTGTCGGCTTATATGCATTGAACGGTTCAGCCGAGGGAAACCTGCCAAAGGCGATGGAGCAGGTTAAGAATGGCGGCGCAGAGGTTATTATTGTTCAAATACATTGGGGTGTTGAGGGTGATAACTATCCTCAGGACAGTCAGATAAGCCTTGCGCACAGGGCGATTGACAGCGGTGCGGATTTGGTTATAGGTCATCATCCGCACGTCTTACAGGGTATGGAATGTTATAAAGGCAGGATGATTGCGTACAGTATGGGTAACTTTTGTTTCGGCGGTAATCAGAACCCGAGAGACAAGGATACTATGATTTACAGACAGACTTTTACGGTCAAAGACGGAAAAGTCACGGATTATAATGATTACAGCGTTGTCCCGTGTTCGCTGTCATCGACATCATCGAGAAATAATTATCAGCCTACGCCTGCCGAGGGCAGCGAAAAACAGAGAATAGCGGATAAAATTCAAAAATTCTCGGATAAACTCGGAAACATCAATGTCAAGTTTGAAGGTGTTTCGGCACAAAAGAGCGACAGCGAAACAAGATCTGAGGGCAAAACCGATGATTCCGAAAACCGCAGCGGCGGTAATAAACCAATAGAAACCGAAAATTCAATAATATTATAGAGAATATCATTTGAAAATAAGACTTTATTGAAATAATATTTTTTATAACGTTGCCGCAGATGTCCCCCGCCTCATAGGCGGCGGGTTCCATTCCGGAATTTCAGTGGGAGTTATAATCTCCCACTGGAATTCCGGAGGAGCCAATGCTCCCTGCGACTATTGCAATCTGTCGCAAGTTCTGCTCTTTGCAAGCAAAGCAGAAGCGTTGCTCCGATTTAAAATTTCAACAGCGACTATGCGAGACAATATATACTGTCTCGCATAAATAGTATTTGTATACAAAAGTTTAAATTATTTTTTAGTAAAGATGCGATATGGCGGATTATTGAAATAAAATTGAGAATATGATATAATAAGTACACTTATCATATTTAAAAGAGTATGATTGAAATAATTGTCCTGCTAAAAGACGCATTGATTTAGGGAGCGGAGATGAATGAAAAGTTATTTGTATAAAAATAAAGGATTGTTACTTCTTTCGGTGCTTTTAATATCCGGAAGCGAAGTTTTTTCGATTTACTTAGCCAAAATATTCGGAAGTATGGTGGACGCAGCCTCAAAAAGTGATTGGATTATATTCAAAAGGTTTATATTTTTAGGCATACTTTTTGTTGCCGTGGATTTTTTTATATCGGTATTCAGCAATTATATCTTGAATTTGTATTCCAAAAAGACAATGGCAACATTAAAAAATGATATAATGAACAGTATTCTCGATTGGAGTATTTTCCGCTTTCGTAAAACAAATACCGCCGCATACATATCGATTCTTAACAACGATGTAAAAATGTTTCAACAGTATTATGTTTCGGCAATTCCGTATGCCATTGCAAGATTGTGTTCATTAACGGTCGCGGTTATTTTGTTGGTTCAAATCAGCCCAATTGTGGCAATAGTCGTTATATTGGTTAATTTTCTGCCGTTTTTGGTTCCGACGGTTATTGGCGATAAGCTGTCAAGGGCAAAAACAAAAAGCGTTGAGGCGGCGGAAAAATACAATATTGATATTAAAGATATTTTTTCGGGGTTTGAGGCAATAAAAAGTATGAACGTGAAAAATCTGATACTTAAAAAGCATCGGATAATCAACAACTCGGCACAGGATGAGGAATTCAAAAGCAATAATATTTCGACTCTTTCGTGGGTTATGTCAATGTGCACAACGGAATTGGTTGTTATTCTTACTTTAATTATAACTACTTTTTTCGTGCTTAACGGAAAAATTACGGTGGGTGCAATGATTATGTCCATACAGCTTGCGAATCAGGTTGTCAATCCTGTTTTATTGCTGTCGGAACAGTATACGCATTTCAAAGAGATGAAGGATGTAAACAAGCGCATACAAAATGTTTTGTATGCCGAACCCGATGTAAGCGAAAACAAAATTGAATTAACGGAAAAGTTTGATAGTATCACTCTAAATGATGTGTCATTTACCTATAACGGTGGAACAAGCTCGGCGCTGCAGGGGATTAGTTTAAAACTGGAGAAAGGCAAAAAATATGCTTTGATAGGGCGAAGCGGTTCGGGAAAAAGCACGCTGCTGAAATTATTGCAGGGTTATTATGAAGATTATACCGGGGATATTTGCATCAACGGCAGAAGCATATCAGACCTAAAGAAAGAATGTATTTTCAAGTATATAAGCGTTATACAACAGGATGTTTTTCTTTTTGACGATTCTCTCAAAAACAACATTACATTGTATCAAAATTACACCGACGATGATATAAATAAGGCAATTGCAAATGCCGGTTTGTCCGAAAAAGTATTGGAAAACGGATTGGATTATCATATATCGGAAGGCGGCGGTAATCTGTCCGGCGGTGAAAAACAGCGAATTGCACTTGCGAGAGCATCAATACGAAAAACGCCCATTCTAATATTGGATGAAGCGACCGCGAATCTTGATAATATAATTGAGGAAGAAATATACGCCTCTGTATTAAAGGAAAAAGAAACGATGTCCATTGTTGTAACACATAAATTAAATGATAATATTTTAAAGCAAATGGATAAAATAATTGTTATGAAAAACGGCAGAGTTGCAGAGTGCGACACATTTGAAAATCTTTATAACAAAGGCGGAGAATTTTATAATATTTATAAGGTATATAATTAGACCGACAAAAATCGCGAAATAGGGGAGAACCGATATTTGACAAATTCGAAAAAGTATGATATAATAGATTAAATTATTTTTTACGGAGTGATAGAATATAATGGATACAGACGACAGTGACGATAACCGAAACAACTTTTTTTGTATTGAAAAAGGTTATTTGAACGCCGACTATTATAATTTGTTTAAACCGAATAAAAAGCGTATATGGTCAATGAGGGCTTTGATTAGGTGTGCCCTGTTATATATGGCATATTTGTGTTGTAATTTTTTGCGAACCAAATATGTCTTTTTGCGTATTTAGGGGGTATTTAAAGGTTTTGTAACCGCTTTGATATAAAATTTTAATATGATTTCAAAATCATAATATAGATATAAATTAAAGGAGTTTTGAATTTGAGTACATCAACATATATAGTAATTATAGTGATATTGCTGATTTGTTCGGCATACTTTTCAGCAACGGAAACGGCTTTTTCGTCTTTGAATAAAACAAAGCTTAAAGCAATAGCGGAGAAGGGCGATAAAAAAGCAAAGCGCGCAATTGAATTGTCGGATAAGTACGATAAATTAATATCAACAATATTAATAGGAAACAATATTGTGAACATTGCGGCATCATCATTGGGAACGGTTATGTTCATAAATATTTTGGGCGGCGAAGCCGGCCCGACCGTTTCGACTGTTGTTATAACGGTTGCGGTTCTGATTTTCGGAGAAATCTCGCCGAAAAGTATAGCCAAGGATTGCCCCGAAAAGTTTGCGATATTTTCCACACCGATAATAAGCGTGCTGATATGGATATTGACGCCGCTTAATCTGATTTTTTCGGCATGGAAAAAGCTGTTGTCAAAGATATTCCGTCTTGAATCATCAACTGGAATGTCGCAGGAAGAGCTGCTTATGCTCGTTGAAGAAGTTCAGCAGGACGGCAGCATAGATGAGAATGAGGGCGAACTCTTGACAAACGTCATTGAGTTTTCGAATATTGAGGCAGAGGATATTTTAACGCACCGAGTTGATTTAGAGGCCGTTCCGATTGAGGCGGACAAAGCGGAGATTGCCGAAGCCTTTCAGACGTCGAAATTTTCGAGAATTCTTGTGTATAAAGAAAGCATCGATAACGTTGTCGGCGTAATACACCTCAAAGACTTTTATACGGGTATGGGCGTCACCGACAAAAAGGTTGAGGATATACTCTCGCCCGTAATATTTGTTCTCAAAAATGAAAAGATAGATGAGCTGCTTGAAAAGCTGCAAAAAAGCAAGTCACATCTTGCGGTGGTTCTCGATGAATACGGCGGCACATACGGAATCGTTACAATGGAGGATATATTAGAGGAAATTGTCGGCGAGATTTGGGATGAGCATGACGAGGTAATAGAGAGCATCAAACGTTGCGGCAAGGACACATATATTGTCAATGCGTCAATGGATTTGGACGATTTTTGTGAGTATTTTGAGATAGAAACCGAATCCGAAAGCACTTCGCTCAGCGGTTGGATAATGGAACAGATGGAGGAAATCCCCGAGGGCGGCGAAACGTTTAAATATGAAAACCTCACCATTACGGTCGGAGAGGTAGACAATCATAGGATAACCGATGTAAAGGTTGTTTGTGCGCCCAAAGAGGACGAAACTGATAAAGATGATGAGCGCAAAAAAGACAAAAAGAATGACAAGGACGAATAAAATTTAAGATTTAAAGGCAATCGGCCGAGGGTTTTCAAATCAATGCAATTGATTTTGAGGGCATCTTGGGTTAGATTGCCTTTTATTTTATTATGTTGCCGATTCGTTTTGCACACAAAAAATCAGGCGTACGGTCAGACGTTTTGATATAATAATTTTGAGAGGTGATATTGGTGGATATACTTAAACAAATTACAGGCGCAATTGACTATATCGAGCGTAATTTAAACAGTGAGATAGATTTTGCCGAGATTGCGAGAATTGCGTGTGTTACCCAAGACAGTTTTATGAGATTTTTCAGTTATATGACGGGGATGAGTGTAAAGGAATATATTCGTTGCCGGAGAATGACCCTTGCGGCATTTGATTTGCAAAACAGTGGTGATAAGATAATCGATATTGCGGTAAAATACGGTTATGAGAGTGGGGAAGCCTTTTCACGAGCATTTTTTAAACAGCATCATAAAACGCCGACCGATATTCGCAGATTCGGCGGAACACTCAGAATTTATCCGCCGATTTCATTCGAGATTAATGTAAAAGGAGCAAGTGAAATGAAATTTAGACTTGAAAACAAAACATCATTTGAAATTTACGGCGTGTCTGAAATGTGTGATGATTCGGATCATTTTGAATTTGAGCATATTATGTGGGCGGAAAACGAAAAATTTATTCCCAAACAGGTAAGTGATGATTATAACGGTGAATGGTTTGGCGTCTGGAGCGGAAGTAAATACTTTATCGGATGTGCGGCAGAGAATGTAACGGCAAAGCATCTTGAAAAACAAGTTATTCCGAGCGAAACATTTGCTGTTTTTGTATCGGAAAAAGGCGGGTATGCAGGGGTTGAATTGCCGAAATTGCGTGAGCAGATTTTTGATTTGTGGTTGCCGACATCGGGGTACAGGCAAAAAGAGGACTTTGAAATTGAGGTATATCATCTGTGCAACAGTGAAAATCGTGCGAACAGATATTATGAAATATGGATACCCGTTGAAAAGAGGTTGAGCGATTAAATTAAAAGCGGAACGGCAGTTTTAAAAACCGCCGTTCCGCTTGATTAATGTGCAAAAACATTTATTGCTGCGCCGTTTCGCGCTTTATGTCAAAGTGTGAAAGAGCCGCATCGAGCTGTTCATCGTGCAATACCTTACTCTTTGCCAAACGGTTATAGAGTGCGTTTTGGGTTGTTAAATCAAGAACGCCGTAGGGATAAAGTCCCGTTCCCATCTGGAATCTGTATACAGCATCGGCTGTTTCTTGGTCGTAAACATCATTTATTTCGCCTTTGTATGTTCCCCATACTTTCAAGAGTTCTTTGGCGGTTTTTATTTCTTCACCGCTCATTCCTATATCATATACATTCATAAAACTGAATTTTTGATATTTCTCTATTTCGAACGGGGTATAGGTATTTTCAACCTTTGAATCGGGTGTAAGTCCCGCTTTGTTGACGTTGTTTCCCTTTGGCGTAAGATAATATCCGATTGTGTATTTCATACAGTCGCCGTAAGGCAAGTCAACCACGCTTTGAATCGTGCCCTTGCCATAGCTTTTTTGACCTATGAGATATGCACATTCGTTTTCGCTCAGCGCTGCCGCCAATACCTCTGATGCGCTTGCCGAGTTCTCGTTTATAAGAACAATCGTATTGAACTTATAATTATCTTCTTTTTCAGCCTTGTACACAACATTGAACTGACTTATTTTGTGGTCCTCGGTTGTAATAATGCTGTCCTTGGGAACGAGATAATCCGCCATCTCAATTGCCTGTTCAAATATGCCGCCGCCGTTATCGCGAAGGTCAATTATAATGTTGCTGATTTTTTGCTCGTTGGCTTTGTCAAGCTCAGCCTTAAACGTTTCGGCGGTGTTTGAAACAAAGCCGTAAACGCGTATATACATTGCCTTTGCGCCGCTGTCGGGGTCTTGATAAACGCTGCTTGAAACCGAGGTGCCGACAATTTTCTTTCGCACCATATCAAAGTACAGTATCGAGTCCAAACCTTTGCGCTTTACGCCAATGGTAAGTGGGGTGTTTTCCTCGCCTTTGATATAAGACGCAGCCTTTTCCGAGCCCATTCCCGCAAGCGAAGTATCGCCAACGCTTACTATAATATCGCCGACCTCGAGACCTGCCTCGGATGCCGGGGTGTCTTGAATGACGCTTACAACGTTCACACCCTCCTCGACCATATCAAACGTGATGCCTATACCGTATACCGTTCCCGAAATGTTTTCACGGAAGGATTGCGCCTCTTCGGGTGTATAATATTCGGAATGTTCGTCAATCGACTCTAACATTGCCTTCATAACCTGGCCGTAAAGTTCGGGATTTTTTTCAAGCAGACCCAAAAGTCCGTTGCGCATAAGTCCGTTTGCAGATACTTCGTCATATCGTGAATATGCACCAAGATAGTTTGCGATTTCTTTTACTATATCGGCGGCTTCTTCGCCGTCCGCCGGGGCGTTTTTATCGGCGGCAAATACGCCGCCGACAGGTGTCAGGGCAACAAGCAAAGCCGCTGTTGCTGCTGTCAGTTTTTTTATAAATCGGTTCTTAAAAATCATCAAAATCACTCCCTGTTATACAATAATTTTAAAATACGGAATCGTTACGCTTCCGTCTGCGGCAACCGCTGCGATAAACCATATTTGTCTGTCGACATAATTATTAATCCAGTCGGGTGCGGCGTGACTGCCGTCCGCAAAGAACATTCCGCCCTCGGCGGTCGGAATCTCGGTATAAATCATCGCCGCCGCGGCGTTGGCTGCCGCTGTGTCGGATTCGTTTTCTTTTGCGTCACCTGTCTCGGCGGTAACGCTAAACGGCTTTACATCGTTGAGGACAATGTTTCCGCTTGGGGTGTCATAATAATACAGAGTTCCCGTCATTGCGTATACCGCAGCGGTGAGCTTGTCGGATTCCGTGGCGTTTGTAACCGAGTTTGGGTTCTGTACGGGAACAAACTCGGAAAAAGCCGAAAAAGCTATTGTAAATGCAAGAATTTTCATAAGAAATTTTTTCATCTATGTCACCTCTACATTTTTTCGGGTGCGGAAATTTTAAGCATGGTTAAAACTTCTTTCATAACAACGCGAACGCTGTCGATAAGTTTTAATCTTGCCGCGGTTAAGTCCTCGTCCTCGCCCTTGACGCGGCAAGTGTTATAGAACGAATGAAAATCCGTTGCAAGTTCCATAACGTATCTTGTGATTCTTGCCGGTTCAAGACTTTCCGCCGCCGCTCTTATTTCTTCGGGCAAATCGGCAAGCTTTTTGAGAAGAACCAGCTCGGTTTCATCGGTTAAAAGCGATGTGTTTATGTCTGCATACGGCTTAACCGTGATTCCGTCATCGGCAAGCAATCTTATTATGCTGCATATACGCGCGTGTGCGTACTGAACATAATAAACGGGGTTGTCGTTGCTCTGTTGTGCGGCGAGAGTCAAATCAAAGTCGAGATGACTTCCGGCGTTGCGCATATTAAAGAAAAATCTTGCGGCGTCAACACTTATATCTTCAAGCAGGTCGGACAGAGTGATAGCCTTGCCCGTGCGCTTGGACATTCTTACGATTTCGCCGTTTTGCATAAGGCGGACAAGCTGCATCAATACAACCTCGAGCTTGTCCGAATTGATTCCGCAAGCAGCAAGAGCCTTTTTCATACGCGCAACGTGACCGTGGTGGTCTGCACCCCAGATATTTATTGCCCAATCATATCCGCGCGTTTCCAGCTTATTGATGTGATACGCGATGTCGGCGGCAAAGTATGTCGGTATGCCGTTTTTGCGGACAAGAACTTCATTCTTTTCAAGACCCATTTTTTCACAGTTAAGCCATACCGCGCCGTCCTCCTCATAGGTATATCCGTTGTCCGTAAGGCGCTGTATCGCCGCCTTTACGTCACCGTTTTTATGAAGGTTGCTTTCTCTGAACCAAACGTCATATACAATTCTGTATTTTTCCAAATCTTCACGCAGAGCGGTTACATTCTTTTCGAGAGCGTAATCAACCAAAGCCGCCTTGCGCTCGGACTCGTCTGTGTTTAAATATTTATCGCCGTGTATTGTGATAAAAGCCTTTGCGTGTTCGCGGATGTCATCGCCGTGGTATCCGTCCTCGGGAAACTCGATTGCATCCTCGCCTTTGAGTTCCTGAATATATCTTGCGTTCAGTGACGATGCAAATTTTTCTATCTGATTACCGGCATCGTTCACATAAAACTCACGCGTTACGTCATAGCCGGCATATTCCAAAACAGAGGCGAGACAATCTCCGAGAGCGCCGCCGCGTGCGTTTCCCATATGCATAGGTCCGGTTGGGTTTGCGCTGACAAATTCAACCATAACTTTTTTGCCTTTGCCGAGGTCAATCTTGCCGTAACCGTTTTTCTGTTCTATCTGCTGCATTACTTTATAAAGATAATCGGGCTTTAAATAAAAGTTGATGAATCCTGCGCCCGCAACCTCGCACTTTTCTATATCGCTGCCGCTTATGTGAGATACAATGGCGTTCGCAATGTTTCTCGGTGCGGTACGGAGCGGCTTTGCGAGCTGCATCGCTATGTTACAGGCATAGTCGCCGTGCTGTTTATCCTTGGGAACCTCAAGCTTTATCATATCGGCGATATTGATGTCTGTTGATTCAAGCTCGCCGTTTGCGGCTGCCTCGGAAAATGCGTCGGCAATCTCGCCGACAATTTTGCTTTTGATTTCTTCAAGTATTGTCATCGGTGAATCTTCCTTTCTTGTCTGTGGGTTTACAATTTTTATGCAATCGGGAAAATAATGTCATGAACATACAAAGATTTTGCATGGTCTGAGGGTTCTCGGTCGCTTGTCTTTTTAAGAGGTTCTATGTGAATATTGAGAGAATTTTTATAATAGTTTGTGTTGTCGGTATCGAGGGTATAATCAACCTTTACATCGCCGTTCATTGCGTCCGCGTCAATGGCAAAATCGATGTCAAATGTTTTAATCGACGCGCCGACCTCTCCGTATTCGGTTTTGTAAAGACAAAGGTTTCTCTCTCCCTCGGTATATGAAATTGTAGTGTTATAATTTCCCTTGCGTACAACGGTGACGTTTTTGTCCCATACCTTTATCGTTGTCCTTGTGTCGCGGAATCCGGTAAGCTCGCTTTCGTTGTACATAATGTAATACTTGCCGTTTACCGTCCCGAATTTCCCGGGGGTTTCAAGCTCTATCGGCTCGTCACCGTCACCGTCTATATCCTGATATGTTTTAATTTTTATCAATACGTTGTCTTCCATAAAGTCCTCCGTAACAGTTTCTGTAAATCAGTATTTGTCTATGTCAATTTTTTCGACCGAGCCGTTTATATGCTTACCGAGGAACATCCCTGCGAGTTTTTCAAAACCGTCAACCGAATCACTGACATAATATTTAACCGTTCCGCGTTTTTTGTCGGACAGAGCGGATTGTGACAAAAGTCGGTTCTTTGCCTCGGCTGCCGCCTCTGCGCCCGAATTTATGAGCGTAACGCCGCTGCCCATATACTTTTGTATTTCATCGGCAAGATGCGGATAATGCGTACAGCCCAAAATAAGAGTGTCAACGCCCCTTTCTTTTATCGGTTCGAGATATTCCTCAATCAAAAGCCTTGCAATCTCGCCGGAGGTATAACCGTTCTCGACCAGCGGAACAAACATTGGGCAAGCGCGGCTTATAACCTCGGTTTGGGGCGCAAGCTCTTTTATTATCTTTGTATAATTTCCGCTGTTTATGGTGCTTTGTGTGCCGATTACGCCGACTTTATTATTTTTGGTAATCGCCGCGGCCTTTCTGCAGGTCGGTTTGAGAACGCCGATAATATCGGTCGATATTTCGTTTTGAATATTCGGCAAAACGGCACAGCTTGCCGTTCCGCAGGCGATTATGATAAATTTTATGTTAAAGCTTTCGAGAAAGCTTATATCCTGTTTTACATATTTGACGAGAGTGTCGGTGCTTTTTGTTCCGTAAGGAACGCGCCCGGTATCGCCGAAATATATAATATCTTCGTTCGGCATTATCTCGGTCACGGTTTTAACACAGGTCAGACCACCGAGACCCGAATCAAAAATTCCAATGGGTCTGTTATCCATAATGTAACGTATCCTCCAATATTCAATACGCCGAGCCGCTTGCGGCGGCGCGGTGTTTGATAATTATCTGTTCAGTGCACAGCCGATAAGCTTATCCAAAAGCTCACCAATGTTCGTTCCGCTTTTATCCCAAAGTTTGGGATACATACTTATTGACGTGAATCCCGGAAGGGTGTTGATTTCGTTAAGAAGAATCCTGTTGTTGTCACGGTCAACAAAAAAGTCAACGCGCGACAAGCCTTTGCACTCACAGATTTTATATGCGCGAACGGCATATTCGCGAATCTGCGCGGTCATTTCATCATCCAAAGGTGCCGGCATAATAAGTTTTGAATTTTCATCGGCATACTTGGCGTCATAGTCATAAAATTCCGCCGCCGGAAGAATCTCGCCCAAAACAGGTGCACAAATCGGGTCATCGTTGCCGAGAACGGCGCTTTCGACCTCCCGCGCGTTTATTGCCTCTTCCACCAGAATCTTTTTGTCATGAGGAATAGCTGTTTCGAGGCCCTTAATTAATCCCTCGCGGTTTGCCGCTTTGCTTATTCCGACGGACGAACCTGCATTTGACGGCTTGATAAAACAGGGATAGCCGAGCTTTTGTTCGATTTCGTCAAGCTTTGCCGAGTCGTAATTTCCGTTCGAATCCGCTTTGACCTCAACCCAGTTCGCCTGAGGAATGTCTGCCGCGCGGAACAAAATCTTTGCAACACATTTATCCATACAAACCGCGCTTCCGATTACGCCGCTTCCGACATACGGAATTCCGCCGAGTTCAAAAAGACCCTGTATAGTACCGTCCTCGCCGTTTTTGCCGTGCAGAGCCGGGATTGCGGCGTCGATTTTAATTGTTTCGGGGCGGCCGCCGCCGAATACTAGAATTCCGTGATCCGAGCGGTCGGGTGAAATTATTGCTTTAGGGTATTTTTCGGAATTTTTGTCAAAGTTCACGACCTCATCGACCGAATCGTTAAAGTATTTCCATTCGCCGCCGAGGGTGATACCTATCATATGTATATTATATTTTTCGGGATTAAGCGAGCCGATAACGGTTGTTGCCGAAACAAGCGATACAGCGTGTTCACTCGATACACCGCCGAATATAACGCAAATATTTTTTTTGTTCATAAAAAGTTTCCGCCTTTCAATTTTTCGGATTATGTATATTGACGCGTTCATCAATATACCGCCATTACATCATTATTATATTGTAACTCTATTTGCCGAAAAAATCAATATGTATTAATACTAAATATATGTTAAAATTATATTAAATTACAAAGAATTAACCAATTTCCGAAATTTTCGGTTCGGTTTTGCGGCTGTTTGCTCTGTGCGAATGAAATTTGTAAAAAAATTCTTGTCAATTAAAACGAAATGTGTTATAATAAACGTACCACATAACCTTTAATTTTAAATATCAAACCGACGTTTGTGTTTTTACGGATAAAACACAAGCTCTTATTTTCGTATGGTTTGTATTAAAATTGCGAAAGGTTGTGTGGTGCAATCGGCTTGTGTTTTTCGGCGCACGGTCGGTTGCCGTGCGCTTTTTTAGTGTGGTACATAATGCCGAAGCGCAAGTCTGATTGTGGTCGAGAATATCGCAAAGCCCGACAAAGTTAAGTCGGGTTTTGCATTTGAAAAAGCAATATTTTGAACTTTTGTAAACATAAAATCGAAAAAACGTCAAAAAGACGCGGCTTGAGGCGAATTTTCAATATTAAATTTTTGTTAAAATTTAAACAGGCTATTTACATTTTGAACATTTTATGATATATTGTAGGTTGACTGATTATATTATTGCTAATATGGGGAAATCCCCGTTGGGAAGGTCGGTACGGCAGATGTCTGAAAAAAATAACGGCGGCGCGGCAAAAACCATAAGCGCAATGGCGATAATTATTATGATTGCCAAGGTAATGGGACTGTTGCGCGAGACGCTTGTGGCAGGGCTTTACGGTCAGGGAACCGAGTCGGATATGATAAATACCGCGACTCAAATACCGCTTTTGTTTTTTGATATGGTTCTCGGCGTGGCAATATTATCCACTTTTGTTCCGATATTTAATAAACGCATAGAAAATGAAGGCAAAGCGGCGGCGTTGGATTTTGCAAATAATTTTGCTTCGATTGTCGGTGTGATTTCCGTTGCCGCGGCGGCATTGGGAATGATTTTTGCAAATAAGCTGGTCGGAATTATGGTTCCGGGTTATGCCGACATTCCCGGCAAGGTTGAACAGACGGCAACACTTTTGAGAATACTTTTTCCGTCAATAGTCTTTACCGCCGCGGCATATATCGCGGTCGGCATACTCCAATCATTCGGCGAGTTTACGATTCCGTCACTCATCAGCGTTGTGTCGAACGGGATTATGATATTGTACCTTATTTTGTTCGGAAACAAGTTCGGACTTGTCGGCGTTGCCGTTTCGATGTTGATTGCGTGGGCAATGCAGCTCGCAGTTCAGGTTCCGCATCTCATAAAGTTCGGATGTCGGTATAAATTTCGTTTTGATATTAAGGATAAAGGAATAAAAGAGGCGGCGCTGATTGCTCTGCCCGTGCTTGTGAGCTCTTGGGTACAGCCGCTTTGCAACGTAATAAATATGTCGTTCGGTTCAAATATAGGTGACGGCGCGGTTTCGGCGCTTAACTGGGCAAACAAGATATATATAATTATGGTTGGGGTATTTGCATATGCGATAACGAATTTCATATTCCCCAAGCTTTCGAGACTGAGCGGTGAGGAACACGGCGGCGAGTTCGCCGAAACGGCAAGAAATTCGGTCGGTATCATCACGGCGATAATCGGAATAGTGTGCGCCTTGTTTTTGGCTCTTTCGAATCCGATAATAAGCGTTGTGTTCGAACGCGGCGAATTTACGGCACAGAACGCAGCGGTAACGGGCGGAGCATTGTTTTTTTACTCATTCGGAATGATAGGTTATGCAGTGTGCGAGGTGCTTAACAAAAGCTTTTATGCACTGTCGGACGGCAAGACCCCCATGTTTACATCGATTATAGGAATTATAATAAATCTTGCATCGGCGGCAATTTTGGTCGGCGGACTTAAAATGCAGGTCGGCGGTCTTGCGCTTGCGGCGGCGATAAGCTCGAATGTTATGGCGGTTTGCCTTTTGTATATGATAAACAGGCGCAGACCGCAAACGGTTACGCATAAGTTTGTGATTAACCTTATAAAAATAATCATATGTTCCGCGGCGGCATTTGCGGCGGCAAAGCTCACCGATACATTCGCGGCGAAAATCGGAACGGGAACAATCCTGACTCTGATTCGGCTTTGTGTATGTTCCGTGCCTGCGGTGGTAATTTATACGGGACTCGGGTACGTTCTCGGCGTAACCGAGATACGATTTGTGTTTGAAAAGCTGCGACGAAAATAATTATTGACGAAAGAAGAATAAAAATCAGGAGAGGATATAAATGAACAACAGAATCGGCTGTTTTGAGGCGGCATGGTTGTTTTTATGGAACATAATAAAAAACAGCGGAATTTATCGCTTGTTGACCCGAATTTATTCGGGAATCTCAAATGCGTGGCAAAAGAGCAGGATTGCCGGGTGGTTTCGGGTTCTGCACACAGATGAGGACGCACTCGAAAAATCAATTGCCGGGCGCATTGTGCGCTACCCGTTCACGTTTTTTGAATGGATTCAAAAAAAAGCGGGCGATGTATTGTCGGGTGCAATCGATAAAAGCGCACTTATGCATATGTGTCGGTTGTACCTCGATAATATTTTTGCGCTCAACCTGCGTTTCTGGGGAATTTTAATATTGTCATCCGCGATAGGAATCGCGTGCGGAAAGTTCGTGTCGGGAAATCCCGTCGGTTGGGTTATAATAGCGTGCGGAATAATCGGCGCGGTGATTTCGATATTTAACATGAACATTACCGAGTATCTGAAAAATTCGGTTTTGATAAAACTTGTATGCACTCTTTTGGATATACAGCCCGAATATGATTGGTATAACAGAGAAAATACCATCGGCGGATTAAGATATTTTGTTGCCGCGGTATCGGGGCTTGTGTTCGGTGCGGTCGGCGGCATTATCCATCCGATTTTGACGGCGGCGGCAATAATCGGAGCGGCAGCGGTTTTCCTTGTTTTCAAAAAACCCGTTTTCGGTGTGTTTATGCTGGTTTTGGCTGCACCGATTGCGCCGACCATGGCGAATGTCGGATTGGCTTTGCTTTGCCTTATATCATTTATCGCGTATTCGGTTTGCAACAAAGGCTTTAAGTTTAAATTTGACGGCATCGGATTTTTTGTGATAATTTTTCTTTGTATATATGCGGTGTCGGCGTTTATGTCATTTACACCCAAAAAGAGTTTGAGTATCTGTGCGATATACTATGTATTTATATCGGCATATTTTATGATAATAAATCTCATAAAGACAAAAAAACAGCTCAAAGGCTTGCTTACGGCATTCGTTATATCGGGAACATTGGTGTGTCTTTACGGAATCGCACAGTATGTTTTCGGTTGGGATACAACCCAGGCATGGATGGACGAAGGTATGTTTGAGGATATAAAAATGCGAATATATTCGACTTTGGGCAACCCGAACGTGTTGGGCGAATACATTCTTTTGGTCTTGCCTGTGGCAATAGGCCTTATGTGGACATCAAAGCGCGCAGCGGCAAAAATAGTATACGCCGGAATCTCGGCGATAATGTTTGTTGCGCTCATTCTTACGTTTTCGAGAGGATGTTGGATAGGTATATTGATTGCGGCGGCGATTTTCATAACGTTTGCGGCAGGAAAGCTGTGGGGACTCGGGCTTATCGCTTTGCCGATTTTGCCTATGGTTATACCCGAGAGCATAATCAACCGCTTTTCGAGCATCGGTGATATGAAGGATTCATCGACATCATACCGCGTGTATATATGGATGGGAACGCTTGCGATGATGAAAGACTTTTGGCTTTCGGGAATAGGAATGGGTCAACAGGCGTTTACCGCCGTATATCCGTTCTATTCATATAATGCGGTTGTTGCTCCGCATTCGCACAACCTGTTCCTACAAATTTTGGTTGAGTGCGGAATAACGGGAATAGCGGCATTTTTGATAATAATGATTTTGTTGATAAGGCGTGTGATGAGCGGATACGGATTTGGTGGCAAGGGCAACGCCCTTTCAACGCTGATGACAGCAATCACCGCCGGAATTTGCGGATTCTTGGTACAGGGAATGTTTGATAACTGTTTTTATAATTACAGAGTAATGCTCGTGTTCTGGTGCGTTGCGGCAATGGCGCGCGTGTGCGTGTATCTTGCCGAAAGTGACGCAAAAGGAACGTGCGACGGCGGAGCGACAGGAGGTGCGGAGGTTTGAAGAATAAACCGATTGAGAATAAAAAGATAAAAGTGGTCGAGGTTTCATCCGATTCGAACATCGGAGGTGCAGGCAAGTGTATTCTTACTTTTTTAAAGACATTCGACCGTGAAAAGTTTGATGTGTCCGTGATTCTTCCGAGGAACAGCCTTTTAAAACCCGAGGTTGAAAAATATCGTGTAAAGGTATTCGAGGCGGACAATCTCGCTGAAAAGTCGCTGAGTCTTTCGGCAATATCTGGATTGAAAAGACTCTTTAAGCGGCTGAAACCCGATGTTGTGCACACGCACGCAAGTATGTCGGCGAGGATTGCCGCAAAGCGGTGCGGAATAAAAATCGTATATACACGGCACAGTGTTTTTCCGCCGCCCGCGTCAATATCAAAGGGTATTGGCAAGGCGATAAACGGATTTGTGAACAATCATACGGCGGACAGAATTATTGCGGTTGCCGAGGCGGCTCGCGATAATCTCATCGCAACGGGGGTTGACCCTCAAAAAATCGAGGTAATTTTAAACGGCGTTGACGCACTTGTGCCATGCGATGCCGATAAAATTGCGGAATTAAAAAAGAAATATAAAATTGCGGACGGCGAAAAGGTTGCCGTTATGGCGGCAAGATTGAATGAAGTCAAGGGTCATAAGTATTTTGTCGGAGCGGCAAAAATTTTAAAAGACCGCGGATTGAAATTTAAGTTTTTGATTGCCGGTACGGGTGAAACCGAGGATGAAATCCGCGCAAAAATCAAAGAAAATGATGTCGGCGATTGTGTCGAGATGCTCGGATTTGTGTCGGATATAGAGCCGCTTATGAATATTATGGATGTTCAGGTGAACTGTTCGTTCGGAACAGAGGCGACAAGTCTCGCTCTGCTCGAAGGTATGAGTCTCGGCAAACCGGCTGTGGTAACGGATTTCGGCGGCAACCCCGGTGTAATCCAAGATGAGATAAACGGCTTTCTTGTTCCGACGCATAATGCGGAGGCAGTGGCGGATAATCTTGAGATGCTGTTTAAAGATAACGAGCTTTATACACGAATGAGCGTTGAGGCAAAGAAAATTTATGCCGAAAAGTTCACGTCAGAGGTAAACACAAGGGCAATCGAGAGAGTATACGAATCGATGACGGACGGGAAACCCGATTCAAAAACGGCGGCGGATAATCGGAATAATAAAAGTATAGATAATTTAAAGAAAACAAGCAATAAAAATGACGTGAAAAACAAAAAACGCTCGCACAAGCCGGCACATTCGGCAAAGGCGGATAAAGGAGGAAAAAACAAATGAGTAAGGATAATTCGAATTTGCAGAACCAAAATGCAAAAAAAGTCAGATTTAACGGTATGGACGCCTTTATCTGTATAATCTTGGCTTTGGCGGTCGCCGCGGCGGTATGTATGTTTGGCGGCAAGGGAACGGGAATAAAGTCCTCGGCAAAAGATACAACGGTGAATGTGGCGGTCGAGCTGACAAGCATTGATGAGGATGTTGCAAAGTCAATAAAAGAGGGCGATATTGTTGCTCTCGGTGAAAAAGATAAGGCAATGGCAACCGTGTCAAAGGTAGAGATTGAACCGGCAAAAACACTCGGGTTTGATATAGAAAACGGCCGTGTGTATAACGCCGAAGTTCCGCGACAGTATGACGCAAAGGTTTATATGACAGCAAAAGGTTTGGAAACGGACAGCGCGATTACGATAGACAATGTTGTTATGAGGGTCGGACAATCAATGGTGCTTTCGGCAAAAGGCTGGGCAGGTCACGGCTATACAATAGAGCTGTCTGCGGACAATCAATAGGAGGATTAACAATGATTATAAATAAAGAAGGGAAACTCTTCGGAAAAATCAGTATTGTTGACATTGCTGTTGTGTTAATAGTGATTTTGTTGGCAATAGGAATATACACACGCTTTTCGGGTAACACAAAGGTCGTTGTATCAAACGGTCAAAAAATAGAATGTACGTTTGTTGTAAAGAATCTGCGGCAATATTCGGTTGACGCGCTCAAAAAGGGCGGCGCAATGTATGATAAGACATCAAAAGAGCTTATCGGCACGATTACCGATGTAAGAGTCGAATCGGGAAGATATAATGTAAATATGATGGATGGAAGCTATAAAGAGGCGATTCCCGATGGCAGATACAATGTGTATGTAACGGTCGAGTTTAACGGAAAAGCTGGTGACAGCGGATATTATACCGCCGCAAATAAATTCCTGGGCGCGGGAAGCTGGGTTACGGTTGTGACAAAGTATTCCGAATGCGGTGCGATGGTTACGTCAATCGGTTTGGCGCAATAGTGTTCACCGAATATACTATTAATATCAGACAGAAAGGCGGAACAGCGGATGTTTATGGCTGACGGCTGGAGAGATTATGAAATTTTGGATTGTTCCGACGGCGAAAAATTAGAGCGTTGGGGTGATAAAATTTTGGTTCGTCCCGACCCCCAAGTTGTATGGAGAACGCAAAAAAACGCATCGGAATGGAATACCGCCGACGCTCGGTATAACCGCAGCAAAAGCGGCGGCGGAAGCTGGCAGAGTTTTAAAAAGCTGCCGCAGGTATGGACGATAGATTATAAAAATCTCAGGTTCGGCGTAAAGCCGATGGGATTTAAGCATACGGGGCTTTTCCCCGAACAGGCTGCGAACTGGGATTGGTTTTCCGAAATTATAAAAAAGTCGGTTAAAGAACAAAACCGAGAGATAAATGTTCTCAACCTTTTCGCCTATACGGGCGGCGCAACGGTTGCCGCCGCGGCGGCAGGCGCAAAAGTGTGTCATGTTGACGCGGCAAAAGGAATGGTGTCGTGGGCGAAAGAAAACGCGGCTCTTTCGGGACTGGGCGAAAGTCCGATTCGATACATAGTCGATGACGTTGTTAAATTTGTGCGCCGCGAGATACGCCGCGGTCATAAATATGACGCGGTTATTATGGACCCGCCCTCATACGGCAGGGGCCCGGGCGGCGAAGTATGGAAGATAGAAAATGAAATTTTTGATTTGATAGAGCTTTGTATGTCGCTTTTGTCGGATGACCCGATATTTTTTCTTGTAAATTCGTATACTACCGGGCTTGCCGGAAGCGTAATGGAAAATATTTTAAAGCTGACGATAGGCGACAGATTTGGCGGCAGCATAACCGCTGATGAAGTCGGTTTGCCGGTTCGCGGCGGCGAAATTGTTCTGCCGTGCGGATATTCGGCGCGGTGGCAGAGATAGCCAAGCGTTTCGCGTGACAAATCCCGAGCAGTTTTTATGGACATAACCGCCGAGTCGGGCGGTTGATTACCAATCTCACAGGGCGGACACTATCCGTCCGTGAATTAGGAACAAACACGACAGATAATCACAAAACACAAAAATTAAGGAGGCGGAAAGATGGAACCGATAATAAAGACAGAAAACCTTTGCTTTGAGTACAAAAACGAGGAAAGCGGAGAGGTGACAGAGGTTTTAAAAAATGTTTCCGCCGAGATTAAAAAAGGTGAATTCGTGGCGGTATTGGGACACAACGGCTCGGGAAAGTCCACCTTTGCAAAGCATATAAATGCAATACTTATGCCGAAATCGGGAAAGGTGTTTGTTGACGGCATTGACACATCGCTGCCTGACAGGCTTTTTGATATTCGAAAGATAGCGGGAATGGTGTTTCAAAACCCCGATAACCAAATGGTTGCAAACATTGTTGAGGACGATGTGGCGTTTGCGCCCGAGAACCTCGGCGTTCCGCAGGCCGAAATACGCAGGCGTGTTGACAATGCCCTAAAGGCAGTCAATATGTCGGCTTTTGTCAAGCACGCGCCGCATATGCTGTCGGGCGGTCAAAAACAGAGAATAGCAATAGCCGGTGTTCTCGCAATGGAGCCGCAGATAATCATACTCGATGAACCGACCGCAATGCTCGACCCGGGCGGCAGACGCGAGATAATGGAAACTTTGATAAAATTAAATCGGGAACGCGAGATAACCGTGTTGCTCATTACACATTATATGGATGAGGCGGCGCTTGCCGACCGTGTTCTCGTTATGGATAACGGAGAAATCAAAATGTCGGGTACGCCATCCGAAATATTTGTACAGGTCGAGAGACTGCGGTCGCTCGGTCTTGATACACCCCAGACAACAGAGCTTGTATACGATTTAAAAAAACGAGGAATCGATATAAAACAAGATGTGTTGAGTGTGGATGATTGTGCGGACGAAATTCTGAGGTTATGGAGAGCAAGGTGATACAGATATGATAAAGCTTGAAAACGTCAGCTATGTTTATATGCAGGGCGGACCGTTTGAAAAAACGGCGTTGAACGACATAAATCTTGAAATAGGCGACGGCGAGTTTATCGGCCTTATCGGACATACCGGCTCGGGAAAGTCCACGCTTATCCAGCTTTTAAACGGATTGATAAAGCCGACCGAGGGACGCGTCCGTGTTGCCGGATTTGATTTAACCGACAAAAAGACAAAGATGCGCGATGTGAGGTTTAAAGTCGGGCTTGTTATGCAATATCCCGAGCATCAGCTTTTCGAAGAAACCGTGTTTAAAGACATTGCGTTCGGACCTCAAAATATGGGGTTGCCGCAGGAAGAAATAAAAAACCGCGTTGAGTTTGCTGCGAATCTTGTTGGATTGTCAAAAGAGATTTTGGATAAATCACCGTTTGATTTGTCGGGCGGTCAAAAGCGGCGTGTTGCCATTGCCGGTGTTTTGGCGATGGAACCCAAGGTTTTGATTCTCGATGAGCCGACCGCAGGGCTTGACCCGGGCGGCAGAGATGAGATTTTGTTTAAGATAAAGGATATGCACGAGAGAATGAACCTGACGGTCATCCTTGTGTCGCACAGTATGGAGGACGTGGCGAAACTCGCTGACAGAATCCTTGTTATGAATAGCGGAAGCATCGAAATGTTTGATACACCGTCAAAAATTTTTGAGAATGCGGAAAGGCTTTCGCAGATAGGTTTGAATGTTCCTCAAATAACACAAGTATGTGACAGACTGCGCGCGGCGGGGATGCCGCTTGCGGGCGGAATATATACAATTGAGGATGCCGCCTGGCAGATTTCAAAGCTTTTGAAAGGGGGCAGTGCCGAATGATGAAGGATATTACGCTCGGACAATACTTCCCCGGGGATACGGTCATCCACAGACTTGACCCGCGAACAAAAATTTTGGTTATGTTAGCTTATATAGTCATAACGTTTTGCGTTAAAAGTTTTTCGGGTTATTTGGTTCTTGCCGCGTTTATAATATCCGCGGTCGCATTGTCAAAGATACCGCCGATGTTTGTGATAAAGGGTCTTAAAACCATTATGATTTTTATTGTTGTAACGGGTTTGTTTAATCTGTTTCTGACAAGCGGCGAAGTCATTTGGCAATGGGGATTTTTAAAGATTACGCGTGAGGGGTTGACCTTTGCGGCGTTTATGGTACTGAGACTTATATTTTTAATAGTCGGAACATCGCTTTTGACGCTTACAACATCGCCAATATCTCTGGCGGACGGAATGGAAAGGCTTTTGAATCCTCTGACCAAAATCGGTTTTCCGTCACACGAGCTTTCGATGATGATGTCGATTGCCCTGCGTTTTATTCCGACTCTTATGGAAGAGACCGACAAGATTATGAAGGCACAAGCGGCGCGAGGAGCGGATTTTGAAAGCGGAAGCCTTATAAACCGTGCCAAAGCAATGATACCGATACTTGTTCCGCTTTTTATAAGCGCGTTCAGGCGCGCCGATGAACTTGCAACCGCGATGGAGTGCCGCTGTTACGGCGTTTCGGAGAACAGAACGAGCTTGCATTGTCTGAAATTCGAAAAGCGTGATTTGCTCGGCGCGCTCAGCGTTGTTGTTTTGACGGCAACAGTGATATTAACAAATATATATTGTTAAAGATTGTATCGAAACGGAGATTTTTATGAAGAACATAGCGATGCGGCTGATGTATGACGGAACGGCATATCACGGATGGCAATATCAGAATAACGCCGTGACGGTTCAGCAAACAATAGAAGACGCACTTGAAAAACTCTTAAAAAAGCCGACAAAGGTTACGGGGTGCAGCAGGACGGACTCGGGGGTTCACGCCTTGGATTATGTTATGAATTTTCATACCGATACGGGTATTCCGACCGAAAAGCTGCCTTATGCGCTCAATTATCTGCTAAACCGTGACATTGCCGCGACCGAGGTGTGGGAAGTTCCCGAGAATTTTAATGCGAGATTTTCGTCAAAGGGCAAGAGATACGAATATAAAATATGGAACAGCAAAATGCGGAATCCTTTCTGCGGCGGTTATAGCTGGTATGTGCCATACAGACTTGATTTGGACGCAATGCGCCGCTCCGCAAAACATTTCGAGGGCAAGCACGATTTTTCGGCGTTTATGGCATCGGGCGGCAGCCAAAAAACAACCGTGCGGACAATTCGCGTCTGTCGGGTTGAATCGGATGAAAATATGATAACCGTAACGGTTGAGGCAGACGCTTTTCTTTATAATATGGTGAGGATTATAACAGGCACGCTGGCGGAAGTGGGATTCGGAAAGATTATGCCCGATGAGATACCGCGGATAATCGATTCGTGCGAGCGTTCGATGAGCGGACTTACCGCGCCGCCCGAGGGTTTGTTTTTAAAAAAGGTATATTATTGATATATGTGAGGTGAATCGAGAATGAAACACAGAAAAAAAGAGAATAATCCGAGAGCAGCGGCGGATAAAATTGCGCAGTATATACATACCGCGTCACAAAAAACCGCGGTTATGAAGTTTGGCGGACACAGCATTTCGGTTAAGCCGTTTAAGCTTTTCGCCGCGCTGACGGTCATCCTTGTTATTATCGGATTAATTTCATTCATTCTCTCATTCGGTACGGATATAAAGTCCGTTGATGCCGAGTTTGAATCGGGAAGCCCGTATAAAACAAAAGCGGCAGGAGAAAACGTGGTTTTGTATAATAACAGGGGCGCAAAAATCATAACGCCCAAAGGTAAGGTTTCCGCCACGGTCTCCGAGGCTTTGTCCGAACCGCTTGCCGAGACCGAGGGTGACTATCTGATATTGGCGGACCTTGCCGGCAATCATTTTGCCGCGTGTTATAAAAACGGTGATGAACAGTATCGGCTGTCGATTGACAAGGATATTATTTCGGCAAAGGTTACGCCTGACGGCAATTGTGCCGTTGCGACCGACACGGATGGATACAAGGGGCGCATTACCGTATATAACAAACGCGGCAGCGAACAGTACGCATGGAACAGCGGTGGAGGTTACATAACCGATATTGATATAACCGATAACGGTCGGTATCTCGCCGTTGCACAATTGGTTGTCGGAGACGGCAAAACGGATACAAAGATACAGTTTATAGATACGCGCCGCGGCGATGTTGTTTCAACGGCAGAGCGGAGCGGCGAAGCGGCGGCGGAGGTTAAGTTTGTCGGCGGCGATAAGCTTGTCGTTGTAACGGACAGCCACATTGCGGCGTATAATAAAAATTCAAAACAGCTCTTTGATATTTCGCTTGACGGCAAAAGCCCGTCATTGTACAGCCTTGACAGCGCGGACGCAATCGCGGTTGTTACGCTCGATAACAGAGGAAATCATGTTTTGGAAATGTACTCGTATTCGGGAAAACAGCTCGGGACATATACGGCAACCGGTGAAATCCGCGCGCTGTCCGTCTGCGGCAGAAATGCGGCAATTGTTGAACAAAAGGGCATCGTTAGAGTTACCTCGGGCGGAAAGCAAAAGAAGGTCGTGAATATTGCGCATGACGTAAAGGATATATGCTATTTTGACAACGGCAGGATTTTATCGGTCGGCGCGTCACAGGCGGAAACGCTTAGACTCAATTAAAAGAGGTGCTTGGAATTGTGAGGAATATATTTAATGAATATGAATATTTTTAGTATAGGAACGGGCGGCGTTCAGATAGGCGTTCTCGATATTTTATGTGTTGCATTGTTGGTTCTTGCGGCAATATCGGGTTGGCGGCGCGGATTTATGCGCTCGCTGATTGGGTTATTGTCCTTTGCTGCATCGATTGTATCGGCGTATTTGCTGAGACCGATAATAACAGATGTTCTTTTGGGAACAAGTCTTTCCAACACGGTTTACGGAAGGGTTCTCTCGGGTATAACCGCACAAATCCCCGATACATCGGGAATTCCGTCAATCTTTTCGGGGATGATAAATGACGGAACGGCTGTGGCAGCGGACGGAACGGCAGGGATAATAACAAAGGTTATAATCGGCATCATTGCTTTTGCCGTTGTATATATGGCGGTAAGAACGGTTGTTTTAATCGCGTCAAAGCTGTTGATTACCGCGACAAAGCTTCCGGTTATCGGCTCTGCCGATAAGCTGCTCGGACTTTTGGCGGTCACGTTTAAATGGACGGTGTTGATTTACATAGCGTTGGTTGCGGCATCGGTATTCGCTGTCCCGAACGGAAGCGGATTTTTAAGCGGTGTGGTGAACAATTCACAGCTTTGCAAAATGATACAAAGCGGCGAACTTGTTCGGAACCTGTTTTTAAATTAGTTAAAATTAATTTTTAAATAACGATAAATTTAATTCAAATTTTTATAATCAAAGATAAAAGTTTTCAGTAAGGAGTATAAATTATGAACATTCAGGAATTGGGCGGAATGAAACTGCCCGAACTTAAGGCGGCGGCAAAACAGCTTAAAATAAAAGGTATTTCAACACTTAAAAAACAAGAGCTGATTGATGTTATTTCCGCAAAGCTTTCAGAGGATAATTCAGAATCAAAAACATATAATAAAACAAGAAAAAGTGTGCCCGAAAAGGCACAAAAGCCCAAAAAAACAGAAAATTGTGAAAAATCGGAAAAAGACGATGCAAGTGCGGCAGCGGACAACGCACCGAAAACTTTTGAAAACGGCGGTTACGGCGATGACAAAGGAGACTACCAGAGAACTCGGCGTACATATAACCGACAGCCGCGTGAGAATAAAATTTTTACAAATGACAAAACTATTAAAAATGAAGAAAGGTTTGTTTCTGAAAGAAATTACGGCGGAACGAATAACTCGTATTCAAACGGCGGCGAACAGACTCCGCCGCACAGAACGGAACGCAGAAGCGAGTATGTTCCGCATTCCGCATCGTCACCGACATCCGAGATTGAGTACAGCGACCCGGTAAGAAAGACAAATCTTATGAGCGGCGTTTTGGAAATTATGGCTGACGGATACGGATTTTTGCGCAGCAACAATTATCAGCCGGGCGAAAATGATGTGTATGTATCACAGAACCTGATACGGCGCTTCAACCTTAAAACGGGCGATTTTATTGTCGGTAACACGAGAATGCAGCACGAGGGCGAACGCTATGAGGCGCTTTTGTATGTGCAAAAGGTGAGCGGGGATTCAATAGACGTTGCAATACACAGAAAGCCGTTTGACGAGCTGACGCCCATATACCCAAACGAGAGATTAAAACTCGAAACGGGCGGCATAGATTATGCGATGCGCTTAATCGACCTTATTGCACCGATAGGTAAGGGCCAGAGAGGAATAATCGTTGCACCGCCGAAAGCGGGAAAGACGACCCTTTTAAAGAGTCTTGCCAACAGCATTTCAAAGAACAATCCCGATGCACAGCTTATCGTGCTTTTGATAGACGAACGCCCCGAGGAAGTAACGGATATGCAGCGCAGCATCAACGGCGATGTTATATACTCAACGTTTGACGAAGAACCGCAAAACCACGCCAAAGTTGCCGAAATAGTTTTGGAACGCGCAAAAAGATTGGTTGAGCATAAAAAAGATGTTGTTATTTTGCTCGACAGCATTACGCGCCTGTCGAGAGCGTATAACCTGGTTATTTCACCGACGGGAAGAACCCTGTCGGGCGGTCTTGACCCCGGTGCGCTCTATCGTCCGAAAAGATTTTTCGGCGCGGCGAGAAATATAGAAGAGGGCGGAAGCCTTACCATTCTCGCAACAGCCTTAATCGAAACGGGAAGCCGTATGGACAATGTTATATTTGAGGAATTTAAGGGAACGGGCAATATGGAGGTTCATCTCGACCGCAGATTACAGGAAAAGAGAATCTTCCCGGCTATTGATATTTCGAAATCGGGAACGAGAAAAGAAGAACTGTTGTTGTCACAGCCCGAGCTTGAAACGATGTGGAGAATACGCCGTGCTTATGCGGACAGAAATTCCGCCGAGGTAACGGAGAATATTATACACTGGCTTACACGGACAAAAAATAATGCGGAGTTTATAGAAAACGCAGGAAAGGTATTCGGTGATTATGAAAAGAAATTTTATTAAGACTACCGCGGCGGTGATGTCCGCGCTGATACTGTCGCTGACTTGTTCGAATATAGTATATGCGGCATCGGGAAGCGCCCCGGATTGGATAAAAAAGCTTGACGGAGTTACCGTTGACCCAAAGGCAGAGGAAAAAGCTCAACAGGATGCGGAAAAAGAGGCGGCACTGAAACAATGGCGCGAAGAAAAGGCAAATAAAAAAGTTCCGATTTTGCTCTATCATCATATAACCAACGAAAAGTTCAGCAAGGAACAGTCAATATCGCTCATCTCGCCCGAAGATTTCAGATTGCATATGACGGCGATAAAGGTGAATTATACGCCTATAAGCCTGAGAGAGTACATTGACTATGTGCTGTGTGACGACGGCAGCAAAAATATACCCGATGACTCTATAATCGTGACGTTCGATGACGGATATTCAAGCAATTATGAAATTGCATACCCGATTTTAAAGGAACTTGAAATCCCGGCAACAATATTTGTCGTCACCGATACGGTCGGTGAACAAGCGGGCGGCGGTGTCGTGAATTATTCGCATTTTACCTGGGAACAGGCGCGCGAAATGGAGGACAGCGGTTTGATTGAAATTCAGTCGCACACGGCAGGACACGTCAGAATGACGACAAAAGAGCGCGGAGAAGAATTTCGCCAGCTCAGAAAGTCAAAGTATGAAATAGAAAAAAATCTCGGACGAACCTGTGATATGATTGCTTATCCTTACGGCGATTATACGTCCGACATAAAACAAATGGCGCGCGATTCGGGATACAAGGTTCAGCTTTTGGTAGATGACAAGACCACCGAAGAGGATTATATGGTCAATGTTCCGACCGACGGGGTCGAAAACCTTACGCGTATGACTATTGCCGGAAGTATGGGAAACGTAAATGTTATAGAGATAATAAGAAAAACCATAGCCAAACGCAAATAAAAAATAAGATGCTGTAGTTGAGAAATCATATGATTTTTCAACTACAGCATCTTATCATTTGATGTAAGTCATAAACGTATGTAAAATTAATATGCCATAGCCTCATCGGGCGCGTTTACCGCCTCTTCATACTTTTCGAGTATGCATTGGTGCAAAAGCTCTCTCGTTTCGGCATTGATGGGATGAGCAATGTCCTTGAACTCACCCTCGGGTGTCTTACGGCTGGGCATAGCAATAAAAAGCTTGTCTTGACCTTCGATAACCTTTATGTCATGAACAACAAATGCGTTGTCAAAGGTTACGGATACAACGGCTTTCATACGTCCGTCCGAATTAATTTTGCGTACTCTGATGTCAGTAATTTCCATTTGTAATTTCCCCCTTACCGCTTTGCGGTATGACCCGTTCGGGTCAAAATATTTTTATTTAATTATTATCAAATAATTTAATGCCGAAAAAGATATAATTGTTCGGTATATATACAGCATTTCCGTTATATGCCGGAAATTTATTAAATTTTTCGGTTTTTTGAGGCTTGTTACTTAATTGTTAAATAACAGTCTTGCATATTGGTATTGAAAAATTTTAATAAATATGCTACAATATAAGCATATTATTAAAATAAACCCAAAAGCTTATAATCATAAACCTGCTGTAATGCAGAAATAAATGAAAGAAGGCATAAATAATGAGTGTATTTTCAATTTCTGAGTTGCCTGTCGGCGCCACTGTTCATATGGTCGGTATAGGCGGTATAAGCATGAGCGCGCTTGCGAGTATGCTTTTGCACTTTGGCTATAAAGTTACGGGGTCGGATCGAAAAAAGAGCGATTTGACCGATGAACTTGAGGCAAAGGGCGTTAAAATCTCAACAGACCAAAGCGCAGGGGATATAGGACACCCGAATTTGGTGTGTTATACCGCGGCGATTGCGGCGGATAACCCCGAGTTGGTCACGGCGCACAATGCGGGAATCCCGACAATAGAGAGAGCCGAATTGCTCGGTGCGCTGATGGAACTTTATAAATATCCGATTGCCGTTGCCGGTACGCACGGAAAGACGACAACAACGTCGATGCTTGCGCTTGTGCTTTTGGCGGCGGATACTGACCCGACTATACTTGTCGGCGGCGAGCTTCCTCAAATCGGCGGAAATTACCGCATCGGTAAAAAAGACTATCTTCCGTTTGAAGCGTGCGAATACGTTGAAAGTTTTCTGCACTTTAAACCGTATATGTCAATTATTACAAATGTCGAAGAAGATCACCTCGATTATTTCAGTGGTCTTAAACATATTATATCATCTTTTCAGAAATTTGCAAGACTTACATCACCTTTTGGCTGCATAATTGTTTGTTCTGACGATAAAAACGTATGCAAAGTTGTGCAGAATGCAGATAAAAAAGTGATTAGATATGCGATAGATGATAAAAAGGCTGATTATACGGCTGAGAATATTACGTTTGACGGCAATGACCACGCACGGTTTGATGTTATGCGCGGCGGAGATAAGCTGGTTGAAATCAAACTGAACGTCCCGGGACGGCATAATGTGCTCAACGCGCTTGCGGTTACGGCAGCGGCGGATTTTTTGGGAATAGATATGTCCGCGGTGGCAACGGGGCTTTCGCAATTCGGCGGAACAAAGCGCAGATTTGAACATATCGGAGAAATTAACGGCTGTGAGATAATAGACGATTATGCGCATCACCCGACCGAAATCAAAGCCACGCTGACAAGCGCAAAGGATATGGATAAAAAGCGTGTGTGGGTTGTCTTTCAGCCGCATACCTACAGCCGTACAAAGGCGTTTCTCGACGAGTTCGCAAAAGTATTGTCGATTGCCGATAAGGTGATGATATGCGATGTGTATCCGGCGCGCGAAAAGTATGACGGAACAATCCATTCGTGCGACCTTGCCGCCAAAATTCCGGGTGCGGTGTATATGAATGACAAGGGTGCGGCGGAAAGGTATATACGCGAAAATGTCAAATGCGGCGATATGTTGATAACTATGGGTGCCGGGGATGTGTACAAAATCGGATATGACCTTGCCGGAGTGCCGGTTCATCAATAGTTTTGATACACTTTTGAAAAATAATGTATTCGCGGTAAAACTATATACAAAGTAGGTATTCATAGTTTATTAATATTTTGTGACATTTTATGTTCATAAAATCTTGACATAAGACAAAAAATATGATAAAATTTTAGATATTTTTAAAGTAATTTAAAAATATGTAAAACCTATATTAAATTTCAGAAAGAGGTAATAACCATGAGAAAGTTTACAAAAGTTGCAAGCTTGGCGTTGGCGGCTGTTTTGACGGCTGTCGGATTTGCCGGATGCGGAGCGGGTTCTTCTACGGACGGCGGCTCGGCGAGCGGTGACAAGCAGGTTATCAAAATCGGCGGTATCGGTCCTTTGACCGGAGCGGCGGCTATTTACGGACAGGCCGTAAAGAACGGCGCACAGATTGCCGTTGATGAGATAAACGCAAAAGGCGGACTTCAGTTCGAGCTCAAGTTCGAAGATGACGAGAATGATGCGGAAAAGGCTGTAAACGCATACAACAACCTTAAAGACTGGGGTATGCAGGTTTCTATGGGTACAGTTACGACAACACCGTGTATCGCGGTTTCGAACGACATCAATTCCGATGGAATTTTCGGTTTAACTCCGTCCGCATCGGCGCCCGATGTTGTCAAGGATAAAGAATATATGTTCCAGATGTGTTTTACCGACCCCAACCAGGGTGTTGCATCGGCAAAATATATCAAAGAGCAAAATCTCGGACAAAAGATTGCGGTAATATACAATAACTCTGACGTATATTCAACGGGTATATATCAAAAGTTTGATTCTGAGGCTAAGGCACAAGGTCTTGAAATTGTTTGTGCAAAGACATTTACGGATGACTCGGCAAACGACTTTACTTCACAGCTCAACGAAATCAAGGCTGCGGGCGCAGACCTCGTTTTCCTGCCGATTTACTACACACCGGCATCGCTTATCCTCACACAGGCAAAGAAGATGCAGTATGAGCCGAAGTTCTTCGGTGTTGACGGTATGGACGGTATCTTGACCCTCGAGGGTTTTGATACATCACTGGCTGAGGGCGTAATGCTTCTTACACCGTTTACCGCCGATGCAACAGACGATGCAACAAAGAATTTTGTTAAACAGTATAACGATAAGTTCAAAGAGACACCTAACCAGTTCGCGGCAGACGGATATGACGTTGTAAACGCAATCTATCAGGGTTGTCAGAAAGCCGGAATCACCGCTGATATGGCGGCGGACGAAATCGGCAAAAAGCTGGTTGAAACATTCACAAACCCCGACTTTAAGATTGACGGAATCACAGGCTCGGCTATGACTTGGTCAAAAGAGGGCGAGATTTCAAAAGAGCCTAAGGGTATGGTTATCAAAGACGGCGTTTATGTAGGTATGTAATCTGCACGAAACATTAAGTTAAAGAAGGCGCTTGCGCAATGCAGTGCCTTCTTTAACAATATTTAATTACATAGTAAAATTGCTTGCGTTAAAGTTAATTGAAAAAACACATAAATGCGTTTTCTGTGATTTGCGGCAATGGTGCCGCAACTGTGTTTGTTTTGCAGTAAACGCCTTTATTTGTTTTCGGAAATGTTTTGAAAATGAATAATAAAGAAATAAATGATTTCAAAATTCTGCAGGAAAGGTGGTTAAAGAATGACTTTTATTTCAAACTTAATAAACGGAATAAGCCTCGGCAGCGTTTATGCAATTATCGCTCTGGGCTATACCATGGTGTACGGCATTGCAAAAATGTTGAATTTTGCGCACGGTGACGTTATTATGGTCGGTGCGTATATGTCATATTGCGCAACGGCGTATCTCGGACTTCCGGCGTGGGTATCGGTAATAATCGCAATGATAGTATGTACTCTGCTCGGCGTTGTGATTGAGGCCGCCGCGTACAAACCGCTCAGAAAAGCGGGTTCGCTTGCGGTACTGATTACTGCAATAGGCGTCAGCTATCTTCTGCAGAATGTTGCTTTGCTTATTTGGGGCAGCAACCCAAAGGCTTTTACGTCAATCGTACCGTTCGGTGCAATCAAGCTGTTTGATGGCGAACTTACAATTACGCCCGAATCGATTTTAACGGTAATAGCATGTGTCATAATAATGATTGCTCTGACCATATTTACAAAAAAGAGTAAAATGGGTAAGGGAATGCGTGCGGTATCAGAGGATAAAGACGCGGCCGAGCTTATGGGAATCAATGTAAATGTTACGATTTCCGCAACGTTTGCAATAGGCAGCGCCCTTGCCGCAATCGCAGGCGTACTCTTGTGTTCGGCATATCCGACTCTTCAGCCGACAACGGGCTCAATGCCGGGTATAAAGGCGTTTACGGCGGCTGTTTTCGGCGGTATCGGTTCAATCCCCGGGGCAATGCTCGGCGGAATTTTGCTCGGTATCATCGAGATATTCAGCAAGTCATATATCTCAACCGCGTTGTCGGACGCAATTGTGTTTGCGGTACTTATAGTGGTGTTGCTTGTTAAACCGACAGGTATTCTCGGCAAAAAGATTATGGAAAAAGTGTGAGGTGAGGGATATGAGCAAATTAAAAAGTTTAAACAAATTTACCGTTACGAATATCAAATGCTATGGTATGGTTATCATTGCGTTTGCAATTCTGTATCCTATGCTTCAGGCGGATATGATTAGCAATAAGATAAGCGGTCTGTTGATTCCGATTTGTGCATATGTTGTTATGGCAATATCGCTTAACCTTACCGTCGGATTTTTGGGTGAGCTTAGCCTTGGTCATGCAGGTTTTATGAGCATCGGCGCGTTCAGCGGCGTAATTACCGTTGCCTGTATGCAAGACGGTATGCCGGCACCGGTCAAGCTGTTGATAGCAATCATAATCGGCGGAATTATGGCAGGAATCTTAGGTCTGATTATCGGCATTCCGGTTATACGCCTAAAGGGCGACTATCTTGCGATTGTAACCTTGGCGTTCGGCGAAATTATAAAGAATATAATCAACTGTGTGTACGTGGGTCTTGACGGCTCGGGATTGCACTTTAGTATGAAAAGTGCGGAAGCGCTCGGAATGGACGCAGGAAAAATGATACTGAACGGTCCTCAGGGCGCAGTGTCGATAAGCAAGATTTCGACCTTTACCGCGGGAATTTTACTTATCCTGTTTTCGCTGTTTGTTGTCCTTAACCTCGTGAACAGTAAAACGGGTCGCGCGGTAACGGCAATCCGCGATAACAGAATCGCGGCAGAATCGGTTGGAATAAATATCACAAAGTATAAACTTACGGCGTTTATCATCTCGGCAATCATCGCCGGAATGGCAGGTGCGCTGTATGCGATGAACTTCTCGACAATTGCCGCAAGAAAGTTTGACTTTAACACATCGATACTCATATTGGTATTCGTTGTACTGGGCGGTATGGGCAATATCCCCGGAACGATAATAGCAACAACGCTGCTTTATATGCTGCCCGAGCTGCTGCGCCAGTTCTCGGATTATCGTATGCTTATATACGCGATAGTTCTTATCGTTGTGATGCTTGCCACGAACAGCCCCCGTATGAAGATGTACAAGGACAAAATCGCTGCGGTATTCAAAAGAAATAAGAATATGGACAGAGAGGGGGATGTGTCAAATGGCTGAAAATAAAAAAGACAGAATGGTTCCCGTTCCGAGTAACGCAATCGTGCCGGAGAGGGACGTTGATAAAACGCCTATACTCGAAACACACCATCTCGGAATAGATTTCGGCGGACTTACCGCGGTTGATGAGTTGTCGCTTGCGGTCGGAAGAACAGAGATTGCCGGGCTTATCGGTCCGAACGGCGCAGGAAAAACCACTGTGTTTAACCTTTTGACAAACGTGTATCAACCGACGCGCGGCACAATAATGCTTGACGGAAAATCGACGGCGAGAAAGACGACCGAACAGATAAACCGAATGGGTATTGCGAGAACCTTCCAGAATATAAGACTGTTCTCAAATATGACGGTTCTTGATAACGTTAAGGTTGGCTTGCATAACTCGATTCACCAGCCGTTGATTTCCTCAATAACAAGGCTTTTCGGCTATAAAAATTCCGAAAGAAAGTCAAGGGACGAAGCCCTCGAACTGCTTTCATTCTTCAAAATGGAGGATATGGCGAACCTTCAGGCAGGGTCACTGCCTTACGGCGCACAAAGAAGGCTTGAAATAGCAAGAGCACTCGCGACGCATCCGGGCATTATCCTTTTGGACGAGCCGGCGGCAGGTATGAACCCGTCCGAAACGGCTGAGCTTATGGAAAATATAAGAAGAATCCGCGACAACTTTAACATAGCGGTTATGCTTATCGAGCACGATATGAACCTCGTTATGAACATATGCGAGGGCATATGCGTTTTGGACCACGGCAGAGTGATTGCAAAAGGCTCGCCCGATGAGATAAAGTCAAATCCGAAAGTTATCGAGGCGTATCTCGGAAAGAAAAAGGAGGCAAACTCAAATGAGTGATATGATGCTCAAAGTTGATAATATCAACGTTTATTACGGACAAATACACACATTAAAGGATGTTTCCATCGAGGTCAAAAAAGGCGAAATAGTCGCACTTATCGGCGCGAACGGTGCAGGAAAGACCACTACATTGCGCACGATTTCGGGTCTGTTGAGGTCAAAAACGGGACGAATAGAGTTCAATGATGAGGACATCTCTCATACAGAGGCGCATAAGCTTGTTTCCAAGGGAATCGCACATGTGCCGGAGGGACGACACGTTTTTCTTCAGATGACCGTTCAGGAAAATCTCGAAATGGGCGCGTACACAAATGCGTCATATACAAAAGAGGGAATCGCCGATGTTTATCAGCGTTTTCCGCGTCTCAAACATCGCAGAAACCAGATTGCGGGAACATTGTCGGGCGGCGAACAGCAAATGCTCGCAATGGGACGCGCACTTATGAGCCGTCCGCATCTTATGATGCTTGATGAACCGTCAATGGGACTTGCGCCGATATTGGTACAGCAAATTTTTGATATAATAAAAGAGCTTCACGCCGCAGGAACAACCATATTGCTGGTTGAGCAGAATGCGGAAATGGCTCTTGAAATTGCCAACAGAGCATACGTCCTCGAATCGGGAAGAATAAAACTTTCGGGTACGGGCGAAGAACTTGCAAAGAGCGATGAAATCAAAAAAGCGTATCTTGGCGGTTAATGAAATAGAGAACTTGAACAGAGCGAGCCTTTCGGTTCGTTCTGTTTTGCGATTAAATAAATTTGTACAGCAAAGGAGAAGCAAAAAATGGTAACGGATTTGTATAACGGCCGCCCCGACGATACGAGCGGCAGACTCAATAAGGAGATACGTGTGTATGACTTGCTCGATGAGTTGGGAATAGAATATTGCCGAATAGACCATACTCCGGCAGGAAAAATGGAAGCGTGCGGCGAAATCGATAAAAAACTCGGCGTAATTATATGTAAAAATTTGTTTTTGTGCAATCGCCAAAAAACAAGGTTTTATCTGCTTATGATGCCGGCGGATAAGCCGTACCGAACAAGGATTTTTTCAAAACTCGCCGGGAGTTCGCGCCTTTCTTTCGGCACGCCCGAGGATATGGAGCGGCTGCTTGACCTGACGCCGGGTTCGGTCAGTATTTTGGGGCTTATGAATGATAAAGAATGTACGGTTAAGCTCTATATCGACCAAGAAATAGTTGACAGCGAGTTTATCGGCTGTCACCCGTGTATAAACACGTCAAGTTTGAGAATGAAAACATCCGATGTATTAAATAAATTTCTCCCTGCGGTCAAGCATGAGTATACGCCTGTGACAATGCCGTATGATGACCCGAATGATGCCGAATAACGGTTCATCAGCCGCGTGAAGTTTGGTTAACCGTTGCAGAGCCGCCCAACCGCAATGCAAAATCAATTTTGATATTATAAATGTTGGTATTACATCAGCAGGGATTTAAAGGGGTGCAACCCCTTTATCGTCTTTCCCGAAGGGAAAGGCGACTGCGCAAGGGCGCGGCTTGCGCAACAGGGTCGGGCAAATAATTCATAGTATTATTTTATTTTTCATCGCGCTCGCTCGGGGTTGGTCAAGCGGAACGCCTGTAGAATTGCGAATTTATATATACCCTTGCGGCTGCGATTGAGATGTTAATCATGCTTGCTCGGGATTGGTGAAGCAGAGTGCTTCCAGAATTGGGAAAACATCTTTGTATATACTGTCAAAATCCGATAACGGCAAGGGATTTTCACCTAATCCGATTTCGACCGTGAACCCCGGTCGGCGGAATTTCTTTATAAACCAATCCTTGAACCCTCCGTAAGCCGCCGACCCGACTGCAACATCACGCCGATAACGGCTCACCCGTTCAAATTCCGATAAATATTCCTCTGTGCCGTCGGGAACAATCCCACAAAAATCATAATATATAACCTCGCCTTGGCTGTGCAAAGCCATAACCGCGTCAAACCGATTCTCTCGTGTAAAATCCGCAACCGCGCGTGTCTCCGGTTCGGACTCGGGAAAACTCCCGGGATATTTGGTCGCACCGGGTCTGTCGATTCCGGTGCCGGCAATCGCCTGTTTCGATAACTCCCATAACGCATCAAAATTGTGATTGATGTCAACACCGCGCGCGTTTGCCTGATAATATACCCCCGTTGCGGCAATCCCGTTTCCGTCGGGATTCACCATCGGCACAATGTATAACGAAATATCATCCAATGCCGCATCATAACCGATATTGCCGCAAGCAATGTCGGTTGCGAATTTCATCAAAACCTTTGCGGTCAAATGCTCTGTTCCGTGATATGCGCCGCTCAAAAAAAGCCGCCGCATACCGCGCCCGAGCTTTATGGCGTAAATATCACGCCCCGAAAGGCTCTTGCCTATCGAAAAAACGGGATGTTCGGGATAATGTGTGCAAAAACACTCAATGTCGGCGGAAAGATTGGTGTATGTGTAAAATTTTTCTGAAATTTTAATCACGCCCTTAAATAATATCATTATTATCAATGTATATGAGCCGTTTCCGATAAACATAAATAAAAAGAAAAATTTTTTGAATAATTTCCGAAATTGTTGATTGAACTGCTTAGAAATATAATCAAAATAATTTTAACAATTATGTTAAAACTATTGAAAAATCGAAAATTCTGTTGTATAATAAAAAAGTCGATTTTTTTCGATAAGGTTCAAAAAAGGTAAGATTTATACAAATCGGTAAAACTACCGGCGGTTATGTTGCCCTCACTTTTTATTTTCTGTCCGTCAAATCGGACAAGACTGTAGAAAGGAGGAATGCTTATGAAAATTAAGCATTGTACATATGCAAAAGAAATTTTTCTTTGCTTTGTTTGCGATTATGGTCATTATGGCGATATTCGCAACAAAGGTACAATAAAGCAAAACAACCGCCCAAGCCCGAGCGGTTGTTTTTAATTAAATCAATCTTCAGGGCAATATAACCATTGTTATGATCTTGCCTTTTACCTTATTATAAATTATTTTCTTAAATTTGTCAATAGATTTCAAAAAAATTTTCCGAAAATAAATATTCGAATCATAAAATCAAAATAATTTTAACAATTATGTTAAAACTATTGAAAAATCAAAAATTCTGTTGCATAATAAAAAAGCTATAATAAAAACGTCGGAAAGCGAATTGACGGCGGTTGTTTTCAGCACTACCCGAGAGGGGGTGTTTGTATGGAAGAGTTAGACAAGATACTTACGATTATTATAATTGCATTGTTGATTGAACTGCTTAGAAATATAAAAAAATAACCGCCCTTCTGCCAAAGAGCGGTTAAATAAAACTTAACTCTGCGGAAACAACGATATTGTCATTTCCTTTTCGACATATATTATAGCATAACAAGTTATAATTGTCAAGAAAAAATTCAACCGCCCAAGCCCGAGCGGTTGTTTTTAATTAAATCAATAAAATTATTTTGATTTTTGCACTATGAAAAAATAATTTTGGAAACAAGCGTTTTCGATGAGATAAAAACAAATTTAATAATGTTTCGGAACAATATATAAAGAAATAACGTCTAAATACTATGCCCGATTTATAGTAAACATAATAAAAAGAAAAATTTTTTCTAAAAAATTTAAAAAATTTCGAAAAAGGTATTGAAAAATCTTTAGAAATGTAGTATAATGCATATAACAAAATAGAATGCGACCACTGTCTATAGGTGTAAGCGGTACGTATTTCAAAAATATAAAATATTACATTGCCGTCCGGGAGCGGCAGACGGAACCGGGCTTTGGGCGATATAATAGAAAATATTTTATATTTTTGAAAACAAAACGCAACACGGTCAAGCGGTGTCGCTTGTATACACACATCCTATTTTGCCTTAACATTGAAAAAAATCAGAGCGCGGATTTTTGCACGCTCACATATATATTTTATAAGAAAGGAGGAAGCCTTTAAAAACTTAAATAATACTTGTGGTATGGGCGGCAAACGCCCGTAACAGTTATGTATTATTGTTTTACGGCAATAAATCAGGACACGTTACAAAATTTGCAAAAAGAGATGATTTTTAAGTTGTTAGTTTATTATTTAGGAGGCATGATAAAAAATGAAAAAGTTTAGTTTAAAAAAGATTACCGCGGCGGTATCCGCGGCGGCAATGATTGCGACATTGGGTACAACCGCATTTGCGGCTAATGTAATTCAATCAAGTTCGGGTATTACAATCAAAGGAATAACAGTTACACAACGCACTGATGATTCGGAATTGTATAATGTATCCGTAGTGTATGAAACAACAGAGGTTCAAGATATTGGTACAACTATGTTAACATATGTAAAGCATGGTGATGCGTTATCTTCGGTTACTGCTTATGATAAAGACACAATGAATATTGTTGGCATTGACCAAAAGAATGATACATCTGCGTTTACGTTTACGGTAACAACCGATACGAGTGCAAGCAATGGTATTTACATGATACCCGGCGAGGCCGGATTGCTGATGCTCAGCGGTGATAAAGTTGGAGGAACTCCTGCGGTTGCAACTCTTGCAATTGCTGCGTTAAAAGTTACAAATACAGAACTCGGAGAGATTGCTATTATAAACGGTGCTGATGCAACTGATACAGCTAAGAAAAATGCTATTATAAATGCAGTTGGTGCAGTTAAATTTACAAACACAGACGGTGTTTCAGAGGATGTTACATTGGCGGCTGAAAATGTTACTTTAACAGAAACAGGTGCTACAATCACTTATGAGGGTTATAGTGTAGATGTAACAGCTTCATTTGTTGCAAAAGCATTTGAAGTAACAGGAATGAAACTGTTAAAGGCTGACGGTTCTGAATATACAACTGATTCATTCCAAAACGGTGCAGCAAATACAATTGATACTGTAAAGAGTAAAATAAGTAAGATTGTTGTTACAGGTGCAGCGGTAGATGGTGTTGTTCCGACTGAAACATGGAATGTTGGAGAAAACGGTGCAACTGTTGATGTAACAGGTACTCCTGTGGAGGACGGTACGGCAACATATACCGTAACAGTAACTGCTCCGACAGCAGGTGTATTCGGTACAATTCCGAGCGGATTTACAATGCCGACAATTAATGTTGAATTTACTGCGGACCCGACAAAGATTGTAACAAGTGTTATTCTTACCGGTACAGGTGTTTCCGAAAATACTATTGAGGTTGAAAAAGGAACATCTTTAGAAGAAGCGGTAAATGGTATTTCGTTCGCGCTTAAAAATTCGGATGGAATAGATCTTCCGACAACAGGTTGGACATTGAGTGATTTCACATCTGCTGATTATAACGCTGACCAAGAGGGAACTTATACTGCAACAGCAACATTGTCTGGTTCAAGTGACGATGCTATCATCAAAGATGAAGCATTAAAGACAGTAACATTAACTATCAAAGTTAAAGATTCAAAGCCGGCAGGAATGTACGGTGACGTAAATGGCGATGAAAGCGTTGATGACCTTGACTGGATGATAGTTTTGAGTTATACAGCCGGTGAAAATGTAGATGAAGACTTGGATACTACTACTGGTAGAGCATTTAGAGCGGCAGATGTTAATATAGATAGCGCCATAGATGACCTTGACTGGATGGAAATCCTTAACTACACAGCTGGTGAAGATTGCGAAGAAAGAATAGGAACAAGTTTCTAAGCAAAAATAGTTTTATGCCGGCAATAAAAACTGCCGGCATAAAATAAGAAAAATATATAATATAATGGAGGAAAAATTAAATGAGAAGTTTTAAAAAGATTTCTGCTATTATTTTAGTAGTAGCAATGTTATTTTCCTTGGTATCGGTAAGTGTATTTGCTGATGAAACTGTATATAAAGGTTATATTCAGTTTAGAAAAGCAGAAACAGATGCAATTACTAATACTATTACAGGAACAAAAGCAGGGAAAACAGTTTACGCAGATGTTTATTCGACACCGGGAAGTTATAATGCGTTAGCAATAAACTTTACTCCGACAACTGCTATTAATGCTTTGACTGTTGAGAATGTTAAGTTGGCAGAAGGTATTCCTGCTTGTGCGGCAAGCATGGTTAATGCAAAAACCGGTGGACTTCAGTTTAAATGGAGTTCGGCGGTAACAATGCCTGAGGGCAAACCTTTTGCAACAGTAGCTATTACAATAGCTGATGCAACAACAGCGGCAAATGATGTTGAAATTTTTACTGATGGTGGTTATACCTATACATTAGCTGGGGGTAAGCCGACTAAAGTTACAAATGATGTTGCTAAATTGAATATTTTAGATTCTTTCACAGCTACATCTGCAAAGGCTGTTAAAGCAGGTGCTGATGTAACAGCTCCGGTTGAGGTTGCTCTCGGAACAACAGCTGATGCTGCTGTTGAGGGTATCACAGCTACAGTTACCGACGGTACTAACAGCGAAGCAGGATACGCAGTATCTAACTGGGTATCTACACCGGCATACGATGCAACAAAGACAGGCGAATATGAGTTCAAAGGCGATGTTGTTATAAACGGTGAGGGTGCCGCAAATGCAGGAACTTTGAATGTAACAGTAACAGTTAAGGTTGTTCCTATCACTGACGGTACAGTTGCTGATGCAAAGGGTACAGTTATGGAAAATGCAGAAAAAGGTATTACAGAAGATGCTATAAAGGCTGCTCTTCCGACTGAACTTGCTGTAACAAAGGGTGACTTTAAAGATACTTTCACAGTAGCATGGAACACTGTTGAGGGTTATGCAAACGAAGGTAAGGATTACAAAGCTGATGATGTAATCACAGTTAAAGGTACATTAACATCACCGTCTAAGAACGGATTGTTCACAACTGCTACAACTGATGTAGAGGGTAAAGTAACAGTTGTTCCGGCTGAAATCAGCGGCGGTTCAATCTCAATCAACAACCCGATTGACAACGGTTATGTAACAGCTAACATCACTGTTCCGGCATCTGTAATCGCTAAGATGCCTTTGGATGCTGAGGGTGACAGCGAAGTAGTTAAAGCAGAAAAGAAAGCTAAGAGAACAATTTCTTTGATAGTTCCCAATGCTGACTCAACTAAAGAGGGCGCAACAGTTTCTGTTGAAGTAACACCTGAACAAATCGCAGCGGCTAATGAGGTTGATGCTAAAGACTTGAATGTAACGCTTAAGTCTGACAAAAAGATGAAAGAACTCGGTTACAGCTCAAGCGGTGCAAATAAGACATTTACTGTAACAGTAACCGTTGGCGGAACACAGCTCGTTCAAAAGGATAAAGACGGTAAAGTTGTTCCCGTATCAGGCGAAGTTAAGAAAGCATCAAGCGGCAGCGCACCCGGCATCAATAAGGGCAGCTCAACTACCACAACATATGCTGTAACAGTTGTTGAGACAAAGAACGGTACTGTAACGGTATCTCCCGAAAAGGCTGCATCGGGCGCAACAGTAACAGTTAAACCCGAACCGGCAGAAGGTTACAAAGTTAAGTCTGTAACAGCTGTTAAGGCTGACGGTACTAACGTTCCCGTTGACGAAAAGGCATACACATTCACAATGCCTGCAAGCGCAGTAAAAGTTACTGTTGAATTCGAAGAGGGCAAAGACGAACCTGTTAACCCGACACCGGACGGCAAGTTCGCTGACGTTGCTGACGATTTCTGGGCTGCTAAAGACATCTACACCTTAAAGGATGCAGGTATCATCGGCGGTAAGAGCGCAACAGAGTTTGATCCCGAGGGTGACGTAACTCGTGCAGAGTTCGCTAAGATGGTTGTTGGCTTGTTCGGTTACAAGGCTACATCTGACGCAGTAAACTTTGAGGATTGCAAAGCAGAAGATTGGTTCACACCGTACGTAGCAGCAGGCGTAGAGGCCGGCGTAATCAAGGGTGTAAGCGATACAGAGTTCGCTCCGAACGCTACTATTACTCGTGAAGACGCTTGCACAATTCTCGGCCGCGCACTTAACAAGGTTGCTGCATCTAACGAACTTAAGTTCACAGATGCTGACAAGGTTGCAGAATACGCTGTTCCTTACGTTGCACTTCTCTCTGAACTTGGTTATGTAAACGGTTATGAGGATGGTTCATTCGCTCCGACAAACAACATAACAAGAGCAGAAGCAGCTAAAATTATTGCAGGTATCTATAATGCAAAAGACTCAACAGAAGATAAAGCAGATAATACAGATACAATAGATGTAGCACCTGAGAAATAATTATAAAGCGAAATAAATTGCTTTTCAAAAAGGCGACCGTTTATCGGCCGCCTTTTTTGTACACGAAATTAACGATTGAAAATCACGGGCGGTCGTGGTCGCAGATTGCCGGTGGCAATCGTTTTGCGATTTGACCGAGTCGGCAGACGAGAGCCGCCCCTACAACCAAACGGAACGTATGTCACAATCCGTAGGGGACGGCGTCCCCGACGTCCCGAACACGCGAACGAATGGTGCATATAATGTGGATAACCGCATAATTTGATAAACATTTCACGCACACTAACCGAGGGCAACGTCCAAAAGCATCATAATTGTGAACCCGATAACGATTCCCATTGTTGCAAGATAAGGATCTGCCTTTTGGTTCTGTTGACACTCGGGGATAAGCTCATGCACGGCAACAAGTATCATCGCTCCGGCGGCAAAAGCGAGGGCATACGGAAGAATAGCCTGTATGTAGACTACCGTTGCCGCACCGATAACCCCGGCGATAGGCTCAACCAATGCCGAAGCCTGACCGATAAAAAAACTTTTAAGCCGAGAACATCCCTCTCGCCTTAGCGGCAGGGAAACCGCCGCGCCCTCGGGAAAATTCTGCAAGCCTATTCCGACCGCAATGGTGATTGCCCCCATAAATGCCTCGGTTGTAAATCCACCGTTATTCAATGCGCCGAACGCAACGCCGACCGCCAAACCCTCGGGAATGTTATGCAAGGTTATTGAAAATACCAAAAGAATAATCCTGTTAAGCCGTTCCGAGCATGAAGATGATGTTTTTGCGTTAAGCCGCCCTGCATAGGTGACCGCTTTGTCGGATGCCCACATAAAAAGCGCGCCGAAAATAAATCCACACGAGACAACAAGCCATGCCGGGACGGACAGATATGTTTCCGCCCGCTCTATCGCCGGTTGAAGCAGCGACCAAAAACTTGCGGCAATCATCACCCCTGCCGCAAAACCGAGCATAAGATTCATCACCTTGTCGCTTGTCTTTTTAAAAAATATAACCGTTGCCGCACCCAAAGCGGTTATGAACCATGTTCCGAGAGTGGCAATTAATGCCATTAATATTGTACTATTCATAAAATGCACCTTTCATAAAACAGAATTGAACGGAATCGAATCCGCCTAATTTTATTTTATGCAAAACAGCATTTTGCGTTCCGCACCTCTCAAATTACAAAAGGATATATCTGTTGCACCAATCCTAAAACAACATAAAAAATAAGGCGTTCCCGCAATGAGAACGCCTGTTAAAAACGGCCGCAGACGCGACCGTTTTTGGTTTATCCGAATCAGATATAGTGGATTTTGTTATCCATATCAACCATATCTTTATCAACCTTATATTTTGCGGCGCGGCGCTGTTCAAAGAACTTAACCGCAACCTGTCCGAACAGGGCATAGGATAATACGTCCTCGTCTTGTTCAATCCACTCGGCACATTCCTTGCGCATATTATCGAGCTCGGGCTTTAAAAGGTCTGCCGGGCGACAGGTAATAGCCTTTTCGTTACCGATAATCTTCTTGCGGAATTCCTCATCTATCGGAACAGGAGTTCTGCCGTACTCGCCGCGGCATATTCCCTTTGTCTCGTTTGAAACCATCTTATACCGCTCGCCCATAATAACATTTAGCACAGCCTGTGTTCCGACAATCTGACTTGTCGGGGTAACAAGCGGAAGATAACCCAAATCCTTACGGACGCGCGGAATCTCTTTGAGAACCTCGTCAAACTTGTCCTCTTTGCCCTGTTGTTTGAGCTGTGAAACAAGGTTTGACAACATTCCGCCGGGAACTTGGTATTTAAGAGTGTTTATATCAACACCCAATACCTTTGTGTTCATAAGTCCGCTTGCAAGATACTTTTCACGCAGGGGTTTGAAATAATCCGAAACCTCGGTCAAAGCGTCCAAATCCAAACCTGTGTCATATTTTGTGCCTTTAAGCGTTTCAACAAGCGGTTCTGTCGGCGGCTGTGAAGTTCCCATCGCGAGCGGTGAGAGAGCACAGTCAACAACGTCAACGCCTGCCTCTATTGCTTTAAGATACGTCATAGACGCAACGCCGCTTGTGTAATGCGTATGGAGCTGTATGGGAATTTTAACCGCTTTTTTGAGTGCGCTTACCAATTCAAACGCGTTGTACGGTGTGAGCAGACCTGCCATATCCTTTATGCAAATCGAATCTGCGCCACAGTTCTCATATTCCTTTGCAAGCTTTACGAAAAATTCGTTATTGTGTACGGGGCTTATAGTATAAGAAATCGCCGCCTGTACATGACCCTTTTCTTTCTTTGTTGCGTTTATTGCTGTCTGAAGATTGCGGACATCGTTAAGCGCGTCAAAAATTCTTATTATATCAATGCCGTTTGCCACCGATTTTTGAACGAAATATTCAACAATATCATCGGCATAGTGACGATAACCCAAAATATTCTGACCTCTGAAAAGCATCTGAAGTTTTGTTTTGGGTGCTGCCGCTCTTATTTTACGCAGTCTCTCCCACGGGTCTTCGTTCAAAAAGCGAAGGCACGCGTCAAACGTTGCGCCGCCCCAAACCTCAAGCGAATGATACCCGATTTTATCGAGCATCGGAAGAGCCGGGAGCATTTCTTCTGTAGTCATACGAGTTGCGATGAGCGACTGATGCGCATCACGGCACACTGTTTCTGTAATTCCGACTTTTGCCATTTATAAAACCTCCTTATGTATTTTAAATCCAATATGATTAATGTGCGAACATCGACAGGAAAACGCCTGCCGCAACGGCAGAACCGATAACTCCGGCAACGTTCGGACCCATAGCGTGCATAAGCAAAAAGTTTCCGGGGTTTTCTTTCTGTCCGACCATCTGTGACACACGCGCCGCCATAGGAACGGCAGAAACGCCGGCAGAACCGATGAGCGGATTTACCTTTCCGCCTGTCAGCTTGCACATAATCTTGCCGAGGATAAGTCCGCCGGCGGTACTAAAGCTGAACGCAATCAAGCCGAGTGCCACAATGCCGAGGGTTTCGGCGGTGAGGAATGTTTCGGCCTTTGCGGTCGCACCGACCGTTATTCCGAGGAAAATCGTGATAACATTCATTAAACCGTTTTGAGCAACCTTGCACAGACGGTCGGCAACGCCGCTCTCTTTTATCAGATTACCCAGCATAAGCATACCGACAAGCGATACTGCATCGGGAACGATGAGTGCAACAACGATTGTAACGATAACCGGGAAAAGCATCTTTTCGGTCTTGCTTACCGGGCGAAGCTGTTCCATAACGATACTGCGCTCTTCTTTTGTGGTAAGAGCCTTCATGATTGGCGGCTGAATAACCGGTATCAGTGCCATATACGAATACGCCGCGATTGCAATCGCCGGTAAAAGTGCCGGTGCGAGTGTTTTTGTAACATATATTGCCGTAGGACCGTCAGCACCGCCTATAATACCGATAGACGATGCCTCTTTTACGCCAAAGTTGATTCCCGGCACAATCGCGCCGAGAGCCAATGCCCCGAGAAATGTTGTGAAAACACCGAGCTGTGCCGCCGCACCGAGCAGAATGCTCTTGGGGTTGGCAATAAGCGGACCAAAGTCGGTCATACATCCGATTCCGAGGAAGATAAGAGGCGGATAGATACCCAGCTTTACGCCGAGGTACAGCATATCCAAAAGTCCGCCCTCGGCAAAAATCCTTTGCATATCGAGGTGTCCGTCAACCAAGTATTGTGGGTCGGTAAAAAATTCGGGGTGCATCATAATTGCGCCCGAACCCGAAAACATCGGCAGGTTTGAAAGCAGCATACCGAATGCAATCGGAAGCAGCAACAGCGGCTCGAACTCTTTGACAATTGCCAAATAAAGCAGGACACAGGCAATTATAATCATAAGCGGTGTTCCTATAACGGCAACAACCTGTTCAAAGCCCGAACCTGCCGCCGCAAATCCTGATTTTGCGTTTTCAATCAAGGCGGCAATACCGGTGCTGTTTAAAAATTCAATAATGCTCTGTAACATAATTATTATCCTTTCAAAAACTAAATTCCTGAATTAAATCAGCCGAGTGATACCAGAGGGTCACCGGTATTGACCGTTGCACCGGCAGATGTCGATACGGCAACAACCTTGCCGGCTTTCGGTGCCATAATCTCGTTTTCCATTTTCATTGCTTCGAGAACGCAAAGAACATCGCCTGCGTTTACGCTCTGTCCGACCGAAACCTTAACGGCAACGATGTTGCCGGGCATGGGTGCGCTTACAGTTTCCGCGCCTGCCGGGGGTGCCGCCGGAGCAGCGGGAGCAGGTGCAGGTGCAGGTGCAGGTGCGGCAGCAGGAGCCGCAGCCGGTGTCGGAGCAGGGGCAGCGACAGGAGCCGGAGCAGGTGCTGAAACGGCGGCAGAAGATGCTGCGCCGACCTCTTCGACCTCTACTTCATAAGACGCGCCGTTCACGTTTATAATAAACTTTCTCATAATAAAATTCATCCTTTCTGATATATCCAAAAGTTAATATCTTGAATTTATCGCATCGTTGAGACCGGCTTTGTTCCAAACCGGCGCATTGTTGTCAACCCTGCGATATGATTTGATTTTAAGGTTGTATGTTGATGTGTTCATACATACAGCGACCGCAGCCGTCAATACGGCAATAAGATTCGGGTCTTGCGCCGCATTCAACGTCGGCGGGGCTGCGTTGATCGCCGACGCGTCAGATTTTTTTTCAATCTGAACGGTTTCAGCCTTTTGGGGTTCTTTATAAAATACCTTTTTCATTAACATCATTACAAGCATCAGTATGATAAGTACCGAAAAAACGATAAGCAGACCGACGCCCGTAACCATAAGACCTTGACCCAATGCATGGGATAAAGACATATTTATTCCTCCTTTTTATAAGGTTTTTGTTATGTTTACATAGGAAAGTTTCCGTGCTTTTTGGACGGCTTGCTGTCGCGCTTGCTTGCAAGCATTTCAAGAGCCGCGATAACTCTCGGTCTTGTTGAATCGGGTTCGATTATGTCATCCACATAACCTCTTGCCGCCGCAATATACGGATTTGTGAACTTCTCTGTGTATTCGTCAATCTTTTGCTTGCGTGTTTCGATCGGATTGTCAGATGTCGCTATATCATTTTTATAGATGATGTTCGCCGCACCGTCAGGCCCCATAACCGCAATTTCAGCCGTCGGCCACGCATAAACTATGTCCGCGCCGAGGTGCTTGCTGTTCATAGCGACATATGCGCCGCCGTAAGCCTTTTTGACAATAACGTTTATCTTGGGAACTGTCGCCTCTGAAAAAGCGTACAAAAGCTTTGCGCCGCGGCGAATGATTCCGCCGTATTCCTGTTCTGTTCCCGGAAGGTATCCCGGCACATCGGTAAAGCTCAATATCGGAATGTTAAAGCTGTCGCAAAAACGAACGAATCTCGCGCCTTTATCCGATGATGCGCAATCGAGTGAACCTGACATAACTGTCGGTTGGTTCGCGATAACGCCGACGGTCGAACCGTTAAGACGAATGAAACAGGTTATCAAGTTTGCCGCATATTCAGGGAAGAATTCCATATATTCGCCGCTGTCGGCAACCTCGGCAATGACGGATTTCATATCATAAACGCCGTCATCGGTAACAATGGTATTGAGTGTTGCCGAAGTTCTGTTTAAATCATCGGAGCATTCATATGCCGGGGCTTCTTCGAGATTGTTTGACGGAAGGAATTCAAGCAGGCGTTTAACCTCGCCGAAACATTCTTCCTCCGTTTTGCATCTGATACCGGCAACGCCGCTCTTTGTCGCGTGGGTTTCCGCACCACCAAGCTCGTCAAAGCTTATGTCCTCACCCGTTACCGCTTTAACGACCGACGGGCCTGTGATGAACATATGGCTTGTCCTGTCCGCCATAACGATAAAATCCGTCATAGCCGGCGAGAAAACCGCGCCGCCCGCGCACGGGCCGAGAACAACCGAAATTTGGGGAACAACGCCTGATGCCATTGCATTGCGATAAAAAATATCGCCAAAGCCTTTTAAAGCGTCAACCCCCTCTTGAATTCTCGCACCGCCGCTATCGCATACGCCGATAATCGGCGCGCCCGTTTTCATTGCCATATCCATAACCTTACAGATTTTGGCGGCGTGCATCTCTCCGATAGAACCGCCTATAACCGTATAATCCTGTGAATAGGCATAAACAAGCCTGCCGTTTACCGTGCCGTATCCTGTGACAACGCCCTCTGCCGGTGCGTCTTTTTCCGCCATGCCGAGTCCGTCACCCCTGTGAGTTACGAAAGCGTCAAGTTCGATAAAGCTTCCTTCGTCAAAAAGCATTGCCATTCTCTCTCGCGCAGTCTTTTTGCCGTCGTCGTGCTGTTGTTTTATTTTATCAGCGCCGCCGCCTTGCTCAATGGCTGAACGCATTTTTTGTAAATCGTCTGATTTGCCCATTGTAAAGCATCCTCCTTTAATTTATTTTACGGACGATTGTCCGATATTTATAAAACTTAAATCCGCCGCAGTATGCGGTTTTTAAAAGTTGATTCTTTGCTGTTTTGAATGAATCGTAAAATTCTATTTTCCTCTGCCCTTCGGTCTGTTCGAGCCTGAGCGAGGTTTTGCCGATTTTGATTTTGAAAAAATCTCGCGGCTCGTCTGTGCGGACGATTTCTTGCTCGTGCCGATTTTTTTAAGCATATTTACCTCCGAGTCAGTAAGTCTGCGCCACTTTCCGAGGGGCAGATGACCGAGTTTTAAGCCTGCCTCTTCGACTCTGACGAGGCGTTTGACGATACAGCCGACAGCCTCGAACATACGCCGAACCTGGCGGTTGCGTCCCTCGTGAATCGTAATTTTAAGCCGAGTTCCGAGCCGCGTCGCACCCGTGACCTCAACAACCGCGGGTCTTGTCCGCACTCCGTCAATAACAACGCCGCTGCGCAGGCGTGTAAGGGTGTCCATAGTGATGTTGCCCGTGACCTCTGCTTCATACGTTTTTTCGACATTATTTTTGGGGTGTGTGATTTTGTATGTCAAGTCACCATCATTTGTCAAAAGCAATAGCCCCTCTGTGTCATAGTCAAGCCGCCCAACGGGATAAATGCGTGCAGGGATTTCGGTGACAAGACTCATAACCGTTTCTCTGCCTTTATCGTCCGAGACGGTGGTGACAAAGCCCGACGGTTTGTGCAGCATGATATATATCAGTTTATTTTGTGTGCGCAATCTCTCACCGTCAAACTCAACGATGTCTCTGTCCTCGTCAACCTTGACGCCCATTTCGCGAACGGTTTCGCCGTTGACGCGAACCCTGCCTTGTTTTATTAATTCCTCCGCACCGCGTCTTGACGCGACTCCGCAGTCGGCAAGGTATTTTTGAAGTCTAAGCACAAAATCACTCTTTTCTAATGTTTAATGGTGTTATGATAGGGAGAATTTCGGGTTTAAAAATTTATATCCAAAAATTTTCCCATTCTACCTTATTATAATACAAAAACAATTTTTATGCAATATTTTTTTGCCGTGTTGCCCCCAACAAAAGATGATAAAATGAGCGATATTTTGTGCATTATTGCGTATTGATAAAATTATAACAATTTATTTGGTTTTGCGGAATTAACATAATTTGCAAAATTAATCAAAAACGGACTTGTTTTGGTTCTTTTTGTGGTATAATATATTATATAATCAATAAAAAGTGCTTGTATCGGTCCGAATTTTAAGGTTGCCCCGATGCGGTGCGGCGGAACGGAGATTGTTATGGAACAAAAGATAAAACAGGATAAAATTCAAATAGGCAAGAACATTCGGCGCATCCGAAAGCAAAATAAACTCAAACAAACGGATATGGTTGTGCGGCTTCAGCTTATGGGAATGGATATGACGAGAGAGGCGCTTGTTAAAATCGAGAGAGGAATCCAGCATATTTACGCAAGCCAATTAAAGGCGATAAAAGAGGTTCTCGGCACGACATATGACGAGCTTTTGAGTGAGGACAGCAGCGAGGAAAAATGAAAGACATAACATACTATCTTACATTGGGGCGAAGATACCTGCTTATATCAATCCTGTGTTGGATTATGGCGGCGTATATCGGTCTGAACATAAAAATTTATAACCTTTCCGAAAGCATCGGAAGGATAATGATTTATTCGGCATTCTTTATAGCGGGATGCCTTATTCTGGTGTGCGTTTTCTCTTTTATCCTGCGCAAGAACCGCCGTGCGGCAAGGCTTTTGGTGTACGGAATTTTGATTGTGTGCGTTGCGGTATTCGGATTTGTTTCGACTCTGTATCGCCGTGCGTCTTATGATTCGGTGCAAAAGCTTTTGGAAAAGCAAAAGGTCTTGTATTGTCGGGTGATAAGCCAACCCGAATCGAGTTCGACCGAAAAGAGCGTTAGCTTCATTGCGGACGTGTATAAGGCGGCTGTTGACGAAAAGATAACGGATTTTTCCGAGCCGTGCCGCATAATTATCTATTCGAATAACAGTAACGGAGCGTATATTCCGAATGAGGGAGATTTTATTATTGTGACGCGTCCGTCATCAATGAGCAAAAACAGCCGTGCGACAACCAAAGGCGGTTTTGATTATAACAGGTATTTAAGACAATCGGACATAGTTTATACCTGTTATTCGCGGACGACAAAACAATCCACCGCCGCAGAGGTTAAGGACGATGGATTTTCATTTTTATATAAAGCAGGTTCGGAAGTTCGGCGGCGGATAATGGAAAGTGCCGACGCATATCTTTATGGCCAAGATGAAAAAGGTCTGCTTATCGGTATTCTGACGGGGGACAGATCCGAGATTTCGAACGAGGGATATGCGCGGTTGTCAAAATCGGGATTTATGCACATCGCGGCGGTCTCGGGTATGCACATATCATATCTTTTATTGTTCATAACGGCAATCCTTTCGATGTTTCACCTGCCTAAGCGGCTTGCCGCAATCATAACGATTCCGTGTCTTGTCATATTTGCCGCCGCGGCACAGTTTACGCCTTCCGTATGCAGGGCGGTATTTATGATGTCGGTGTTTCTGTTATCCGGAATTTTGAGGCGTTCGTCCGATTCTCTGACGGCGATAGGTATGGCGGCACTGACGCTGATTATATCAAACCCGTATTATCTCGATAACGCGAGCTTTTTGCTGTCATTCGGTGCGACAGTCGGAATATTGGTATTTTATGGTCCGCTGCGCAAAGTTATACCCATACTCGGCAAGAATCGAGAGGAAGAAAACGAAAACCCGCCCGAGGTTCGGAGCGGATTGGCAAAACGGTTATTTTATAAAGCAGTGAATTTTTTATCGGGGTCGGTGTGCCTGTCGATAAGCGCGTCTTTGGGAACGATTTATTTTATGGCAAAGATTTTCGGAAGCTTTCAATGGGGAAGCATCATCGGCAACATAGCGGTTGTACCCCTCACGGGAGTAATATTTATCTTCGGTGCGGCGAACGCGTTAATATCCGCGGTGTGCGCACCCCTTGCATATTTTGTCGGCGGAGTGGTTTTGAATCCTGCTTTGCGGATTATGATTATGCTGATAAAATTCTTTTCGGCGTCGATATTTAATATATGGCTGCCGTCGCCGCAGCCGTCATTTTTTGCGGTTTACCTTATAATTTGCATTGGAATATATGCAATGCTTATTCAACCTCGGCGGTCGCGCCGTACATTTGAATAAGACGGTTGCCGCCGTCTTTCCCCATTACCAAATATGCCGTTGAAAGACAATCGGCGAGCAATGCCGAGCCGCATATGATGCTGACGCCCGATATTCCGCTCTTTGACGGATAACCGCTTTTGGGGTCTATGATGTGGTGATATATCTCGCCGTTCCATTTAAAATAACGCTGATACGTTCCTGATGTAACAACGGACTTGTCGGATATTTCTATAATCTTTGTGTATTCACCCGACTTGCCGAAAGGCTTTTGCAGACCGACCGACCATTCGCCGCAGCGGCGTGATGGGTTCCTGCCGACAACGCCGATGCTGCCGCCGAAATCTATCAAAGCATACTCGGCGTTATATTCGCCGAGTACGGCTTTTGCGCAATCAACCGCATATCCTTTTGCCGCACCGCCGAGGTCGATTTTCACTTTGTCGGCGGTTTTTGTGACCGTGTTTCCGTTCAATAAAATTTTGTCCGAGCCGACATTTTCAAGTGTGGAATTTATCTCGGACGGTGGCGGCGGTTGGTGTGCGCCGCTTGAAAATTGCCACAAATCTTTAACCGATGCGATTGTTATATCAAACGCACCGTCGGAACTTTTATATATTTCAAGTGCAGTGCGCAAAATCGCGGCGGTATCATCGGATACGCTTATAGGTTCGTTTGCTTTGGCACGATTTATTGCTGCAACCTCTGAATCCGCGGAAAAATAATCGACCGCGGCGGCGATTTTTTCCGCGCGTTCAAACGCGGCGGCAACCGCCGCTTGTGCGTTTTCGCCGCCCGAGCGGATTGAACACACCGTGTCCATAAGAAACCGCGTGTCGGTATATTCGTCGGTTTTGTTTTTGAAAAAGTTACAGCCGCCGAGGGTCGCCGCCGTGAGTGCCGCGGTCAGCGCGGCGGCAATAAATTTTAATATTGTTTTTTTCATAGGGTCACCTTATATTTTCGTGTTTTTGTTTTTCTGTCGTACAGTTCCGTGCTGTGCACACGGATTTTGAATGAATTAACTTTTTGTGAATTTCGGCATAAACCCGTAGGGGCGACCCCGTGTGGTCGCCCGAGCATACGAGCAATTTCATAAATTTGTGTGGATAATAACATATTTGGGTGAACATATTACGGGCGACCACATGGGGTCGCCCCTACAAATATACGTTTTATTCATAATTGTTTGCTCATTCAAAAACCGTGGTGCTGTACGCTTTTTTGATTTACAAGCCGAATTGTTGCCAAACTAATCCGATTTAATCGACTTTGCCCTGTTCAATGATTTGAACAGGGCAAAGTCATTTTAGTTTATTTTTGATTAATTGCGATGTTTTCCTTTCGGTACTGTGACGGCGTTACGCCCGTCATCGAATGGAACTTCGCTATAAAATTGCTTTTGCTGTTATAGCCAACGTCAAAGGCTATTTCAAACACGGATTTATACGTTGTTCTAAGCAGGATTTTCGCCATATTTATGCGATATTCGGTCAGGTATTCGTATGGCGTAACACCCATTTGTCGTTTAAATACCCGAATAAAATGATATTTTGAAATATTCATTTTTTCGGTCATATCGTCAATCGAGATTGTTTCGCCGTAATGCTTGTGAATAAATTCAAGCACGGAATGTATCTCGGGATACTTGCCGCCGCCCGAATCGCCGTTTAAGGCACAGCTGAGCTTTTGAGTCAAAATCTCGGTCATAATTCTCGAGATACAGTCCGAAATCAGCGCACTCGACAGCATATCGTTCTTTGCTGACATGGTAAGTATCATCATAAGGTTTGATTCAATTTCCTCCTTGCCCGAAGTCGGCACGACACAGTATTCACCGTCATTTATCATATCCTCATAACCTTTTGCACCCGCGCCGTCAAAGTGCAGCCAAAAATTGTGCCAGCCGTTTCCGACCGTTTCATAGCGATGATGTTCGCTGCATCTGATGATAACCGCCGAACCGGGCAAGAGCCGCGTTTCGGTGTTGTCGGCGATGAGCCGCCCCTCGCCCGAAACGGTATAGATAAGCTGAAGCCCGTCACGGCCGTCACGCTCGGTATAATAACCGCTTTTGGCATAAAATTCGCCTGCCTCTGTTATGTAAAAAGGCAAAGCCTTTGCCGCCTCGGGTTTTGTACATATCACCCACTTTGAATTATCGGCAATATCAAGCTTGTAATCGAGCATAAATCCGCACCCCACAATGTTTTATCCGAAAAGTTTTGTTAAAAAGTCGATAAGATTGAATCTTACTATTACGCCGGCAAAGACAATCGATACCATACTTATAAGCTTGATAAGAATGTTGACCGAAGGACCCGAGGTGTCTTTAAACGGATCGCCGACAGTATCGCCGACAACGGCGGCTTTGTGATTATCCGAACCCTTGCCGCCGAAATTGCCTGCCTCGATATATTTCTTTGCGTTATCCCACGCGCCGCCCGAGTTTGCCATCATTATCGCCATGGCAAATCCCGATACAAGCGCACCGGCGAGCATTCCGACAACGCCGTTCACGCCGAGAATAAAACCGACCGCAAGCGGTGCGATTATGCCGAGAGCCGCAGGCAGAATCATTTCGTGCAATGACGAACGCGTGCATATATCGACACAGGTCTCATAATCCGCCTCAGCCTTGCCTTCCATAAGACCCTTTATCTCTTTGAATTGGCGGCGAACCTCAACGACTATCTTTTGCGCCGCGCGTCCGACAGCCTGCATCGTGTATGCGCTGAATAGGAAGGGCAGCATTGCGCCGACAAACAAGCCGATAAGAACGGTCGGACTTGTAATGGTGAGTTCAAGACTTCCGCCAAAGCTTTTAACCTTATCCGTATACGAAACGATAAGCGCAAGTGCCGTCAGAGCCGCCGAGCCTATGGCAAAGCCCTTGCCTGTTGCCGCGGTGGTGTTGCCGAGCGAGTCGAGAGCATCGGTGCGGTTGCGGACTTCGTCATTTAAGCCTGCCATTTCGGCAATGCCGCCGGCGTTGTCGGCAACAGGACCGTATGCGTCCGTTGCAAGAGTGATGCCGAGAGTAGAGAGCATTCCGACCGCCGATACGCCTATGCCGTAAAGACCGAGAGCAAAGCTGTTTGCGCCGCCCGATACAAAATAGCTTACGAGAACCGACAGGGCAATTATAATAACGGGTATCGCCGTTGAATTCATTCCGAGAGCAAGACCGTCAATAATAATTGTTGCGCTGCCCGTTTTTGACGATGAAGCAAGTTTTTTGGTCGGATTATATGAATCCGAGGTATAATATTCGGTGAAAAATCCGATAAGAACGCCAGCGGCAAGACCCGAGATTACCGCCCAGAATATTCCGCTGTTTTGGGGCATAAGTCCGAATATCAAAGCCGCCGAGCCGGCAGCCGACAGAATTGAGCTTATGTATGTTCCTCTGCGCAGCGAACCGAGAAGGTTTTTCTGAGATGCGCCCTCGGAAGTGCTTACAAAAAACGTACCTATTATAGATGAAATAATTCCGATTGCCGCAATCATCATCGGGATAATTACGCCAATCATCGATAAACTTGCATCGCTTGAGAATGCCGCGGCGGCAAGCGCGCCGGCGGATATAATCGAACCGACATATGATTCATAAAGGTCCGCGCCCATTCCGGCAACATCACCGACATTATCGCCCACGTTATCCGCAATAACTGCGGGGTTTCTCGGGTCGTCCTCGGGGATTCCTGCCTCGACCTTTCCGACAAGGTCTGCACCCACGTCCGCCGCCTTTGTGAATATACCGCCGCCGACTCTCGCGAACAGAGCCATCGAGCTTGCGCCCATTCCGAACGTCAGCATAGCGCCGGTTATGGCGGATGCGTCATTGCCATAGAACGCCTTTAATATCAAAAACCATACACTTATATCCAAAAGACCGAGACCGACCACGGTCAGACCCATAACCGTTCCGCTCGAAAACGCAATTTTAAGACCTTTGTTAAGTCCCTGCCTTGCGCCTTCGGCGGTGCGACAGTTCGCATAGGTCGCGGTTTTCATTCCCACAAAGCCCGACAGACCCGAAAAGAATCCGCCCGATAAAAATGCAAAAGGAACGAACCACGTCAAAGCCCCGAGAGAACTCATTACGATAAGAATTATCAGCATTACGATAAAGAATACCGAAACCGTCTTATACTGACGTTTCAGATACGCCATTGCGCCCTTGCGGATTTTGGCGGAAATTTTAGACATTTCGGGTGTGCCCTCGGGACATTTTTTCACCCGGACGAACTTAAATACCGCAAAAATCAAACCGATAATTGCCGAACACAGTACACAGATTGGTGCTACATTTTCAAAACATGTCATATGTGACATCCTCCTTGAAAGTTATATTAAAATTTAATTTTTTTACCATTCCGTTTTGCCCGTTATTGCCGCATTTATATACATCAATTATATATCCGAAACGCCCCTTGTGTCAAGGAAAATTTTGTCGTTTTATATAAATTTTTTAAACTTTAATACTATTTTAAAAATAATGAAAAATTCGGCTTGCCGCGGTGATGTGCGTATATTTTTTTATGCCCGTGAAATAATATAAGCGAAAGATAAATTTTTTATGAGGAGTGAATAATTTAAGATGGACGCAGTTGCATTAATCTTAACAATTGTCGGCGCGATAAACTGGGGCAGCATAGGCATTTTCGGCTTTGATATTGTTGGTTCGCTTTTCGGCGGACAGCTTTCGGTTTTCAGCCGAATCATTTTTACGATTGTCGGTCTTGCCGGTCTTTGGGCAATAACTTTTTTCTTCAAAGACAACGTTTTGGGCAAGGACAAAAATTAATTCCGATTTGTAAATAACAGCCGTTCGTGTGATTGAGCGAACGGCTGTTATTATGTTAATAATTTTTTCGTTGCGGTTATTTCGCGTTATTTACGTCATTCGTTCGATAAATTGCGCGGTGAACCGCATTATTTTGATTTTCCACACGAAATCATCAAAATTTTTACAATATTTTCAAAAAAGGTCTTGTCAAAATATTAAAGTTGTGCTATACTTAAAATTGCCAAATATATTTTAAATTAAATATCGGATTACGATGCTTATAATATATTATTAAAGCATACCTCTATACAAAGATGTGTTTTTTATTTTGAAAAAATGCATAGGCTTTTTATGCAATCATTTTTGTATAGTAAATCTGGTATGCTTAATTTGGAATATGTTTGGCGACAATTCGAGGCCTTGCGTTTTTTATGCGTCAGTCTTCGGATTGGCGCATTTTTTAATTTATGGAGGAGATTTGTATGAAAAAGAAAATCGTGTTATTCCTGATTGCAGTAGTTTGTTTGTTCTGCATAACCCCTGTATGTCTCGCCTCAAATACGGCGATAGAGGTAAAGCCGTACAAGGTAGAAACTCTTGCCAACATAAGCGGAAATACTTTAAAATATTATCGCTTTTGGATTGCTTATGCAAATGACTTTATGTATTACATTGATGACAATGGCGATAGGATATTGTACTCGGTAAACACACTGACTTTTGAGAAAAATGAACTTTTTGAACCCGGAAAGATTCTAAGATATAATGGTACGGATTATACGGCGAAAAACATAGCAAATGTTTTTTATGATAATAATAATGATAGAATTGTAATTGGTGTAACGGCAGAGTCTAATAATGTACTAAAGCCGGAGGAAAAGGAATTTCTTGTTGACGCTTTAAAAAATTCCGTTATATCAGAATCACCATACGTTTTTGGAAGCAATCTGTTTTATTATTATGAATTCCCATACTATGTTGATTCGGATAATTATATTTGGTTTAACAATAGCAATCTAACATATACATTTGACGGATACAGTACTCGGCGTTGCAGAACTATCCCAATAGATAAAGCAAATGTCGGGGAGAATATTTTAGGTTGTTTTGAGAGTGGGTATGATATATATATATTAACCCCATATGAAATATTTAAATATGACTGGAATAGTACAACGACAATATTAGCACCGAATATGCATTATCCTAATTATCAATGGGCAGGCAATGAAAATGGGTTTGTTGTTGCAAACTATAATACACTGGATTCATTTTGGAAAATTGATCTTGAAGGAAATTTAAAATATACAATTTCACTCGATGATGTTGCTGTTATGGATAGGAAATCATTTTCTTTGGGATGGCAAAGCCAACCGGCGTTAGAAGGGAAAATGTATTTAAATTCGCACAATGAGTTAATATTCATTGATAATGTTAATTATACCATACGTAAATTGAGTAGGAATGTGTTAAATATGTCGGAAGAAACGTCAACGGGATATAGATTTAAAACAAATCATGAAGATGACGGAGAAGATATAGCTTACATGGGCGGAACAGTAGTGGCAGCTTTATATGATAAGCGTACGGATGTTTTAAAAGAGGTTAAAGTATCTGGGTTTAAAGGAAAATCTATAGATTTTAATTTTAATAACGATAAGTCAAAAACGTATGTTAAAATATTTTGGATAGATAAAAACACACTTGCTCCAAAGTTAAATTCAAAAACATTGGGGAAATAATCAGGATAATAGAAAAACAAATCAGTTTTGCTAAAGTCTTTTTATGTGTGTCGAATATCGTACTTAGCTTGGAGATAAAAGTCTGCTAAACAGACAGTAGCAAATTCTACCGAACACGATTATACAACAAATATTTGTGTAAACTGTGGTGAGGGATTTGTTTTGGGTTATACCGAAAAGAAACCGCACAATTACAAGGTGGAAATCACAAAGCTGAAAATGCGGCATATGTTAAGGCTTTTATATGGAAAGCCAACGGTATGGATACCGACTGTTACCCCCCCCCGAACGGGTAACGGTTCAATAGGGAATGAGAGAGTTATTATTATATATCCGGAGCCGCGGCGAAATTTTCGCCGCGGCTCGGTTTTGTCGAATAAAATCAAAATAATTTTTTCATTGCCGCCGCGGTAGGCACGGCGGAACAGGGGACGGCGATTAATTCATTAAAATTATTTTGATTTGTCGGTATGTTTAATTCCGCATTGTTTAAAATCCGCCGAGAATATCATCTTTTATTGCCGAAACATTCGTGTTCCTTATCTTTTCTCTAAGCGGCAAAATCGCGCGCGGCGAAACCGAAAGCTCATCAATGCCCATCGCAAGAAATGTTTCGGTCATACTCTCGTCCGCGGCAAGCTCGCCGCAGATTCCACACCATATGCGCGCTCGGTGCGCGTTGTCGGTTGTCTGTTTTATCATTCTCAAAATCGCGGTGCTGTGGGGGTCATAAAACCGTGCGATATTCGGGTTTTGTCTGTCTGCCGCAAGCGTGTATTGGGTCAGGTCATTCGTGCCTATGCTGAAAAAATCTACTTCGCGCGCAAGCAGGTCGCTTATCATCACTGCCGCAGGGGTTTCTATCATTATTCCGAGTTCAACCGCGTTGTCAAAAGGTATGTCCGCGCCCCTAAGCTCGGTTTTGACCTCGTTGATTATCCGCCGCGACTCTCTTACCTCATCGACCGATGTAATCATCGGCAGCATAACAGACAGCTTTCCGTATACGGACGCTCGCAATAATGCGCGGATTTGAGTTTTAAAAATTTCTTCGCGGCAAAGACATATGCGGATTGCCCTGAACCCGAGAGCAGGGTTTTCTTCGTGTTCAAGCCCGAAATATCCGATTTTTTTGTCCGCGCCGACATCAACCGTTCGGACTATTACCTTTTTGCCGCCCATTTTTTCAAGCACGCCCTTGTATGCCTCGAATTGCTTTTCTTCGCTCGGATAGCCGCTGCTTTCCATATACAAAAATTCACTTCTGAAAAGACCTATTCCCGACGCGTCATTTTCAAGGGTGCTTGCCGCGTCATCGGGCGAACCGATGTTCGCATAAAGCATAACCCTGTGACCGTCCAATGTAATATTTTCCATTCCGACAAGCCTGTGCAGGCGTTCGCGGTGTCTGCGCTCTTTATCAATCTTATACCGCGCCCTTTCCGTCACCTCGGCGGTCGGCTCGATATATAAACAACCCTCGTCACCGTCGGCAATTGCATCCATTCCGTCATATGCATCGGACAGGGCGTTGCCGAGTGTGATAACCGCCGGAATATCCATTGCGCGCGCAAGTATCGCTGTGTGCGACTGTGCCGAACCGAACCTTGTGGCAAAAGCGACAACGCGCTCTCGGTCAAGTCGCACGGTTTCGCTCGGCGTAAGTTCATCGGCACAGACGATTAACTTTCCGTCGGCGGATAAGCCGTTAGCGCTGCCTTTTCCGTTTGTGAGAATCGAAATAAGCCTGTCCGATATGTCCTTGATGTCCGCCGCACGGGCGCGCATATATTCGCTGTCCATTTCCGAAAAGCGCTTTGCCAGCCGCGCCGAGGTCTCCGATACTGCCCATTCGGCACAGCATTCGCGGTCGGTGATTTCTCTTTCCGTATCATCGATAAAATCCCTGTCATCGAGCATCATCTTGTGAATTTCAAAAATTTCCGCCGTTTCCGCACCGCTCTTTTCGAGAGCGGTTTTATAAAGGTTATCCAATTCTGTTTTTGCCGATTCCGCCGCTTTTCGGTATCTCATAATTTCCGCCGCGGTATCCCGAACCTTTCTTTTTTCAATATTCGGTTTGTCCTTTTTCAAAAAAACTATTTTTCCAATCGCCGTACCGCCCGATACGCCTTCGCCGTTAATTCTTATCATAGCCGAACCTCCGTTTTTTGATATTTATTATTTTTGGCAAAAAAATAAAAAATATAACTAAATTAAGATGTCTCCGCCTCGAGTTGGCGGCGTGTTCCCCTTAATTCTTTCAGTGACGGGATACAATCCCTCACTGAAAACGTTGAATGACGGGACTTTTAGCCCCTTATTGAACCCGAATCAAATATGCCGCGGTGATAACATTTCGAGCCGCGGCGTCGTTTTGCGAAAAGTGCAAAAAAAACTGTATATCGTGCATATACTTTTTTATAAAACAGGATTATTATATAAGTGAAAAGATTATACTTTCAGAGGGGTATGAACAAGATGAAAATTGTAGTATGCGATAATTATGATGAAATGTCAAAGGCGGCGGCAAAAATCGTTGCCGAACAGGTAAAAACCAATCCGAACAGCGTTCTCGGGCTTGCAACGGGGTCAACGCCGATAGGAATGTACGGAGAGCTTGCCGAAATGAACAAACGCGGCGAGATTGACTTTAAAACAATCCGCACGTTTAACCTTGACGAATATTATCCGCTTGCGGCGGATAATGACCAAAGTTATCGTTATTTTATGAATGAAAACTTGTTTTCAAAAATAAATATCGATATATCAAACACCCATATTCTCAATGGTTTGTGCGAGGACACAACCGCCGAATGCGAGAATTTCGAAAAGCTTATCGAACAAAACGGCGGTATTGACCTTCAGGTATTGGGTATAGGTCAAAACGGACATATCGGCTTTAACGAGCCGAGCGAAAATCTCAATTCGCGCACACATCTGACCGACCTGACCGAAAACACGATTCAGGCAAATTCAAGATTCTTTGATGATATTTCGGACGTGCCGACCCAAGCCCTGACAATGGGAATGGGTACAATACTAAAGGCGAGAAAAATAATATTGCTTGCCGGCGGAAAGAATAAGCACAATGCGGTTGCATCGCTTTTGACAAGCAGCATTTCGACCGAGATGCCGGCGTCAATGCTTAAAGTACACAACGATGTTACGCTGATTTGTGACCGCGAGGCATATTCAAGCGACCGCCTTGGCGTTGACATCGGCGGAACGGAAATAAAGTTCGGTGTGTTAAACGAAAATAACGAGTTGGTGTATAAATCACAGATTCCCACGGATTGTTCAAGCGCGGAAAAACTGATTGATGATATTTCGGAAAAATGCGCCGAAATAATGAAAGAGTATTATATCTCGGGTATCGGAATAGGCACACCGGGCAGAATCCGCGGCGGAAAGGTGAATGCGGTGAACATTCCGTTTAATGACCTTGACCTCAAAGCCGCAATCGAGGAAAAGCTGAACATCCCCGTTAAGGTTTCGAATGATGCAAATTGCGCCGCGCTGGGCGAGGCAATCTGCGGCAGCGGCAACGCCGTTAAAAACCTTGTTATGGTTTCTCTCGGAACGGGAATCGGCGGCGGTATCATCATCAATAACAAAATTTATGAGGGAATGGGAAGCGCCGGAGAAATCGGACACTTTTCTCTCGATATGAACGGCAGAGAATGTCCGTGCGGAATGAAAGGCTGTTTTGAACAGTACGCATCCGCTGCGGCTCTGGTAAGTTCGGCGGAAGCGGCGGCGGTGCAAAATACCGAAAGCGTTTTGCATAAGATATATTCGGATAACGGAAATAAGCTTGACGGAAAGCTGTTTTTCAAGGCTGTTGCCGACGGGTGCGGCGTTGCCGAAGCCGTGCTTGATGAATATATAAAATATCTTGCGGTCGGGTTATCGGGAATCGTCAATATCTTTGATCCCGATATGATAGTGCTGTCGGGCGGCATAACAAATGTCGGCGATATGCTTTTGACACCGCTCAAATCGGCAATGAATTCGGATACTGAGATTACCGTTTCGAAGTTAAAGGGCGATGCCGGAACAATCGGCGCGGCACTTTTGATAGTATAATATATAACTTTAAGGGCGACCTCACAGGGTCGCCCGATTTGTCGAAAAAACTTGTTTCGGCAAAGTGCTTTGCAGATGTTGTTGCCGAATCCCTTTAAAACCCTGTATTTATGGGGTTTGGGGCAACGCCCCAATCGTTTTCCCGATAGGGGAAAACGACTCCGCTCGGGTGGGCGAGCGGAACAGGGCAAGGCTAAATAAATGCAATCTTATTGCAGAATATAAAGGTTTTTCGGCGCGCAAAGGGCGACCTCACAGGGTCGCCCGATTTATTACATATATGCTCTGTTAAAATGGGCTTTGCCCTATAACTCACATATTCTACATTGCATTGATTTTTATGTTTTTGACGGGTATATGCGTTTCGGTCACGATTATATCTTTCATTGCCGCAACCTTTGAACCGTCAATCTGTCCGCCCTTGACCGTTACCGAGATGCCGTTTTCGCTTATGTATGCAAAGCAATCATCATAGCCTTTTGCCTTAATTTGCGTTTCGACGCGGCGTTCGGCATCGGCTGATTCGGTCGCCTGTTTTATTTTATTCTCGGCGTCCTTGCGGCTCTCTTGCGAACTTTTTTCATCGGATTTAAGCTTTTTCCATTCCTCTACCGAGGCGCTGCGTGCCGAATCCCTGTCCTTGCGCAGTTTCGCAATATCCTCGTTTTGTGTGCCGCCGTTGTCATTTTGGTTATTGTCCGATTTTTGTTCCGTGACGTTGTTGTCCTTGTTTTCATCACCCTTGTTATCGCCGCCGTCCGCCTCAACGGGAAGGGCTTCGTTTGCCGTCGGAATCGAACTTGCGAGTTCCTCTCTTTCGATTGTCCACCGATAATAGCCTGCCGAAATAACAAGCGCAACCAACCCCAGCAACAGTATTTGCTTTCCTCTGAATTTAAAATTTTGTGACTTTTGTTTTTGACTGCTCATTTCTTTGTTTCCTTTCTTTATTATATGATTCTTTTTTTACATTATATGCAGCTTAACCTGATATTAGTTATCATTATATTTTCCCGTATAAAAATTTTGCGGACAAATTCAGTACGAAATTTTAATTCTGTGCGCCGCAATCCCGTAAAGAGCCTTTACCGCGTCATATATTTCAAGTCTTACCTTTTCCGATGCCGCACCGCTCGCCACAACCAAAACTCCGTCTATTTCGGGCATCTTTTGTTCGGTGACATACGGCTCGCCGCCCGATTTTGTTCCGACAACGGTGCTGTCGCTCTCCTCGTCATAGCTCTCGCCACCGCCATTGTCCGAATCCTTTGACATTTTGTTCTTGCTGTCGCGCGCAAGCGTTTTTTCGCCGCCGCCGCTCGCTGTTATGTACACCGAAACCTTGCCTGCGTCGTTAATCTTTTCCAATATTTGTTCAAGCCGCCGTTCCTGTTCGGTTATATATGCCGCTGCGTCAAAATCGTCCGAGACTGCGGCGGATTTGCCGTCCGGATTGCTTTTAAAGTCAAAAAAAGATGACGCGGCAAGCAGAACAACCGCCGATATTATTACAAAAATAATTATTTTGTTCGGCTTTTTTCGGTCGCCGTCATTGTCGGCGGACGGCTTTGGAAAAAAATCTTTTAATGTCATATGAATTCCTCACTTATTATCGCAAAATTTTACCGAAATATTATTTTTGTTCACTCCGTACATATCATAGATTTTGTCTTTGATAATATTATTTGTTCTTTCGGCATCTATCGCCGACGGCATTGTGACCGTCACTCTGACCGATTTTATCTCGCCGAATTTGTCATCGCTGTCCGCGATGCTGCACTGTGCGGTCGCTTTTGTTTCGGTTGCATCCGATATTGTTTTGCCTATTCGCTCGTTGAGCTTTTGGGTGTATATCCGAATCACTTCGCCGCGTGTTTTTTCGTCCGTTTCGGAAAGTCTGACCGATGCCGCCGAGGTCGGAATTTCAAAGTCGAACCGATAATTTCGGTTTATAAACGGCGATAAAAACGCCAGAATCAGCATCAGACCAATCGCAAGATGCACATATTTTTTGTATGTGTTGTCAGGAAGAATCATTTCACATACCGAGCCGAACACTATAATCCCCGAGGCCGACATAACTATGTTTTTTAAAAGCTCTGTCATTTTTCCTCACCTTCCGAAAAACACCGCGCTGTTGCCGGCGTTTATCATAATCGTCACCACGATTATAAACATCACGGTGACAGCTGCCAGAATTGAAAAAAGCACGGATATTGAGTCGCCGAGCCGTGATATACAGGTAATGATTTTCGGGTCGGAAACCGGTTCAGCAAGAGCCGCCGAAATGCGAAAGAGTATGAGAATTGCGGCGATTTTGAGTATCGGGCGCAGGGCAATCAGGGCAAGACAGATTATCCCGACTATCCCGACCGTGTTCTTTATAAGTGCGCTGCAATTCATAACCGTTTCGACCGATTCCGAAAGTATTCCGCCGACAACCGGTATCAGGTTTGACGCGGCGAACTTGCTGAGTTTTATTGCCAAGCCGTCTGCACCGGAAGAGGCAATGCTCTTAAGCCCGACAAGGCTCACGAATACGGTCAGGACGATTGACATTCCCCACTTGACCGCATTGTTCAAAAGCTTTATCATTCTGTCGGTTTTGAATTTGTCGGACATTCCGTTGACGATATTCAGCGCCGCCGAAATCATAACCGCAGGAACAAAAATCGTTTCCGTTATCCATACGGCAATCTCTATCATTCCGAGCATGGCGGGTTCAAGTGTTGCGGCAGATATTGCCGCACCGCTCGCGGTGAGCGCGCCTATCATAACCGGAACGATTATTCGCATAAATACGGCGGTGTTTTTTACCGCGGCCGTTGTACACTCGGCGGCTTGATAAAACGCCGCCGCCGTTACGCCTGCTGCCACGATATAGCAAACATAAAATGCACAATTCGCAACCGAGTTTGACCCGAACCCGTCTTTGAGACCCTGAAGATACGAGCCGAGAACCGAAACGGCAAGAACCGTTGCCATAAGTCCTGCCGCCGAATAGACTTCGCCGAGCAAAAGCCGAATAATTGTGTTTAAAATTCCGCTCGGTGAAACGGAAAGCTCTCCCGAATTTAGCTTGTTCATAATCGATTTTATGTTAAAATCGTCAATTGCATCCGAAAACATGTTTTTGTCCTCTAAGTCATTAATTCCGTTTTCGAAGATGTCACCGTAAAAATCGACATATTCCGAAAGGGTTTGGCGCGTTTCATCGGGGGTTGGGATCTCTTCGGCGCAAACGCATACCCCTCCGAATAAGAGTATGTATATTGCGGAAGATATTATTAAAATTCTTTTAAACAAAATTGTCATATGTGCCGCGCATCCTTTAAAAATTTTTTCGCCGTTCAGCCGAAAGACACTATCTTTGCCGCAAGCCCGAGAAGATCATATATTATCGGAACGGACAAGGATATAATAAGAACCTTGCCGCCAAGCTCAACCTTTGCGGCGACCGAACTCTCGCCGGCATCGCGACATATGTCCGCGGCGAATTGACATATATACGCTATGCCTATAATTTTGATAACGATTTTGAGATGTTGCGAACTTATACCTGATTGGTCGGCGATTCGTTCGAACATATCTATCATTGACGAGATATAAGGCACACACAAAAGCGTTATTGCCGCCGCCGTCAGAATCGGTACGGCTATGGCAATGTCGGGGCGGTACTGTTTTATTATCAGAGACAATACCGCGCCCGACAGACCTATTCCGATAATTTTAATCAGCATATCATAATCCGAACAGTGACTTTATTGTGTCAAACAATCCGCTGATTTCACGCAGGACAACCATAAGCACAACCACAAGTCCGGCAATGGTAGTCATCATTGCCTGGTCCTCGCGCCCGGCGCGAACGAGCAGGACGTTCAAAACCGCCACCAATATTCCGATTGCAGCCACCTTAAAAATCAAGTCCACTCCGTCCATCTGTTCGTTTAACCTCCGTTATATTTTTCGGCACACAGCCGATTGTAAAAGTTATTTGTAAAATTTGTGTCGGTTAGTTGTATATCATAAAAGCAATACGGCGATCAACATTCCGCCGAGCATTCCGACACCTTTTAAAAGTCGGCTCATTCTGTCGCGCTCTGCCTTTGCACTTCGTTCGGCAAGCTCCAGCTTTGCACACGCCGCACGAATGTTTCCGCGCTCGCTCTCGACATCACCACAGCCGAGATTGTCCGCAAATTGTATCAATATTTCCGCGTCCTCGCCCGTTATACACAGACTCGGCTTGTTTCGGCGCATTGCGTCACGCCATGCGTCGGGCGGCGGCTTTTTAAACCTATCCATATCCTCAGAGACTTCTTTTAAAATTCTGCCGACCGCACCGCGCCTTGAATTTGCGGCAAGGTTCAAAGCCTTTGCCGCCGGAATTTTTAAAAATCCGATGTTAAATTCAATCTGTACAAGCGCCGCAATAAACTGTTCAATCTGTGCTGCGCGAACGGAATAGTATGATGCCGCAAGAGTGCCGATATATCCGCCGCCGAGAACAATAATTGCCGCCGCTGCGGTCTTTAGTGTCGCATTCAAAGCTCCACCGCCTCGGTATATGTAACCGAATCGGGGGTTGAAAAGTCGCGGCGCAGGATGATTGCCCGTTCAAAGATTCCGTCTCTGAAAAGCGGCGCAAGCATCGGACGGCAAAGCACTTCTTCCGCGCTGTCGCCGTGGGTCGATGCGATTATCTTTACGCCCGTGCCGGCAGCAAGCCTGATTGCCTCAACGTCCTTTTCGGACGCGATTTCATCGCTTATTATTACCTTTGGCGACATCGTGCGCAAAAGCATCTCTATCGCCGCGGCCTTTGGCGCACCGTCTATTATATCGGTCTGTGCGCCGATGTTGTTACAAGGCACGCCGCCGTATACCGCGCCGAGTTCGCCGCGGTCATCGGCAACGCCGCATTTAAAGCCTCTGTCCGATACTTGTCTTATTATATCGCGCAAGAGTGTGGTCTTGCCCATTTGAGGCTTTGCTATTACAAGGGTGCTGTTGACATCGGTGCCGCAGACAATCTTGTCCATTACTCCGTCGGCAATGCCGAGAATCTGGTTCGCTATTCTGAAATTCAGAGAGCTTACCTCTTTAAATGCGGTTATTTTTCCTTCCGAACAGACAGCCTTTCCGCAAATTCCGACGCGGTGTCCGCCGCTGAGCGTAATATATCCGCTGCATATTTCTTCAATGTGAGCATAAACCGAGTTGTCACAGATTTTTCTGAACGCGGTTTGGACTTCGTCTGCCGCAACTTTATAAGCATTACTTTCATGATTTGTTATTCCTCCGTTCGGTGTTATAAAACAGCTCTCGCCCCAGACCCCGATGGTCAGAGGTGCGTTGCTGCGCAGGCGTATCTCCTCTATGTCCGGCCTTTCTTTTGAAATAAGCACGGCGAGCATTTTTTGAATTCTGTCGGGCAGGTATCCGAGAACGCCGAGAATCCTTTGTTCATTCAATTTTACTTTCTCCTTTCGTGCCGCCGAGATTCCTCTCGGACAGGTTTTGTTTTATGTAATTATTGTTATGATGTTTTGTCCGAATTTAGAACGCAGCCGCTCGAATTTTTGGCTGTACTCAAAAAATTTAACCGAAATTCATAAAAATTTAACAAAAACCCCTTGACAAAATTCGTATAGAGTGATATTCTATGAGTATAGGTTTTAGCACTCTATTAAGGTGAGTGCTAACAAAACAAAAAAGGAGCTGATTAATATGGCATTGGACGACAGAAAAAAGGCTATTCTTCGTGCGATAGTAGAGAACTACATCACAAATGCCGAACCTGTCGGCTCACGAAGCATCGCCAAAAGCACAAATCTCAATTTGAGCGCGGCAACGATACGAAACGAAATGGGTGACCTTGAGGATCTCGGATACCTTATTCAGCCACATACGTCCGCCGGACGTATTCCGTCGGGAATGGGCTTTCGGTTCTATGTCGATTCGCTTATGGATAAATATATGATGACGGCGACCGAGCTTCAGCAACTCAAAGTTGCGATGGTGAATAAGGTCCGCGACCTTGACAAGATTGTCAAAGATGTATCGGCGGCTTTTTCAAACCTTACATCAATGCCGACATTCGGAATGCTTCCGTCCATTGAAACGGGAATAATCAAAAGCATAAAGCTTGTCGGGATAGATGAACATACCGTTATGGTTATTGTTGCCGATAACTCGGGGTTGATAAAGAATAAACTTTTGCGGCTCAGCGAGAGCGTTTCGAACGAGGTTTTGAACGAGCTTAACGATGTTTTGAACGCAAACCTGACGGGGCTTACCGTGTCTGAGATAAACCTCACCAATATTATCGAGGTTCAAAACGCGGTCGGCGGCAATATCGAAATCCTCACATCGGTTCTCGAACTCGTTCATGAGGCGATAACAGAGATAGACCGACACGAGGTATATATGGAAGGTTCGACAAATATTCTGCGTTTTCCGGAATATAACAATATCGAAAAGATTCGTGAGATACTCGGATTTTTTGGTGATAAGTCATCGCTTGACGAAATGGTAAACAGCCTTCCGAACGTCAAAAACGGCGAGGTATCGGTGTTTATCGGCGATGAGAACAATGTCGAAGAGCTTAAAAACAACTCGGTTGTTTTATCGACATACAAAGTCGGCGATAATATGACCGGAATAATCGGCGTTGTCGGTCCGATGAGAATGGATTATCCGAGAATCGTTACGGGGGTCGGGGCTTTTGCCAAACAGCTTGAAAAGATGCTCGGTGAACGCTTTAACCGGATTCCGCCGAGCGGTACGGAGAGCAAAAATGATTAGGACGGCATCATGAGATGCCAAAGATACAGATAAAAAGATTGGAGATATGACAATGGCAAAGAATAAGACCAACGGCAAGACGGCGCCGTCCGAAGAAGAAATTAAGGACGCGGTTGAAACCGTTGAGGATACCGAGGATACAACCGCGGTGGAAAATCCGAAAAATGCCGATGAATCCGAGGATTCAAAGGATAGCGAAAAGTCGGAGCTTGACAAGGCAAACGAACAGATAGCCGCTCTTTCGGATAAACTTATCCGAAATGCGGCAGAGTTTGACAACTATAAAAAACGGACAGCACGCGAAAAAGAGGATTTTTATAAATCCGCCGTTTGTGAAACGGTCGCGCCGCTGCTTCCCGTATTGGATAACTTAGAGCGCGCCGTTGCCGCGGCCGAAGATTCGGGCGAGAGCGGCAGCGTTTTGGACGGCGTTAAAATGGTAAAGAAACAGTTTGAGGACGCGCTTAAATCTATCGGCGTTGAGCCAATCGAGGCGGTCGGCGAACAGTTCGACCCCGAAAAGCACAATGCCGTTATGACGGCGGACAGCGATGAGGACGAAAACACCGTGTTGGAGGAATTCCAAAAAGGATATATCTATCGCGACAAGGTCGTTCGCCACTCAATGGTTAAAGTCAGCAACTGATTCTTAATATAAATAAAGTAAAAAACCAGAAAGGAAGATATATTATGGGAAAGATTATAGGTATTGACTTAGGTACAACAAATTCATGTGTTGCGGTAATGGAGGGCGGCGAGCCTACCGTTATCACCAACCCCGAGGGTGCAAGAACAACCCCGTCGGTTGTTGCATTTACAAAAACAGGTGAAAGGCTTGTGGGTCAGGTTGCAAAGCGTCAGGCGATCACCAACCCCGACAGAACCATTTCTTCAATTAAGAGAGATATGGGTACGGACAGAAAGGTCACGATTGATGATAAGAGCTATTCGCCCCAGGAAATTTCGGCAATGATTCTTCAAAAGCTGAAATCCGATGCGGAAAGCTATCTCGGCGAGACCGTTTCACAGGCGGTAATCACCGTTCCGGCGTACTTTTCGGACGCACAGCGTCAGGCAACAAAGGACGCAGGTAAAATTGCGGGCCTTGAAGTTTTGCGTATTATAAACGAGCCGACAGCGGCAGCATTGGCTTACGGCCTTGACAAAGACAACGACCAAAAGATTATGGTATATGACCTCGGCGGTGGTACGTTTGATGTTTCTATTCTTGAAATAGGCGACGGTGTATTCGAGGTTTTGGCAACAAGCGGTAACAACCGTTTGGGCGGCGATGACTTTGATGAAAAGGTTATGAACTATCTTGCGGATGAGTTCCAAAAAGAGAACGGTATTGACTTACGTCAAGACAAGATGGCTCTTCAGCGTCTTAAAGAAGCGGCAGAAAAGGCTAAAATCGAGTTGTCGGGCGTTATGTCAACAAATATAAACCTTCCGTTTATAACGGCTGACCAGAGCGGCCCCAAGCATCTTGATATTACTCTTACCAGAGCACAGTTTGATTCTCTGACGGCTGATTTGGTTGAAAAGACAATGGAACCGACAAGAAACGCCCTTCGTGACGCAGGATTATCGGCAAGCGACATCAATAAGGTACTGTTGGTCGGCGGTTCATCGAGAATCCCCGCTGTTCAGGATGCTGTACAAAAGTTTATCGGACAGGAGCCGCACAAGGGCATTAACCCCGATGAATGTGTTGCTATCGGCGCATCAATCCAAGCCGGAGTTCTCTCGGGTGATGTTGAGGATTTGGTTCTCTTGGATGTTACACCGCTTTCACTCGGTATCGAGACAATGGGCGGCGTATTCACAAAGCTGATTGAGCGTAATACCACAATCCCGACCAAAAAGAGCCAGATATTCTCGACCGCTGCGGATAACCAGACCAGCGTTGAGGTTCACGTCCTTCAGGGCGAGCGTGAAATGGCGGCTTATAACAAGACGCTCGGACGTTTTTCACTGTCAAACATTCCGCCGGCACCGAGAGGTGTTCCTCAGATTGAGGTAACATTTGATATTGACGCAAACGGTATAGTAAACGTTTCCGCAAAGGATTTGGGCACCGGTTCGGAACAAAAGATAACCATTACCTCATCGACAAACCTCTCTGACGATGATATTGATAAGGCTGTTAAAGAGGCTGAAAAATATGCGGCAGAGGACAAAAAGAAGAAAGAAGAAGTCGATGTACGCAACAACGCCGACAGCCTTGTATATCAGACAGAAAAGACGTTGGGTGAACTCGGCGACAAGATTTCGACCGATGAAAAAGCGTCTGTTCAGACCGAGGTTGACAAGTTAAAAGAATTGCTCAAAGCAACACCGCTTGACACCGAGGCAACAAAGACACAGACCGAAGCCGTTCAAAAGAGCTTTTATGCAATATCCGAAAAGCTTTACGCACAGGCGCAACAGGCTCAGCAAGCGGCAGGCGGTGCACAGGGCAATCCGAACGGCGGCGCGGCACAAGGCGGCGCACCCGGTGGAGATAACGTTGTTGATGCCGAGTATACCGAGGTTAATGACGACAATAAATAATGATTATATCGGACAAAGAGCGGTCGAATACCGACCACTCTTGTCCTTGCGTTAAGGGGCGTATATAATGGCAGAAAAAAGAGATTACTATGAGGTACTTGGCGTTGATAAAAACGCCTCGCCCGATGAGATAAAAAAAGCATACAGAAAGCTTGCGAAAAAATATCACCCTGACCTCAACCCCAATAATAAGGAGGAGGCAGAGACGAAATTCAAAGAGGCAAGCGAAGCATATGAGGTTCTCAGCAATGCCGAAAAGAAACAACAATATGACCAATTCGGACACGCGGCGTTTGACCAAACCGCGGGCGGCGGTGCATACGGCGGCGGATTTGACGGATTTGATATGGGAGATATATTCAGCAGCTTTTTCGGCGGCGGTTTCGGCGGAGGACGACAGAACCCGAACGCCCCGAGACGTGGCAGGGATATAAGCTATAATATTGACCTCAAATTCGAGGAAGCGTGTTTCGGCGCTGAACGCGAAATCAGCATAAATCATCTTGAACACTGTGATGAATGCGGCGGCAGCGGCGCGGCAAAGGGTACATCACCCACGACCTGTCCGACCTGTCACGGAACAGGTCAGGTACGGACGGTTCAGCGTACTCCGCTCGGTAACTTTCAGAGTGTTCGCACTTGTGATAACTGCGGCGGCAGCGGTAAAATTATCAAAGAACCGTGTCACGCTTGCGGCGGCAAGGGCAACGTTCGCCGCGGTAAAAAGATTAATGTCAAGATTCCGGCAGGGATCGACAACGGTCAGCAAGTATATGTCCGCGGTGAGGGCGATGCCGGAACAAACGGCGGCGCGAACGGTGATTTGATACTTGTAATTCGTGTAAAACCGCATAAGCTTTTTGTCCGCCAGGGTTATGATATTCTGTGCGACTATCCTATCTCGTTTGTTCAGGCAACTCTCGGCGCAGAGGTTCAAGTGCCGACAATAGACGGAAAGGTTTCGTATAACATTCCTGAGGGAACACAGAGCGGAATGGTTTTCCGATTAAAAGGCAAGGGTGTACAGCGGCTTAACTCGACCCAACGAGGTGACCAGTATGTCACGATAAAGGTTGAGATACCGAAAGGTTTGTCCGAGAGCCAAAAGGCAATCTTGCGGCAATTCGATGAAAACGTAGACCCGTCAAAATATAAACAGAGAAAGTCTTTCTTTGAAAAAATGAAAGAATTTTTATCATAATTTCAAAGCCCCTTAAAAACAGGGGCTTTTGCCGCATAGTATGCGGAGTGACATGTGAACACAGGAGGAATTTTATGGACTGGATAAAAGCCACGATTACAACCACGAGCGAGGGAATAGACCCTGTATCGGGGCGGTTGCTCGAACTCGGAATAAGCGGCATCGAGATTGCAGATAAAAATGACTTTACCGAATTTCTCGAAAACAACCGTAAGTATTGGGACTATGTTGACGAAGAACTTGAACGTCTTAAAGATGCCGATACGACAATCACGTTTTATTTATCTTGCGGAGCGGCGGGAATCGAACAGCTCAATGCGGTAAAAGCGTCGATGAAAGCCCTTGCTGCGATGGACACCGATAAAGTGTACGGTTCTCTCGAAATAAAATCCGAGAATGTGGCGGATGAAGATTGGTCGGAGATATGGAAGCAATACTTTCACCCGATTTCGGTCGGAAAAAATATACTTATTCAGCCTGCGTGGGAGAAAGCTGACGCGCCGCAAGGCAAGTGCGTTTTTACCGTGAACCCCGGAATGAGTTTCGGTACAGGTTCGCACCCAAGCACAAGATTTTGTCTTGAAGAGATTGAAAAGTATATAAAAGACGGTGACAGCGTGTTGGATTTGGGCTGCGGCTCGGGGATTTTATCGATAACCGCCTTGCTGCTCGGCGCAAAGAGCGCGGTTGCCGTGGATATTGATTCAAACGCAACCGATGTTGCATATGACAACCTTGCACTGAATCATCTTTCAAAAGATTTGTACACAACTTATACAGGTGATATAACGTCCGATGCGGATTTGCGCGGCAAGCTCGGAAGGCACGATATTGTCATTGCGAATATCGTTGCGGATGTAATAATTGCGCTTGCGCCGTATGTGCGTTCGTTTATGAAAGACGATGCCGTGTTTATCTGTTCGGGAATAATATTGGAACGTCTCGATGAGGTAAAGTCGGCGTTGACCGAAAACGGTTTAAAGATAAAAGAAATCAAAAACGATGACGATTGGGCAGCAATAACCTGTATTTGAAATCCGCGGTGTCAAAAGGAGAATCATTATGAGAAGATTTTTTACCGAACCCGAAAACATAACGGGTGATTCCGCACTGATATACGAGGATGCCGCACATATAACGCGCGTTTTGAGAATGAAAATCGGTGACAGCGTTTTGATTTTTGACGGCAGCGGCAAGGAATACACCGCCGAACTTTGTGAGGTTTCGGATAGATGCTGTCGGGCAAAAATTTTGTCGGTTGCCGAGTCGGTTTTGGAACCCAAAACGAGGGTGAAGATTTATCAGTCTTTGCCAAAATCGGGAAAAATGGAAGAAATAATCCAAAAATCCGTTGAACTCGGCGCATATTCGATTGTACCCGTTGCGGCGGACAGATGCGTGACAAAGCTTGACGGCGGAAAGCGTCAGACGGAAAAGCTGAAACGGTGGAACAAGGTTGCGGTCAGTGCAGCAAAGCAATGCGGCAGAGGAATTTTGCCGACCGTACAGCCGCCGATGACGTTCAAAGCGGCGGTTGATAAGATGAAACAAGACGGTTTGGCGCTTATGCCGTATGAAGTTTTGGGACATGGCGGTGTGTCGAATTTGAAAGAGGTTTTAACGCTGTTTAAGACAGAGCATAATGCGGAAAAAGCCGAAATCGGAATAATTATAGGTCCTGAGGGCGGTTTTTCCGACAGCGAGGCCGAGTATGCCGAAAATCTCGGCATAAACTTTGTCGGCTTGGGCAACAGGATTTTGAGAACCGAAACGGTCAGCTGTGCTATGCTCGGTATGGTTATGTATGAACTTGGCGAAATATAAAAATAATAAAATATAGGAGAGGAACAATGAATAAGTCACAAAAGAGAGTAAAGGCTGCTGAACGCAGAGCCGAAAAACACAAGAGCGAGGAATACAAAGAACATTTGACGAATTGGTATATGATAAATTTATCGTGGGGCATACTCGGGATAATATTGCTCGTATTTTACGGGTCATTATACAAAGGCTCGGCGCTTTTGTATATGAACACGGTATCGTGGGTATTGACCGCACTTTTTGCGGTTGGAGGAATCGTACTTTTTGCGCTCGGAAAGACGGGTGTTATCAAAAATCAAAGCCGTGCGTGTCACTATGGAATATTTATGTGGGTATGTGCCGCCGTTGCACTTTGGTTCGCTCTGTTTAATAAGCTGCGTATGGTTATCGAGTCCGCGGCTCGCGCAATAACGGGTAACGAGGCTTTGGCGGTAACGTCTTACTGGAACTATCGCCTTCCGATTATTGCGGTTGCCGTATACCTTGTGGTTGCGTTTATCGTGTATCTGATAAAGCTCGGACGAAAATAATATTTATAAATTAAAGTTTTTTAATCTGATTTTAATGTTTGGGGGCTATAATAAATTTAAGCCGATCGAAATCGGCAGTAAAATTGCCCCAAAGGCATAAATCCGAAAAAATGACCGACAGATTTTTCCCTTATCTGTCGGTCAAACCCTTTTATGGGGATTTTAGAGTGATGCAAAAACATATTTTACGAAAAATTTCATCTTGATTATATCGCCGTCCCCCGGTTCCGCCATGCCTGCCGCGGCGGCAAAGAAATGAAATTTTTAGTAATTTTATAATGTTTACGGCAAGATATTGTTACATTGCCGTCCGGGAGCGGCAGACGGAACCGGGCTTTTCGGGCAGCTGATTCAAAGCAATATCTTGCCGAAAATAACTTTTTTGCAATCCGAATCATTTTTTATTCATCCGAATCTTTCATTTTAATGATATGCCGCGGACATTTTTGGGCACAGATTCCGCATCCGACGCACTTGCCGGGGTTTATCTCAGCCAAATTATCTTTGACTTCAATTGCGCCCTTGGGACAGTTTTTTGCACAGATTCCGCATCCGATACATCCGACTCCGCAATACGCGCGCGTCTGTTTGCCCTTTTCTTTTGAGCTGCACGCAACAGTGTATTTGGTCTTTGACGGAACAAGTTTTATTATATGCTTGGGACATTCCTCGGCGCACATTCCGCAACCCGTACATTTTTCCTCATCGGTAACGGCAACCCCGTCTTTGACGGATATGGCACCAAACTTACAGACCGCGGTGCATGACCCAAACCCCAGACAGGCATTGGGGCAAAGCTTTTCGCCGCCGCCCAGACCTGCCGCCGTGTGACAGTCCGCCGCACCGTCATATTCGAATTTGGGAACAGCCGTGCCGTGAGCGCCGCTGCACATAACCCTTGCCGTCATGGGTTCTTTTTCTTCCGTTTTTACACCCATTATTTCGGATACGCATTTGGCAACCGCCGCGCCGCCGACGGGGCACATATTTGTTTTTGCGCCGCCGTTGACTATTGCATCGGCGTATGCGGCACAACCGGCAAATCCGCATCCGCCGCAGTTCGCGCCCGGCAGAGCCTCGGTGATTTTCGGTATTCTCTCATCGGTTTTTACTTCAAAAATTTTTGAAGCAACGCCCAAAAGAATTCCGAATACTATACCCATACCGCCGACGATTATTATCGGTATTAATATTTGTGACATTACATACGACCTCCTTTAGTTAAAGCTGAGTCCCGAGAACCCGAGAAACGCAATCGACAGCAAAGCCGCTGTAACAAGCACAATCGGCATACCCTTTAAAAACTCGGGAACATCCGATGTTTCGAGTCTTTCGCGCACACCTGCAAAAAGCACGATGGCAAGAGTGAATCCCAGACCTGCCGAACCGCCGTAGACGATTGATTTAACAAAACTCATTTCCGTACCGCCGAACTTTGTGATGTTGTTTATGGCAACCCCGAGAACGGCACAGTTGGTTGTGATAAGCGGAAGGTATACGCCGAGAGAGTTATATAATGAAGGTACTGATTTTTGAAGGAACATTTCGACAAACTGAACCAACACCGCTATTACCAATATGAACGCTATCGTTTGCATATATTCTATGCCGAACGGAATTAACAGGTATTCTTGTACGAGCCATGTCAGGGCGGACGCGCATATCATAACGAATACGACCGCAAAACCCATGCCGCTCGCCGTTTCAACCTTTTTGGACACGCCGAGGAACGGACATATTCCCAAAAACTGAACAAGTACAAAATTGTTTATCAATATTGCACCGACGCTTATAATCAAAAGTTCACTAATCATTTTCTGCCCCTCCTTGTGCCGCATTTACAGATTTGTTTGCCTTCTTATTCTTTATTTTTCGCGCAATGCCGTTGATTGCCGCAAGCAATATTCCCAATGTAAGGAAGGCTCCGGGAGGGAGTATCATAATCGAAATCGGCTGAAAACCGCTGCCGAAAAGGCTGTGACCGGCAAATGTGCCTGCACCCAAAATTTCTCTTACCGCCGCGATAAGCGTCAGAGAACAGGTGAAACCGAGGCCCATTCCCAAACCATCAAAAAACGATGCCGCAATGCCGTTTTTTGACGCGAACGCTTCAGCTCTGCCGAGGATGATACAGTTTACCACTATCAGCGGAATGTATATTCCAAGACTTTGAGAAAGCGTCGGAACGTATGCGTTGAGCAGCATTTCGACTATCGTTACGAAACCTGCCACGATTACTATATACGATGCTATTCTGATTTTATTCGGAATAAATTTGCGCAAAAGCGAGATAACAACATTTGAACAAATAAGCACCGCCGTCGTCGAAAGTCCCATACCTATACCGTTTGTTACGCTTGTGGTAACGGCAAGGGTCGGACACATTCCGAGCATAAGCACAAAAGTGGGGTTTTCGCGAATCAAGCCGTTTATAAACGCCGAAAAAGCGTGTTTTTTTGGCTGTTTTACATCATTTTGACTCATTTGTCCGCACCTCCGTTTTCTAAACCGTCTGCCGCACCGAGCGCACAATTTACTGCTTTTGTAACGGCTTTTGAAGTAACCGTTGCACCCGAGATTGCCGAGATTGTATTATTTGCGGCATTGCCGCCGTTATTCTTTTCCACACCTATCCCCTCGGAAAGCCCGGAGTATTGGTTTGTAAAGTCGGGTTCGTTTGCTCTTGTGCCGAGACCTGCCGTTTCGCTCATCGACATTATCTTAACGCTTTTAACCTTTGACTTTTCTCCGTCCGATTTGTTTATGCCGACCATAACGGTCACGTCACCGCCATAGCCCTCGTGACAGACCGCTGTTGCAACATATCCGATGGTTTTGTCTCCGTCTTTTCCGATATAGATTGAGCTAAGCTCAACTCCGGATTCGGACGGTGTATAATCAATCTTTGATTCTTCAAACTTTTCACAGTCTAAAACCTCTGACATCGATTGTTCAAAATTCTTTTTGTCGTTTGCCGATATAATCGGTGAAGTTATTTTGTTCACGACAGCGAGCAATCCCGAAACAATTATACAAATTATGCCGAGTTTGAGCATAAGTACAAGGGTTTCGTGCGCCGCGGATTTATTTTCGGAATTATTCATTTGCCGCCGCCTCCTTTTCTTTTACAAAACCGTACCGTTTCGGAGCGGTAAGCCTTTCGATAAGCGGTGTCGCAACATTCATAAGCAGAATCGAGTACGAAACGCCCTCGGGATAACCGCCCCATATCCTAATCAGAACCGTTATTATTCCACAGCCGAGAGCAAAAACAATCTGTCCTTTCGGTGTGGTCGGCGAAGTTGTATAATCCGTTGCCATAAAACACGCACCGAGCATAAGACCGCCCGACAAAATCTGATAAAGGGGGTCGCCCGTGAACAAGCCGCCGCTGCCGCCGAAAATCCATGTTCCGACCGCAACCGTTCCTATAAATATAAGCGGAACGCGCAGACGTATAACACGCCGTATCACAAGATATGCCGCGCCGATTAAAATTGCGAGAGCCGATGTTTCGCCGATACATCCGCCGTGATTTCCCAAGAACAATGTCAGATAGGAAAACTTATCCGCCGAGCTTGCCGCCAGCGGCGTTGCCGATGTAACCGCGTCGGGAACGCCGAAAAGCGGAAGATGAGTTCCCGGGGTATACCATCTTGTCATTGCAAGTGCCCACGATGCCATAAGAAACGCCCTTGCGCCGAGCGCAGGGTTCATAAAATTATGACCTATGCCGCCGAAGAACTGTTTTACGATAATAATTGCAAAAACCGAACCGATGACCGCCATCCAAAGCGGCAGTGATGCCGGTACGTTCAACGCCAAAATCAAGCCTGTCACAACCGCACTCAAATCGCCCGTTGAATTCGGCTTTTTAAGTATTCTGCACCATATGTACTCTGCCGCCGCGCTGCTTATCACACAGATAAGAGCCACAATGAGCGCGCGCATTCCGAATACAAACACTCCGGCGATAAGTGCCGGCATAAGTGCGATTATTACATCGAGCATTATTTTCGGAACGGTATCGCTGCCGTTTATATGCGGCGCGTGAGATACGACAAGCACAGACGGCTTAAGATACGTTTTGTTTTCATTTGTGTCCGTCATAAACTTTTTCACAGCCTTTCTTTATTTTATATATCCGTATATCATTTTTTTGACTTTTCTCTAATTATTGCCTTTGCCGTATGGATTTGCTGTACCTGATGCCGCTTTGACGGACAGACATACGCACAGCTTCCGCATTCGATACAATCGGTTATATTAAGTTTTTTAAGCTTGTCATAATCTTTGAATCTTGCCGCTGAATCCAACAGATTCGGCTGTAGGTTCATGGGACAGACGTATACGCATTTTGAACAGCGAATGCACGCTGTCTCTTGCATGGAATATGCTTCGTCATCGCCCAAAAACAGGATGCCCGATGTTCCTTTTATTACGGGAACGTCAACGGATGATACCGCCTTGCCCATCATAGGTCCGCCCATAATTATCTTTTTGACCTCTTGGGTAAAGCCGCCCGATTTTTGTGCGATGTATTCAAACGGCGTGCCTATCGCAACACGATAATTCGCCTCCTCTTTTATCGCTCCGCCGCCGACGGTCACAATCCTGTGACACAGAGGTCGTCCGTATGTTACCGCACGGAAAATCGATGCGCAGGTATCAATGTTGTTGACGATACATCCCGATTGCCACGGCAGAGTCCCGGGTTTTAGCTTTCTTTTGCATATTGCGAATATAAGCTGTTTTTCCGCACCCTGAGGATACTTGGTTTTAAGCGGAACAACGTGAATGTTAACCGCCTTTTCGCTCTCCGCGGCGTTGCGCATTTTCTCAATCGCGTTCGGCTTGTTATCTTCAATGCCGATATATCCGTCTTTCAGACCGAAAATGTGCATTATAATCTTTAAGCCGCCGATTATATCTTTTGTTGTTTCAAGCATCGCGCGATGGTCCGATGTGAGATAAGGTTCACATTCCGAACCGTTTATAATAACGTGGTCGATGTTTGCGCCGTCGGGAACGGAAAGTTTAACGTGTGTGGGAAAAGCCGCACCGCCCATTCCGACAATGCCTGCATCTTTAACAATATCGATAATTTGCTTCGGCGAAAGTTTTGTATAATCGTGCGTATATCCCGATATTGGTTCGGCGCGGCGGTTTTCTCCGTCATTTTTGATTATTATGCAATCCGAAATCGTACCGTTCGGAACAAGCCTTTTTTCTATTGCCGTTACCGTTCCCGATACCGATGAATGCAGATTCGCCGAAACGAATCCGTTTGCATCGGCTATTTTTTGTCCGACAAGAACCGTGTCGCCGACACTTACGCACGGGATTGACGGCGCGCCGATGTGCTGTGACAGCGGAAAAACCAATTCCTCCGGCGGCGCAAGGTCGATAATCGGCTTGTCCGCCGTTCCGAACTTATGGTCGTTCGGATGTATTCCCCCATGAAACGTTCTCATTTTGATACCCCCTTGAATTAAATGCTACTTTCTGTCATTAAAGTTTATATATTCGCGGCGTCCGCCGATTGACTTATACGCCGGTCTTATAATCTTTCCGACATTTACAAGCTCCTCGATTCGGTGTGCACTCCATCCGACAACCCTTGCTATTGCAAAAATCGGAGTGTAAAGCTCAATCGGAAGATTAAGCATCTCATACACAAATCCGCTGTAAAAATCAACGTTTGCGCTTACGCCCTTATATATCTTACGCTTTTCGGCGATAACTTCGGGTGCAAGATGCTCTATCTTTTCGCAAAGGTTATATTCCTTTTCAAAACCCTTTGCCACAGCAAGACGTTTTACAAACGCTCTGAACATATCGGCTCTCGGGTCTGACTGAGAATAGACCGCGTGACCCATACCATAGATAAGCCCCGATTTGTCAAATACCTCGCCGCCGAGCATACGCCTTAAATATTCTTTTATCTCGGCGTCATCGTTCCAATCTTTAACATTCGCCCTTATATCCGCAAGCATATTTACAACCTTGACGTTTGCGCCGCCGTGTCTGCCGCCTTTGAGCGAGCCGAGAGCCGCGGCTATTGCCGAATAGGTGTCGGTTCCCGATGACGTTACAACATGGGTGGTAAAGGTCGAGTTGTTGCCGCCGCCGTGTTCCGCATGAAGAACGAGAGCCAAATCGAGAATTTTTGCTTCAAGCTCGGTATATTTTTCATCGGGTCTCAAAAGCAAGAGAATGTTCTCGGCGGTGCTCAAATGCCTGTTGGGTTTGTGAATAAACAGGCTTTCTTTTTTATAATAGTGATTGTATGCCTGATAGCCGTAGACAGCCAATACGGGGAACAGAGCGATAAGCTCTATGCACTGACGCAGAACGTTCGGAATATCCAAGGCGTTTGCGTTGTCGTCATACGAATAAAGGGTCAGAACCGACCGCGACAGGGTGTTCATCATATCCGAACTCGGTGCTTTTAAAATAATGTCACGCACAAAGTCAACGGGCAAAACGCGATACTTTCCGAGCAGGCTTGTGAATTTATCGAGCTGTGCCGCCGTCGGCAGCTCGCCGAACAAAAGCAGGTATGCCGTCTCTTCGAATCCGAATCTGCCGTCGGATAAAAAGCCGCTCACAAGACTTTTTATGTTATAACCGCGATAGTATAATTCGCCCTCACACGGAATTTCTTTTCCGTCGACGTTTTTAACCGCGCATATCTCCGAAATTTCGGTAAGCCCGGCAACCACGCCCTTTCCGTTTATATCCCTGAGACCGCGCTTGACATCATATTGTTCATAAAGCGACGCGTCAATTATGTCGCTTTTGGCACAAAGCTTCGCCAGTTCCGCAATCTCGGGTGTCATTTCAGATAAAGTTTTTCTCATATATAAAATACGCCTCCTTTGTTTATATAAATCTTATGTTCCATTATACCATAAATCGCTTTAAAAAACAACATTAATATTTTGTCAGATGAATAATTTCGGTAAAATTTACAGTGAATTTTTCCCGATTACGTTTTTCTGGGTGCGGTGCGGCGAAATCTTATCGACCGATTCGACATAAACACCGATTTATATACACTTATAAAGCTCAAAGAACAGGTAAAAATATTGCTTGCAGCGGTCATAATTGCGAAGGCGTTTTCTTTCCAAATCGGAACGGTGAAATATATAAGGGTGAACCTCAGCGCGAAATCCGAGAGAGAAAAAATAAGCAAGCGCATCTGACGCCCCATTCCGTTGAGCATCGAACAGGACAACGAATCGGCAAACATTATCGGACAAAGCGGCGCAAGACACACCGTCAGATATGCTGCACTTTGCGTGTGATAAAGCATTGTGCTTATTTCACGGCCGAATATAATAAAGAACAGACCGACCGCCGCGCCGACCGAAATCCCGATGCGATATGTTTTGGCGGCGGTGTGTTTAAGGCTTTTTGCGCCGCGTTCTTCCGCACGCGAAATTTCGGGAACCAAAAGCGACATTACCGACCCCGCAAGAGTAAGAGGAAGGACCAATAGCGGCATAACCATTCCGTGCATTATCCCGAGCATCCCCACCGCGTCACCGTGCGCCATGCCACCCTTTTTAAACGCGGAAATCAAAAGTATTTCTTCCTGCATCCTCAAAAGGCTTCCGCAGAGCGATGTTATCATACACGGTGCGGAAACGCATAAGAGCTTTGTCAGAATTTCGCTCTTGGGCGGAGCGGTACAGGCGGCGCAATCCAGACCGAAATCCGAGCGTTCTGCCTTTTTGTACCAAATCAAAAGATATAAACAGGACGAAAATTCGCCGATTGTTATTCCGCCGAATACCGCCGCACAGCCGTATTGCACACCATAGGGCAAAAATATTTTAAGTAAACCCCAAATAGACACGAATTTAACGGCTTGTTCGAGTATTTCGGACGATGCCGGCGGCAGGGTCTTTCGGATAGCATAAAAACACCCCTTTGTACAATACGAAATTCCCATAAATATTATGCTCGGAACAAGGGTGCAAAGGCTCGGTGCGATTCTTATATCACCCAAAATAACGGCGGCTATCCGAGGTGCGAAAATAAAGGTTATGAGCATCACCAAAAGAGCCGGAACGCTCACGCCGACAATCGCCATTCTCACACATTGCCGCACGGCGGCAGGGTTGCCGCGCTCGGTATAAACGGACGCGGTTTTTGATACGGCGATTCCGAGACCTGCCGTGGCGATGGTGAGCATAACTCCGTGCAGGGAAAAGCCGAGGGACAAAAGCCCCATTCCCTCTGCGCCGAGCGCACGCGAATAGAACGCCCTAAAGCTGAAATCAAACAGCTTTGCGATAATCCCCGACAGCCCGAGTATAAAGATATTCGCATACAGCGGATTTTTAAATTTGGAAAGTATTTGCATATATGTACCCCTGTTCAACAATTGCCAAAACATTTTTGATAAAATTTTAATTCGGGTATTTAAATTTTATGCAAAGTATGATAAAATAATGTACAAGCAAGATTATAAAAAGCATCGGGAGGTGCGTTTTGGGTGATACATATCAATGAGGTAATCGTGGTCGAGGGTAAGTATGATAAAGAACGTGTGCGCAAGGTGACGGACGCGCCGATTATATGCACGCACGGCTTTGAACTGTACCGTTCAAAGCGTATAATAAATACATTGCGCAAGATGTCAAATGAAAGGGGCATAATCATACTGACCGATTCCGACAGCGCGGGGTTCAGGATACGAAATTATATAAAGCGGTGTTTGGGTAAGGGCGCAAAAATAAGAAACGCGTATATTCCGTCCGTTAAGGGCAAGGAAAAACGAAAGGAAAAGCCTGGAGCGGAGGGAGTATTGGGCGTTGAGGGTACGGATTTAAAAATCCTCACCGAGATATTGAGCCGTCTTGCGGCGGCATCTGATGATAAACCGAAAGAAAAGATTGACAAAGCGAAATTCTTTTCGGACGGCTTTTCGGGAAAGCCCGACAGCGCCGACCGCCGCTGTGCTTTGGCGAAATATTTTTCCCTGCCGCCTTCAATGTCGGCGAATGCACTTTTGGATATGATAAATCGTGTTTACGGAGCGGATGAGTATCACAGAGCGGTTGAAAAGCTGAAAAAAGAATAAGGATATTTGTCTGTGCGGTCTAAATAAATATCCCCCGTTCAAAATTTTGAACGGGGGACATATTTATTTATAATTTGTTTGATTGTTTCATAACGGTAAGTCTGTCAATATCATAGTATTTGAGAATTTTTAAAATAGTTTCATCAACGTATTCGCCGCAGATTATCGGCGGAATCGCCGGCGGGCACGTGATTGCCGCCGTTACACAGACACGCCCCAAACATTTATCCGCCGCAAGCGTTTCAAATTCGGCAAAGATTGCGTCGCGCGGCGAAACGGCTTTTTTCGGAATATGTACACTCGGCGGCGGTGTTGAAATGCGCTCTTTTTTCGGAATCGAAAGAAGAGCCGCCGTCAATGCCTCGGCATCGTCAATCCTGTACGGCGAGAGCATAAAGACAATAAAGTCTTTGTCATAAAATTCCGTATAAATATTATCTTTTTTTAATATTTCCGCGATTTCATCTCCGGTATATCCGAATGCCTTTGGTGCAGCGGTTATTTTAAGGGGTTCATCCCCGATTAGGTTATAGCCGTGACCGACAAGGCTTTCTTTAAGTGATGAAATTTTCGGCACAGCGGCAGACAAAGCCCTTGAAAAATCATCGGTTTTGTCATTCATATAATCGAGAGATTGCAATATCAGATATGACGGGCTTGACGATGCGAAGAGCGAAAGCGCACATTTGGCGCGTTTGCAAAAGAGCCGCGGCGCAGCGTCGGATATATGCAGATACGCGCCGCCCGTCACAACGGGCAGAGTCTTATGTGCCGATGAACAGCAAATATCCGCGCCGAGGTCAATCGGGTGCAATGATTTGGACAAAAATTTCAAATATGCGCCGTGTGCGCCGTCAACGGCGAGTATTGTGCCGTGTTTTTTGCATATTTCCGAAAGCATACCGACATTCGAGATATTCCCGAGATAGTCGGGGCTTGTCAGGTATATTGCCGTCGGATGAGTGCGGTTTATTTCGCTTTCGAGCCGTTCGGGCGTTATGATGCACGAGTGATACGTTCCTCCGTTCGGAAAAATCCACTCAACATCAATGTCAACGAGAGCAGCGGCGTTGATAAACGCCTTGTGCGCATTTCGCGCGGCTAAAATTTTGGTTTTGCGCCCGTTTTGAATATCGTTCTGTTTTATAAGATAAAGCATTGCTTGTATGCAAAGGGTCGAACCTTGCGCCGAGTATAATGTCTTGCATCCGAAAGCGCGGCTTGCGTTTTCTTCGCTTTCGGCGATTATTCCGCCGTTTTGGGGGTGAAACAAATCATCCGCGCCATCGATTTCGGTTATGTCGAACGGCTCAAACCCGAGCTTTGATGCGCCTTTATGCCCCGGCATATGCAGCCTGTGCGGCTGAGAACTTATATAATTTTTTACAAAGTCGCATATCGGGGTACTCATTGCATGCTCTCCAATTCCCGCGTAACGGCAATGGCAATCGCACATTCCATTCTTTTGCGGAACAGGTCACAGCCGTATTTATATACGCCGCGAACCGAACCTGTTGCGTGATATGCGTTCGCCGCACAGCCGCCCGAACAATAGAGCTTTGCCCAACAGTCCGCACAATCCTCGCGCGCATAGACGTTGCACGATGCGAATTCGTTTTGTATCTCGGTGTTGTCAACGCCGTTCCAAATATCGCCGAGTTTAAATTTTTCATCGCCCACGAACTGGTGACAGGGGTATAAATCTCCCCACGGAGTAACAGCCATATACTCCGTTCCCGAGCCGCAGCCCGAAATGCGTTTGTATATACAAGGTCCGCCTTTTAGGTCTATCATATAATGATAAAAGGTAAAGGGCTTGCCCTCGCGGTCGCGCTTTAACATAAGCCGCGCCAAGTCCTCGTATTGTTTCATAACAATCGGCTTGTCCGACTCGGTGAGAGCGGCAGGGTCGCCGTCCGCGGCGACAACGGGTTCCATACTAAGCTCGTTAAAACCGAGGTCAAGCATTGTCTTTATATCCTCTAAAAAGTCGGGGTTTGCGTGAGTAAACGTTCCGCGCATATAATAATTCCTGCCGCCTCGCGCCTTAACAAAGTCTTGGAATTTCGGGACAATTTTTTCCCAGCTTCCGTTGCCCGAATAGTCAACGCGATACTTGTCATGAACTTCTTTTCTGCCGTCAAGGCTGAGAACAACATTGCTCATTTCGCGGTTGGCAAAGTCTATAACGCTTTTGTCAACAAGCACTCCGTTGGTGGTGAGAGTAAAGCGAAAGTTCTTGCTCTTTTCTTTCTCGATGCTGCGCGCGTATTTGACGAGCTGTTTGACCACCTCAAAGTTCATAAGCGGTTCGCCGCCGAAAAAGTCAACCTCGAGATTGCGTCGCGTACCCGAATTTTCGATGAGAAAGTCGAGGGCGCGCTTTCCGACCTCAAAGCTCATAAGGGCGCGTTCGCCGTGATACTTTCCTTGGCTGGCGAAACAGTACGAACAGTTAAGGTTACAGGTATGCGCAATGTGCAGACAAAGAGCCTTTATTACCCCCGAGGTTTTCGCTTTGAGAGTGCCTGCCATCGGTTTGAACTCATCTTTTGTAAAAAGCTTGTTATCTTCGGCAAGCTCACAGACCTGGCAATAACATTCCTCGATGTCCGATACGGGAATATCGGGATACTTTGCCGACATTTTGTCAATGATGTCGGATTTGTCATTGTTTTCGAACATAGAAATTATGTCATAAGCGAGTTCGTCGACAACGTGAACCGCGCCCGAACATATGTCGAGAACGATGTTTAAGTCATCGAATTTGTATTGATGAATCATATAAAAATCTCCTCACGCTAAAAATGCCGCCCGAAAGGGTGGCATAATAGTTTTGTTGTTATCAAAAGCCGCATAAACGCGAACAAAGGTTAGTTCTGTTTTTCGTCTTTGTTTTCACAAGCCTGATTTGCTATACCACAGCTCGTTTTACAAGCCGACTGGCAAGATGTCTGGCATTCGCCGCAGCCGCCGTTTTTTGCACTTTCGCAAAGATTGCGTGTTTGAATAGTATTGATGTGTTTCATTTCGTAAACCTCCAAAATATTAATAATAATATTATAGCATATCAAAGCCGAAAAGTCAACCGTATGTATCTTAAAAATTGAGGTTTGAACTTTTTTTGAGAAATATCGAACCGAAATTCGGTGAATATTTTTTGCTTTAAATCGCATTCGTTCGGATTTTTCTTTAAAAATTTAACGCAATAGATTAAATTTTAACAAATTTCAACTAAATTGTTAATGAAATGTAAACAAAAATGCTTTTTTGCTCTTGAAAAGTGTTTTTGTTTGTTATATAATATAAAACATCAGAATAATCCGGTATTTAGACAAGCCGCAGCGCGAGCGTGTTTTGCGGTCTGTCGGGTTTGCGGTTTTATGTTTCGGCATTTATTTAAAAATTAATTTGTTTTAAGCAGATTTTAAAAGCAGTAATTTAAAGCGGTTTTTCACGGCAATGTTTATCGGAATAGGGGATTTTTAAAATGTAAGGTTGCAACGGCGCGGCTTTACTCTTTTTGTTGTTCCCGAAGTTATTCTTTATCAATCATTTATTTATAACCCGAAAGGAGTAGGATGTATGGAAAAGTTTAATGAGGTTTTGGCGGTTATTGATGACTGGGTGTGGGGGATTCCGCTTATTGTGCTTATTTTGGCGGTCGGAATTTTGCTTACGTTCAGAACAAAGCTTGTTCAGATTTTTCATCTGCCAAAGGCTCTGAAGTTTATGCTTCAGGATGAAGAAGACGGAGAGGGCGAGGTCAGCAGCTTCGGCGCACTTTGTACGGCTCTGTCGGCAACAATCGGAACAGGTAACATCGTTGGCGTGGCAACCGCGATTGCGGCGGGCGGCCCGGGCGCTCTGTTTTGGATGGAGGTCGCAGCGTTTTTCGGTATGGCAACAAAATATGCCGAGGGATTACTTGCAGTTAAGTACAGAGAAATAGGTAAAAACGGGAAAGCTCTCGGCGGTCCTTTCTATTATATAGAAAAAGGAATGGGACCAAAGTTTAAATGGCTCGGTAAGTTATTCGCAGTGTTCGCTGTTCTTGCCGGTCTTATGGGAATAGGTACAATTACACAGATTAACGGTATCACAAGTGCGGTTCAAAACTTTTTTGACCCGAACGGAGCGGCTGTTGCGTTTTCAATCGGCGGCAACTCTTATTCGTGGGCGGTTGTTATAGCAGGTCTGATTGTGACGATATTTGTTGCGCTGGTTGTAATCGGCGGAATCCAAAGAATATCAAAGGTTTCAGAGATAATAGTTCCGTTTATGGCAATTTTATATGTCGGCTGTGCGTTAATCCTTGTATTCTCGAACATAACAAAGGTTCCCGATGCAATCGTTATGGTATGTAAAAGTGCGTTTTCACCCGAGGCGGTTGTCGGCGGCGGAATCGGTATAACGATGAAAATGGCAATGCAAAAGGGTATTGCGAGAGGTATCTTTTCAAATGAGGCGGGTCTTGGCTCTGCGCCTATCGCGGCGGCTGCGGCAAGAACAAAAGAGCCTGTACGCCAGGGCCTTGTTTGTATGACGGGTACATTCTTTGATACAATCATCATTTGTACAATGACGGGTCTTTCGATAGTATTGACGGGCGCGTGGGAACCGGCGATAAACGGTGATTTGGTTGGCGCAGCGGTAACGGTTAAGGCATTCCAAACAGGACTTCCTTTTTCAAACAGCGTATGTGCATTTTTGCTTATGCTCTGTCTTACGTTCTTTGCATTCACGACTATTCTCGGATGGGATTATTATTCCGAAAGATGTCTGCAATACCTTGTCGGTGACAGAGAGGGTGTAATCAAAACATACAGATATATCTATATACTTGCCGTTTTGGTCGGCCCGTATCTCACGGTATCGTTTGTATGGACAATGGCGGATATATTCAACGGCCTTATGGCAATCCCGAACCTTATTGCCCTTGTTGCCCTTAGCGGTGTCGTTGCAACCGAGACAAGAAAGTTTCTTGAAAAGCATAAACTCGGCAGACTATAATAAAACGGGAAATAACATTTCATAATAAAACCTTAAAAACATCGAACCGCCAAATTCGGCGGTTCGATGTTTTTTGATAAAATTCAAAAAATTTTTTATTTTCAAAATATATTATTGTAAACCTGTTTTTGGTGTTATAATAGCCCTTTTTGAACCCAAAAACGCCGCCTGTGGATAACTCAGCATAAAACAGGGTTTTCCTTTAATTCGCCAATATTTACCTGTGGATAATGTGGGTAAGTCTGTTAATAACTATTATATAGGGCTTTTTAACAGTGGAAAAAATGTTACATACTTGTTACGCACAGGTAACAAATTATAAGATGTTTAATTTTCTAAATTCAAAATTGGTTTACATAATTCTGAAAAATTTTTCTTGACATTTTGAACTTTAAGGTTCTAAGCCCGAAACAAAGCAACTATGGCTTGTTTCGGGCTTTAAAGAGTGTGGATTGATGTAATATTTATCAATATTATTCACAGGGCATTGTAAAAATAAACGTACTTCCGCTGTTGGGCTTGCTCTCTGCCCAAACCTTTCCGTTGTGGCATTGCGCAATCTGTTTTACCATGGCAAGCCCGAGACCCATACTGCCGTCGCTGTTGCTGCGCGCCGGGTCAACCTGATAGAATCTGTCCCATATTTTTTTGAGGTCATCTTCGGCAATGCCGATTCCCTCATCTTTTACGGAAAATCTTATGCTGTTGTCCGCGCGCGTGAGCGATACGGTTATATTTTTACCCGAACCGCTGTACTTATATGCGTTTGATATAAGATTTATAAACAGCCGTGCAATCAAAAATCGGTCCGCATTAACGGTGATTGACGGTGAGATGTTTCGTATAAGCTTGATTTCATCGCCGTGTATTTCGGCTTGTTCGTCACATACGAAATTGATAAGTTCCGACAGGTCAATATCCTCAAAGTTCAGTTTTTGAGTTTTTTTGTCCATCCGCGAAATGGAAAGCAGCTCGGATATAAGCTTTGACATTTTTTCCGCCTGACGTTTTATCGAATTTGCGCTTTCGCGATAATCATCGGCGGTGTCGGCGCATTGTTCCATAAATTCGCATTCCGAAAGTATCACGGCAACGGGTGTTCTAAGCTCGTGAGATGCGTCGGATGTAAATTGTTTTTCGCTTTCAAAGCTCTGTTCAATCTTGTCGAGCATCGCGTCAAACGTGTTTGCGAGCCGACAGATTTCGTCCTTTCCGATGCCGATATTTATTCTTTGCGAAAGGTCGTTGCTTTCGCTTATTTCACGTGCGGTATGACTTATTTTGTTTACCGTGACGAGAGCGCGCATAATTATAAAATATCCGCCCACAGCCGCAATTATAATAAGGATTATTGCAAGAATCGCATTCGTTTTAAGAACCGAACTTATCATATATCCCTCTGCGTCAACGGACGATACGCCCCTGAGCCAAACATAACTTCCGTCAGACGTTTTTGTCTTGCGGTCAAATACGCAATATTCGACGCCGTCGGTTGTTATTGAGTGAAATTGGTTGTCGTCAAAGCTCGGTGCAGAGCTGTTTTCAAATGGCAGTTCGCCGTATAAAAGCTCTCCGTCCAAGTCAAAAACGGCGAGAGACATACTTTGGCGGTATCGCTCGGTAAAGCGTTGGTTTAACATTTTTTTAAAATATTCTTCCGCGATGTCGGAATCGGCGGGGCTTTCGCCCGAATTATCCTGAGCCTGTTCCGATGGCGGCTGTGTGTTTTGAGGTTGTTCGCCTTGCTGAGGATGTGCGTTTGGCGGCTGTTGACCTTCGGATGGCTTTTGAATGTCGGGCATACTCATTCGGCGCGAAACATCGTTCACATCGGTTATGAGCCGCGAAACTATTTCGCGGCGCAGCATATCGCGGCCGACCGTTGACATTGCCGCAAGCGCAAGCGATGACAGTATTATCATCGTAAGCGTGTACCAAAGCGTAACTCTTAATTTTAATGATAATTTTTTCATAAACATTCACCTTTGATTTGATTTCAATCGTCAACCCTGAGAACATATCCGCATCCGCGCACGGTATGTATTAATTTCGGTTCGAATTCATCATCAATCTTTTTACGCAGATACCTTATATAAACATCGACAACGTTTGTGCCGCCCGAATAATCGAAATTCCAAACATGACTTTCTATTTTCTCTCGGCTGAGGACAATGCCCTTGTTGCGCAAGAGATATTCGAGAATTTCAAACTCCTTTGCGGAAAGATTAATGTTCACATCGCCGCGGACGACCGTGTGTGAGTTTAAGTCCATTGTCAAATCCGCCGCCGAAAAGACGTTTGTCGAATTGCCCGATGCCTTTCGCGTCATAACCCTTATCCTTGCCAAAAGTTCTTCGAAAGCAAAAGGTTTAATTAAATAATCGTCCGCCCCGGCGTCAAGTCCGTTCACGCGGTCGCCGATTCCGTCACGCGCGGTCAAAAGCAAGACGGGTGTGGTGTTATTTCTGCTGCGCATTTGTTTTAAAACCTCTATTCCGTTTATGCGCGGCATCATAATATCCATAATTATTGCGTCAAACTCGCCGACATCGATAAAATCAAGAGCTTCTTCGCCGTCAAAGCATCTGTCAACGCTGTAGCCCTCGCTTTCGAGCCGTTTTGAAATAACTCTGTTTAAATCTCTTTCGTCCTCTACAACCAAAATCCGCATAAGCATCTCCTGTCCGCCGCGGTAACACGGCAAAATCATTATATACTATAGTAGTAATTATATCACATTATCGAAAAAATGCAAGAATTGATTTGTTAGGTTCGGCGTATTTAAAATCGGCGTTTATAAATCAAATCCTTGCGGTTTTGGGGTGAAAGCGGAATTTTATCAAAAAAGTTGCACAAAAAAATCGGTCGATTTTATGGGTATTACCGCGCGGCGGCGATAAAACCGAATTTTGCGGCCGTATAAAAATCTACCCCAAATATTGTGGGTGAGATATATCGAAACACATTATAAAGCGGTTTTTGCAAATGTTACAATAAAATTACAAAAGAATTAAAGTTGTGTAAATATAATAAAAAAACGCCATAGTGCAAATAGAAATGCGAAAAAATGACGAAAACACTTGATTTTTTCGGAAAAACGTGGTATAATCTAAAGCATAGATTTACAATCAGGTTACAAAACTATTTAAAAACATTTAAGAATTTCAGAGGTGGATTAAATGCAAAGACGATTAACGGCGGCATTGATATGCGTGCTGACCTTATTGGCGATGTCGGTCACGGCTTTCGGAATGGAATTTTCGGATGTGCCGGTTACTGCATCATATTATAAGGCGGTTGACAGACTCAGCAATGATGGTGTTATACAAGGCAGGGGCGACGGTATGTTCGCGCCCGGCGACAATACCACGAGAGCAGAGTTCTGTGCATTTATAGCGAGAGCAAATAATTACAACTCTTCGTATCATTCAACGGAAAAGCTTCCGTTTAATGATGTAACAAGCGGAAACTGGGCAGAGGGTTACATATCTTATTGTTATTCAAACGGTTATGTAAACGGAATGTCGGACGATACATTCGCACCGACAAGCAATATCACTTGTGAACAGGCGGTAAAGATGGTTGTGTGCGCATCGGGCGTGGGCGATGAATCTTTATCAAAGGTCGGCCCGAAATGGTATTCGGGATACCTTAATGTGGCAAGAAAGTATAACCTTCTCGACGGCGCCGAGCTTAATGAGGGCAAGCCTGCAAACCGTGCATTTGTTGCACAGATTGTATATAATTCGATGCTTGTAAAAGGTGAGGACAAAAATTCGGCAAGCCACGCGGTTGATGTTGCCGGAAATAAAAACAGCGATACCAAGCTGGCACAGGCGGACACATCGGCATCTCAGACGGTTACATATGAACCCGAGGAAATCTGGGAACCGACTCAAGAGGACAACGCGTGGAAGTATTATCAATATTACGGCGAGGATTATGAATCTTATATGCAAGAGGATGAGAATAAGAATAATTATTCCGTACCCGATACCCAAACCGAACCCGATGTTGAGTATGTTCCGAGAGGTTCATCCGACGGAATGTTAATAGTCGTTGACCCCGGTCATAACTATAACGGTGTTGATACCGGCGCGGTCGGCAACGGCTTGAGAGAACAGGATATTACGTTCTATATTGCCGAAAAGCTTAAGCCGATATTAGAGAGAAACGGTTTTAGTGTAATAATGACAAGAAATTCTCTTAAAGAAAACGTATCGAACGAATCTGTAAGCGCAAGCCTTGCAAGACGTTCCGAAATTGCGAACCGTAACGGTGCGGACTTGTTTGTGTCAATTCACTGTAACGCAGGCGGCGGAACGGGTGTGGAAACGTATTATTGCACCGATTCGAGCGACGGCAAGGCGTTTGCGTCATTCATTCAAAAGAATGTGGTGGATATGATTGGTCTGCGCGACAGAGGCGTAAAGAATGCGCGCTATGCCGTTTTACGCAACACCGATATGACGGCGTTGCTGCTTGAAACGGGATTTATCGATACCGCGTCCGATGCGGCATATCTCGGAAGCGCTGAATATCAGCAAAAGTATGCCGAGGCGATTGCGAAGGGCATATGCGAGTATGTCGGCGTGGAATATAACGGATAAAATTTGCATACCGCAATATTTTAAATCAATACCGACAGTGTAAAAGCTGTCGGTATTTTCGGCATAGAAAACATTGTATCAGGAGGACAAAATCAATATGGAAACCGATAAAACAATAACGGCGCCCGAGCTTCTCGCGCCGGCAGGCAATCTCGAAAAGCTGAAAATTGCCTTTGAGTACGGAGCGGACGCGGTTTATATAGGCGGTGAAGAGTTTTCGCTCAGAGTGGCGGCGGACAACTTTACAAACGATGAAATAAAACAGGGAATCGATTTTGCCAAAAAGCTCAATAAAAAAGTGTATCTGACGGCGAATGTTATTCCGCATAACAATGATATAGACGAATACGCAAAGTTTTTGACAGAGGTTCGCGACATAGGCTTGGACGCGGTTATTCTGTCGGATTTGGGTATGTTTGGGGTGACAAAAGAGATTGCGCCCGAACTTGATATACATATAAGCACCCAGGCAAATAACGTGAATTACAAAAGTGCCGATATGTGGTATAATATGGGCGCAAAGAGAGTGATTCTGGCGCGTGAAATGTCGCTTGCCGAAATATCCCAAATAAGAGAGAGAACGAACCCCGAACTCGAACTTGAGGCGTTTGTTCACGGGGCAATGTGCATTTCGTATTCGGGACGGTGTCTGCTCAGCAATTATATGGCGGGGCGTGACGGCAACGGCGGCGCTTGTGCGCATCCGTGCAGGTGGAAGTATTATTTAATGGAAGAAAAGCGGCCGGGCGAATATATGCCCGTCTTTGAGAATGAACGCGGCACGTTCATATATAACTCAAAAGACCTTTGTATGATTGAGCATATAGACAAGCTTATCCAAAGCGGTCTGACAAGCTTTAAAATCGAGGGCAGGGTTAAATCCGAATTTTATGTTGCAACGGTCGTGGCGGCATACCGCCGTGCGATTGACGCGTATATGCAAGACCCAGTGAATTGGAAACCCGACCCGAGTTTATACGCTGAACTCAAAAAAGTCAGCCACCGTGATTATACGACCGGATTTTATTTCAACAAGCCGGGAGGCACGGAACAGCGGTACGGCGGAAGCTCATACATTCGCGAATATGATATGGTCGGTGTGGTTGAGGATTACGACTCGAATACGGGTATCGCAAAGCTCATTCAAAAGAACAGGTTCTTTAAAGGCGATGAGGTTGAGTTTTTATGCACGGACGGAACGTTCTTTACTCAAGAGATTGAGTACCTGACGGACGAAAACGGCGAACCGACGGATGTTGCCAATCATCCGCAAAGCGTTGTATATGTCAAGACGTCAAATCCCGTCACAAAAGATTCGTTTATGAGAAAAAAGCGTTCGGAATGACATTTTCGGCGCGAACAGGCGTAAATTGGTGTAAAAACGTGATATAAAGAGATTCGTTACATATTTGTAAAAGATTTACCTAATATTGTGTATTGACTTTTTTCCATAAACATGATACAATAACCCTAAAAGATGATAGTGGTTTTTTATAATCAATTACAGTAAAATTTAAGTTAAACGGAGGTTAGTTAAATGAAAATCACAAAAAGAATTTTGTGTTTGGCATTATCTGTTATGATGGCACTCGGCTGTATGTCGATTGCTGCATTTGCGGATGATGCGGCAAGCACAACCAAGGACAACAGCGGGGCGATTAAGTTCTCTGACGTAGGCGATTCGGAAATATATACCGATGCAGTAAAGACGCTTAACCTTATGGGCGTAATCAACGGTTATCCCGATGGCACATTCAAGCCGAACGATAACGTTACCAGAGCGGAATTTACGGCAATGCTTATGAGAACATTGAAACTCGGCTCTATCGGAAGCACCAGCGCGGCTGAACTTCCTTTCAGCGATGTGGACGATAATAACTCGGATATAAACTGGGCGATTCCGAACATCAATACCGCATATGCAAGAGGCGTAATCAACGGTTATGAGGACGGAACGTTCAGACCGAGCGCAAACGTTGCATATGAGGAAGCGGTTAAAATGATTGTTTGCACGCTCGGTTACGGAGCAAACGTTGACGTAAGCATAACACCGTGGTATGCCAACTTTATCCAGATAGGAAGCCAGCTCGGCATCACAAAAACCGCACAGAGAATCGGCGCGGCTGAAACACCGGCAAGCCGTGCGTGCATAGCACAGCTTTTATATGATTCGCTTGACGTTAAGCTTATCGAAAACGGTGACAAGACCGACAGAACCATCCTCAACAGCTATTTGGGCTATGTTAAAAACACAGGCGTTATTTCGTCAAATCAACAGACAAGCCTGACCGAGCCCGATGTAAACCTGCGCGATGACGAAATTCGCATCACCGCACGCGAAGAAAACGGCAGCGAACAAACATATACATATAAAACAGCGGATACAAGCCTTAAAAACTATCTCGGCTATGAGGTTGATTTCTATTATAAGGACAACGGCGCGTCAATCCGTGAACTTGCAATGTGTATGATAAAGAGTACCGAGCCGCTTGTTATAAACTCAAAGAATATCGAGAGCAGCGGCACAACAGCGAATCAGATTAAATATTATCAGAATCTCGATGATGATAAAGAAAAGACAATAAATCTCGAAAGCGATAATGTTGTAATATATAACGGTAAACTCAGCGGTTCAAACGCAAATAACAGCCGTTTCAGTACAGATCTTATTCCGGCTGTCGGCGAAATAAAGCTTATTGATTCTGACAACAACGGCAGATATGACGTTCTTGATATTACATCATATGATGTATATTATGTATCAAGTAAGGCAGCCGCAACATACGAAGTGGTTGATAATATGCTCCACAGCGGTGAGAACAACAAGGTTAAGCTTGATATTGCGTCCGATGATAACCTCACCATTGTAAACAAGAACGGCTCAACCGTGAACTTCAGCTCAATCGCAACGGGTAACGTAGTATGCGTTGCAGCAAGTAAGTCGGATAACGGCGGTACGGTTATAACTCGTGCGGTTGTATTGACGGATAAAGTAACGGGTACTGTATCGGGTACAAGCGGAAATGATAAAATAACCATTTCCAACAAAGAATACCGGTTCTCGGATTTGGCACCATGGGTTAAGGACAGCAGCAAGGACGCACCGAAAATGCAGGATTCGGGTACATTCTATCTTGATATAAACGGCGACATCGTTGCTTTCTCAAAGAATGCAACTTCAGATAATATGAAATACGGTTATATCGTTAGTGTAAATAACAGTGACGATCCGTTTGAATCCGATGTTGCCCTCAGAATCCGCAGCGCATCCGGCTCGGAAGAGCGCGTATGGACATATAAGAGCACGAGGGTAAACGGTGAGTCTGCAAATGACGGCTATGATGTACTCAACAAGCTCAAGACCGCGGCAGGTTATGCGGCGGAAACCGATACAAATAACGTTCAACAGCTCGTTAAGTATTCAACAAAGACATCGGGCGGCAAAACTGTATTGGATAAGATTGTTACACTGACAAGCTCGGATGTTAAATCGTCTGGCGGCGAAGTGTCAAACGATAAACTTACCAGACTTGATACTGTTGATAATAAAACATTCAAGTACAACAGCTCGTCGGGTAAGCTGACAAGCGAAGACGGAAAGACAATTATTACATTGACAAGCTCGGTTATCGTGTTCAATGTTCCCAAGAGCAGAAGTGATTATGATGACTTTTCAAAGACAAGTGTTTCAAGCACGTTCAAGAACAACGGAACATATAACATAGAGGTATATGATGTTTCAACGAGCAATGTTCCCAAAGTTGTTGTTGCACTCGGCCAGGACAGCACACAGGCTGTAAACTCGGCTTCGCCGGTTTACGTTCTGACAGAAAAGAGCCAGGGTACTAATGATGATGGCACAATGGATCTCTTTAAGGGATTTAAGTCATCGCCCGACAGTGCAAAGAGTACATTCAGCGATTGGATTTCGACATCAACATCATCATCGGTTATCGATGATATGACAGAGGGTGACATCTATCGCGCAGGTACCGATAAAGACGGATATTCAACAATTGAATCAAAGGATATTCTCTATAAGTATGAGGGCAACAATTCAAGCAGATTCGGTATAAAGCAAGAAACAACTAACGGTGACAGCTCAAGCGATATGTATTCACATGAATTTGTTGCAATCTTAGGCAGCGTAACAGCCAAGGACGTTGATGAATCAACAAGCGCGGTAAATACAATTGCCGTAAGCCCGAAAGAGATGACGGAGAGAAATGAGAATTATGTTGTAACGGATGATTTGACATTCAGTGCATCGGATTTCAGCGGCGCACAGGTTTTGGTTTACAACACCGATTCACAAAAGCTCAAGATTGAGTCCGAATCCGTTGACGCGGCTCTTGCACAGATAACATCCGTTCATGACGGAAACCCGACAAAGGTTTTGATTTATATGTCAGAGGGTAAGATAAAGATGCTCTGCATCCTTCCCGCATAACACAAAACCATAACTTTTAAAATTAAAAAAGACCCGGACGTTTGTTTGGGTCTTTTTTCGGCAAAATAAGATAAAAGAAAGAGATTAACATACGATGATTTTACAAAACAGAGAATTAAAAAATGCTTTGATAAAAATAGGCGTTCCCGTTGCGTTGCAGAATATGCTGACATCGCTTTTGAATATGATAGATACCGTGATGATAGGCTCGCTCGGTGACCGCGCCGTTGCGGCGGTGGGACTTGCCAACCAGTGGTTCTTTATTATGAACCTTGTCTTGTTCGGTATTGTCAGCGGTTCGTCAATATACGTTTCACAGTATTACGGAAAAGGTGATTTTAAGACGATGCAAATACCGATTGCATATTCGCTCGTCCTGTGTACGGGCGTGTCGGTTGTATTTGCAGGGCTGTCGTTTTTTACCCCCGATTTTGTAATGGGGCTTTTTACAAACGACCCCGAAACCGTTGCGGTCGGCGCGGATTATCTTAGAGTTGCATCGCTCAGCTATCTTATGATAGCGTTCAGCCTTCCGCTTGCAACGGCAATGCGTGCGGTCGATGCCGCCGTTGTTCCGCTGATAGTCACGGGTTCGGCTCTGCTTATAAATACGGGTTTGAATTATACGCTGATTAACGGGCATTTCGGCGCGCCGTCGCTGGGTGTCGTCGGTGCGGCAATCGCAACGAGTACGGCGCGAGTTGTCGAAACGCTTGCAATATATATTTTGGTTTTAGCGAAAAAGACAAAAATCAGGCTTAAACCGAAATACTTTAAGTTCAAGAGCGATTTTGCAAAAGTGTATCTAAAGACAATTGCGCCCGTTATCGGAAACGAGAGTATGTGGGGTCTTGGAATAAGTATGTATAATATAATGTTCGGGCACACAAATAACGTTATTGTTGCGGCGAATCAGATTTCGAGAAATTTAGAGCAAATCACAATTGCACTGAGTATAGGCGTGGGCAGTGCCGCGGCAGTTGTAATAGGCAGAAAAATCGGCGAACAGAGAACGAAAGAGGCGTTTGCGTATGCCAAAAAGTTTGCTAAAGCTTCGGTTGTTATGGGCGCGGTTTTGGGTGTGATAATGCTTGCCGCTATGCCGCTTTATGTTGATATGTATTCCGTTTCAAACGAGGCAAAAGAGTATTCGCGTATGATAATCATTGCGTTCGGTGTGTTTATGCCGATGAAGATGTATAATTATATGAACATTGTCGGCGTATTGCGCAGCGGCGGCGATACGGCGTTCTGTTTTTGGCTCGATACCTGTTCGGTCTGGCTTGTCGGAGTTGTTTCGGTATATCTGGCATTGTTTGTGTTCAAAGCTCCGTTTTGGATTGTGGCAATCTGCCTTGTGCTGGAAGAAGCCGTTAAAGCAGTGGTGGGGTTTGCGAGATTTCGTTCTCAAAAATGGCTCAACGATCTTGTAAATTAACCGTATAATTTGACGCTTATTTGAGCAAAAATAAGGGGTAAAACAATTTATTTACATATTTTTTGCCGAAAATCGATGATTTTAGTTATATTGACGTTTACAGATGACGATTTTTGTGATATAATTTATCGGTTGAGAAAAATACAGGGTTAATAATTTATGAATGAGGTAATGATTGAATGAAAAGAGAAGATTTAAGAAATATCGCGATAATCGCTCACGTTGACCACGGCAAGACCACGCTTGTTGACGAAATGCTGAAACAAGGCGGCGTATATCGTGAGAATCAGGTTGTAGAAGAACGCGTAATGGATAATAATGATTTAGAGCGCGAGAGAGGTATAACGATTCTTGCCAAAAACACATCGGTATATTATGAAGATATAAAGATGAACATTATCGATACCCCGGGGCACGCCGATTTCAGCGGCGAGGTCGAGCGTATATTAAAAATGGTGAATGGTGTTATACTGCTCATCGATGCGGCAGAGGGACCGATGCCCCAGACAAGATTTGTGCTTCAAAAGGCTCTTGAAATGAAGCACCGCGTAATAATAGTGGTGAATAAAATCGACCGTCCCGATGCAAGACTCGATGAGATTCCCGATGAGATTCTGGACTTGCTGATTGACCTTAACGCAAGTGACGAACAGCTCGAAAGCCCGATAATATTCTGTTCGGGCAGAGCCGGTACGGCGTCGCTTTCGCCCTATGACGACGCAAAGGATTTAAAGGTTTTGTTTGAAACAATTAAGAATTATATCCCCGCACCCGAGGGTGACGAAAAAGGTCCGCTTCAGATGCTGGTGTCGTCAATCGATTATAACGACTATGTGGGAAGAATCGCAATAGGCAGAATCGAACGCGGCGAGCTTGATAAAAACAGCGAAATTATGGTGTGTGACTATCACGGCAAGCACGAACCGTATAAATCAAAGATAGTGAATATTTATCAGATTGACGGCCTGGGCAAGACCCCGGTTGATTCCGCGCTGGTCGGCGATATTGTTTGTTTTTCGGGCGTTACCGATATTACAATCGGAGATACGATTACTGCGGTTGACAACCCCGAACCGCTGCCGTTTGTAAAGATTTCCGAACCGACAATAGAAATGACATTCTCGGTCAACGACAGTCCGTTCGCCGGCAGAGAGGGTAAGTTTGTTACATCGCGCCAGCTCCGCGACAGACTGCACAGAGAATTGTTAAAAGACGTGTCGCTGCGCGTTGAGGACGGTGATACAACCGACAGCTTTAAGGTTGCCGGCAGAGGTGAAATGCACATCTCCATATTGATTGAGACAATGCGACGTGAGGGATATGAGTTTTCGGTAAGCACCCCTAAAGTTTTGTTTAAAGAGATTGACGGACAACGCTGTGAACCGATAGAGCGGCTTTATATCGATGTTCCCGAGGCGGCAATGGGCGCGGTTATGGAAAAAATGGGCGAGCGTAAGGGTGACCTTGTTTCGATGACACCCCAGGGTTCGCGGATGAAACTTGAATATCTCATTCCTGCGAGAGGTCTGCTCGGTTACAGAAACGAGTTTTTGACCGATACGCGCGGCGAGGGTATAATGAACTCTGTCTTTGACAGCTATCAGCCGTTTAAAGGCGATATAACGCGCCGCCATACGGGTTCGCTCGTTTCGTTTGACACGGGCGAGGCTGTCGGATACGGAATATTCAAAGTACAAGACAGAGGAACTATGTTTATCACGCCCGGTACGGCGGTGTACGAGGGAATGATTGTCGGCTGGTCGCCAAAGGGCGAGGATATTAACGTTAATGTCTGCAAGAAAAAACAGCTCACAAACACAAGAGCCTCGGGAAGTGATGACGCTCTGCGTCTTATTCCGCCGCAGATACTCAGCTTAGAGGGCTGTCTTGAATTTTTGGCTGATGACGAGCTTTTAGAGGTTACGCCCGAAAGTCTCAGATTGCGCAAGCGCATCTTGAATAATCAGCTCCGTGCAAAAGCAAATGCACATAACAAAAAATAACTAAATCAAGCGAAATCTGCCGGTAAAGCGGCGGGGTTCGCTTGATTTTTTTCTCCAACTCCTTTTCCAGATTCTTATAGTCCTGTTCTGCACCGCGAATGTCCCTGTCCTCGGCAGAATAAATCGTCTGCCCGGATACTTGGGTACTGCCCGAAAAGAGGATGCCGCAGGAGGAAAAACCAGACATCACCATCAGGATGAGCAAAACAAAAACGCCCACGATCACAAGAACGTGCGCGTTACTCTTTGCGGCGGTCATAAGGCTGTTTACTGCCGAACCGACCACAGATTTTCCCTTGTCCACTACTTGTTCTACACCAGACCGTGCGGCAGATGCACCGCCGGATACGGCTTTTTTGCTTCCAACGGTCTGTGCCGCTGTGCCACCAGACCGGGCTGCGGCATAGTAGCTCTGTCGAATGTCATGTTTCTGCCACCATCGGGAGAGCCAATTGGAACCACCCTCACGGGTACCGATACCGGAATCTCCTGCATTTTGTGATGCAGTTGGTTCTTGCGCAGAAGATTTTGCGGTTTTGGAGTTTTTCTTGCCCTGCACCTTGGCTTTCTTTTTCAGTTTCCGGGCATAGCGGCTCTTGGAAATATCGCGGACATTTCCAGCGGCCTTTTCACCCTCGCTCAACGCCTGCACACCGACATTATCTTCCTCATATTGGTCGATTTCCCGGTGTGC
>URAN01000002.1 GCA_900545865.1 uncultured Eubacteriales bacterium
TCGGATTGCCGAGTATTTTAACACAGCGAAAGCGGAAATCAGCCTCTCAAAATCGTGGTTCGGATTATTTTCTTTCGGCTAACGTGAAAGGAACTTTCACGTTAATATGTCCTCATTTACATATTATGCATACCAACGCAAAATGTTTTGGAATTATTTAAAGTCATTGTAACATACCTGTAACATCTGTGTGCTATAATAATATGTGAATATATCGAAATATGTTTTTATTATCGGAATATTCCCGAATAAAGACGCTGAACATTATTTATCCAATTTTATTATATTACAGCATGGTATATCCTTTTAATTCTGTGATATACTGTGTATTTATGTACGCATTTTAAAAAATCGCTTGCATTTGTTCGGATATTTTGATATAATAATTATGTTTGGCATTTATACCGAACACACTTAACGTAATTAAATTGCATAAAATATATTTATAAGGTTTATAACCTGTAAATATAAATTTAATATTTTATCGGCGGGAGCAGCTGTTATGGAAAAATTAGTTATACTCGGAGGAGCAAAGCTCAGCGGTGAGGTCGAAATCAGCGGCGCGAAAAATTCAGCCGTTGCTATTTTGGCGGCATCAATAATGGTCAAAGGCAAATGCCGTATCGATAACGTTCCGCACGTCAGTGATATTGACGTTCTGCTTGACATTATCAACGGTCTTGGCGGACAAGCAAAGTTTGTTGAAAAAGGCGTGGTAGAGATTGACTGTACCAACCTTAATAAATACGAGGCCGATTGGGAGACCGTTCGGCGAATCAGGGCATCATCATATCTTATGGGTGCTCTTCTCGGCAGATTCGGACACGCCAGGGTAGGAATGCCCGGCGGCTGTGATTTCGGTGTCAGACCTATTGACCAGCACATAAAAGGATTCAAAATTCTCGGCGCGGATGTCGAGGTTGACCACGGTATGGTTGACTTAAAGGCCGACAAGCTTGTCGGTGACAACGTATATCTCGATGTTGTATCGGTCGGTGCGACAATCAATATTATGCTTGCCGCCGCTCTCGCAGAGGGCGTTACCGTTATCGAAAGCGCGGCAAAAGAGCCGCATATCGTTGATGTTGCCAACTTTTTGAACTGTATGGGCGCAACCGTAAAGGGTGCCGGTACAGATGTTATAAAAATCCGCGGCGTATCGGAGCTTCACGGCGGCGAGTTCAGCGTTATCCCCGACCAGATTGAGGCAGGAACGTTTATGATTGCCGCGGCGGCAACGGGCGGCGATGTAACGATTACAAACATCATTCCAAAGCATATGGAATCGCTTAGCGCAAAGATGGAGGAAATGGGCGTTATTATAGACGAATACGATGAGGCGATACGCGTACATACAGACGGTAAGCCCCTCAAATGCGCAAACGTAAAAACCCAGCCTTATCCCGGGTTTCCCACCGACCTCCAACCACAGGTTCTCACATTGCTTACAACGGCAAAGGGAACAAGCCTTGTGACCGAGAACGTATGGGACAACCGCTTTAAATACGTTGACGAGCTCAACCGTATGGGCGCAAAAATAAGCGTTGACGGAAAAGTTGCGGCCGTTGAAGGTCGTTCAAAACTTATGGGCGCACCAGTTTACGCAACCGACCTGCGCGCAGGGGCGGCAATGGTTATTGCCGGACTTATGGCACAGGGCGTTACCGAAATTTATAACCTCAAATATATTGACAGAGGTTATGAAAATCTTGAAGCAAAACTCAAGAGCCTCGGCGCACAAATCGCACGCCGAACCATTTCAACGTCAAAACCGAGCATTTCGGACGTTGGCTGATATTTAAAACATTGAACGGATGATACATTATGGATATTCTCTCATTGCGAAGCGGAAGCCGCGGAAACGCATCTTTGGTTTCGGGCGGCAACACAAAATTACTTGTTGACTGCGGCGTAAGCGGAAAAAGCGTTACGTCCGCACTTGCCGATGTTGACGTATATCCCGAGGATATATCGGCAATAGCCGTAACACACGAACATATCGACCATATCGCCGGAATCGGCGTTATGATGCGCAGGTATCACATTCCCGTTTGGGCAAACGCGGCAACATGGACGGCAATGGAGAACCAAGTCGGAAAAATCGACAAATCACTTGTCAATATCTTTGACAATGATTCGTCTTTTGAAATAGGCGAAATAGGCGTTAAGCCTTTTTCGATTCCTCACGATGCCGCCGACCCCGTCGGATACAGTTTTATGTGCGGTGATGAAAAGGTTGCGGTTGCAACCGACATCGGCGAGTTAAAAAAAGACTTGTTTGAGGCAATCCGCGGCAGCAAGACCGTTCTTTTGGAATCAAATCACGATGTAAATATGCTTGAAATCGGCAAGTATCCGCCTCAGCTCAAACGCAGAATCCGCGGCAAGCTCGGACATCTTTCCAACGATGACGCCGGACGCGCCGCCGAATTTCTGGTACGGCTCGGCACAGAGCGGATTATACTCGGGCATTTAAGCGAAGAAAACAACTATCCCGAGCTTGCGCGTCAGACCGTAATTTGCGTCCTCAACGACGCAGGCATAAAATGCGGACGAGATGTGCTTTTGGGCGTTGCCCTGCCGCAACAAACCGTGTCGCTTTGCGGCTGATTTGCTTATATTGCGGCAAACTTTGAGACATTCTCGCACTATTGAATACCTATGACGAATTAAGTCGGAAATCAATTTTTAACATTATGTTAAAAATTTGGATTTCGGCTTGTTTTTTTTGCGCAGTTATGATATACTAATTTAGAATGTACTGTTTTGCGTTCTGCGTATTTTATTTGAATTTTTCCGGCGCGGCGCAAAAATTTATGTGAATACATATACTTTGTATATGTAATATATAGGAGGACACAAAGTGAAGCGTACTTTTAGAAGCATAGCCTTTTATCTGGCGATGATTGCGGTAATCGTTGCGATTTATTCGTTCACATCGGGTACGGGGCAAAAGGAACAAAAAAGCATATATTCGGACCTTATCATAAAGATTCAGCAAGGCGATGTTGCTGAACTTTCGGTGGTCGATAATATTGCAACCGTCAAGTTAAACGACGGCACATCAATGGAGGTCGAGGTGCCGAGTTATTACACTCTGAAAGAAGATGCCGGAACGGCAATGCAAGACCAGATTTCAGAGGGAAAGCTCAAAGTCGAAACACCTCTGCCGTACAGTCCGCCGTGGTGGCTGACCCTTTTACCGTCACTCGGACTTTTGGTGATATTCATTATATTTTGGTTTGCGTTTATGCGCCAGGCAGGCGGCGGAAGCGGCCCGGGGGGTATGATGAATTTCGGCAAGAGCAAAGCAAGGGTTTCAAGCGATGGCAAAACAAACAAGACATTTGCGGATGTTGCCGGTGAGGATGAAGAAAAGGCAGAGCTTGCCGAAATCGTTGACTTTTTAAAAACGCCCGACAAGTTCAGGCGTTTGGGCGCAAGAATCCCGAAAGGCGTTCTGCTTGTCGGTCCTCCGGGAACAGGTAAGACCTTGCTCGCAAAAGCGGTTGCCGGCGAAGCAGGTGTTCCGTTTTTCTCGATTTCGGGTTCGGATTTTGTTGAAATGTTTGTCGGCGTGGGTGCGTCACGTGTGCGTGACCTCTTTGACACCGCAAAAAAACAATCTCCGTGTATTATATTTATTGATGAAATCGATGCGGTCGGACGTCACAGGGGCGCAGGTCTCGGCGGCGGTCACGATGAACGCGAACAGACCTTGAACCAACTTTTGGTTGAGATGGACGGATTCGGCGTAAACGAAGGCGTTATTATAATCGCGGCAACAAACCGCCCCGATATTCTCGACCCCGCGCTTTTGCGCCCGGGACGTTTTGACCGTCAGGTTGTCGTTGACGCGCCCGATGTAAAGGGTCGTGAAGAGATTCTTAAAGTTCACTCAAATGGCAAGCCGCTTGCGGCTGATGTTGATTTGTCGGTTATTGCAAAAACAACAATCGGCTTTTCGGGGGCAGACCTCGAAAATCTTATGAACGAAGCGGCTCTTGCCGCCGCACGCAAAGGCGCGCGAGAGATTAGTATGTTTGACATCGAAGATTCAATTATGAAGGTCGTTGCAGGTCCCGAAAAGAAGTCGCGCAAGGTAACAGAACGCGAAAGACGGCTTACCGCCTTTCACGAGGCAGGTCACGCAGTCGTTTCAAAGCTGCTGCCGACCCAGGACAGAGTTCATCAGGTATCAATAATTCCTCGCGGAAGAGCCGGCGGATATACGCTTTCTCTGCCTAAAGATGACACGTTCTTTAACTCAAAAACAGAGATGCTCGAAGAAATCGTTTCTCTGCTCGGCGGACGTGTTGCCGAACAGCTTTTCCTCGGTGACATAAGCACCGGCGCTTCAAATGACATCGAACGCGCAACGAATATCGCAAAATCGATGGTTACTAAATACGGTATGAGCGAACGACTCGGCGCACGCACATTCGGCGACCAGAATAACGAAGTTTTCATCGGCTTGGACTATGGTCACACCGTTGATTACAGCCAGGAAACCGCCGCCATTATTGATGAAGAAATTCACAAAATCATCGATGAGTGCTATAAGCGTTGTACCGATATTTTGAATTCGCACAGAGAAAGTCTTACAAAGGTTGCGGAGCTTCTTCTTGAAAAGGAAAAAATCGAGGGCGAAGAATTTGATGCATTGTTTGCCGCAGATTCCAAGGATTCAGAGAATCCGACCGAGAATGCGGACAATACAGATACTGATAATTCCATTGAATAATTTAGTTATATGCTTAAATCTGCGGCGAGCCGATACTGCGGTTCGCCGCTTGTTTAGCCGAAAGAGAATAATCCGAACCCCGATTTTGAGAGGCTGATTTCCGCTTTCGCTGTGTTAAAATACTCGGCAATCCGACAGGATTACCTGCGTTTTTGCCTTGCGCAACCAAAAATCCGCTCTCTCAAAATTCTACGACCTGAAAAAGATAGAATTTTGAGCAGATTTTGGTGCGGAAGATGCAGCAAGGCTGGTGCCTTGCAAAGATGACAATCCAAAAGATGCCGAAATTATGCCTTTTCAAGCGGATTCGGGTTACTCTCTTTCGGCTATGAAGAGAATATGAGGAAAATAATATGAACGAAAAAACAATTACTATACCCTGTCGGGCAAAAATCAATCTTTCGCTTGACGTTATTCGCCGCCGCAGTGACGGCTATCACGATGTTGAACTGATTTTTGCCGAAACCGCCCTGTCGGACACGCTCACCGTAACGCTTTATAAAAGCAGCTCCGAGCGCGCCGCCGTCACTCTGTTTTGCGATGACCCGACTCTGCCGACCGACAGCGGTAACATCGCATATCGCGCCGCCCGTGCAATTTTGAACGAAACGAATACGGATTATTGCGCCGAAATAACGCTGAAGAAACAAATTCCTCACGGCGCAGGACTCGGCGGCGGCAGCGCCGATGCGGCAGGGGTCTTAAACGGAATAAACTCTATACTTAAAAATCCCGTTGACCGTAGGCGGCTTTTGGAAATAGGCATGGCGCTCGGCGCAGACGTACCGTTTTGTCTCATCGGCGGATGCGCTTTCGCCGAGGGAATAGGCGAAATACTGACTCCGCTTCCGACGCCCGATTTTTCGTATGTCATCGTCAAGCCCGAACAATCGATTTCGACCGCATATGTGTATCAAAATCTTGATTTGCACAACCGCCCCGAAAATCTTTCTGTCCGCACTGTTGCCGAGGGCATACGCCGCGGCGACAAAAATATGATTATATCCGCATCGGGAAACATAATGGAATCCGTCACCGCAGCAGAAGTCCCTGTCATCAATGATATAAAACGTGCGCTTATCAAAAACGGTGCCGATTTTTCCCATATGAGCGGCAGCGGCACAGCGGTTTTCGGCGCTTTTTCGGATATGACAACCGCCGAAAAAGCAGCTCGCAATATGCACGATTTCGGACAGGTATATATAGGATAAATCATTTTATTAAAGGATTTGACAACAATGAACTTATTAAAGAAAATTACCGTCAGCGGAGATATATTTTATGAATACGCATATCTCTCGTTTGAATTTTATTTTGAGAACCGAAATATCAGTATGGAAAGTCAATATACTTTCCGTTTGCCGTCTGACTCGTGTATTTCAAATATAATGATTGGCATAAATCGCGATAACGATTCTCAAACCGAAATAATACAGCCGAAAATTGTTGCCGCAACACATCTTTGCGGACTTAAAAACCTGACCGACCTTGCGTGCCTGACGCGCTTGTCGGATGATACTTATTCTATAAAAATTGCAAGTCCCGTCAAGGAATGCCGACTTGTTTTAAACGTATATACTCCGCTCGGACTTTTCAGTGAAAAGCAAGGTCTTGATATTCCTTTGACCATATCCGAATCATCCGTGCCGATTAAAACCAATCTTGATATAACCGTTCACGGTGCGGCAATAACTGAGGTCTTTTCGCCATCGCATAACATTTTGTGCCGTGAAACCGAACGTGGAACTTTAATCGAATTGAATAACATATCTTCAAGTGACGATTTAGAAATAGAAATAAACGCCCGTCAGCGTATCAATTCAGCCATTGCGGCAACCGACGGATTGCGCGGCGAAATACTGTGTCATATCTTTCCCTCAGACAAATTCTTAGCCGAAACAGATGCGGATAAAATAAAACATACGGAAGTCCTTTCGGCATTCGGAAAGGGTATGATAATAAAATATCCCGAGCATATCAATGATTCGTTTGATGTTATCTTTGAACTTCGCGGTCCACGCCCTCAAACAGAATTTCAAATCCGCTGCGGCAACACTTGTGAAACCGTCAGAATAGAAAAATTTCAAATCTATAACCGCTTTGCGCCCATTAGGCTTTTGTACGCCGAAAAACTTTGCGCCGAGCTGGCTCAAACGCTTGACAGCTGTCGACCCGATGAGGTTCGTACAATAAAACGCAAAATAGAGAAAATCGGCATAAAATACTCCGTGCTGAATACCGAAACGGCATTTATTGCCGACCTCGGCAACAGCAAATACGGTCTGGTGCGCACGGATTCGGCGAAACCCGAGAACATCTCACGCTTTCGCGACAGCCGTTCGGATGCGCTCGCCGTTATTACAGACCGCGGCTTGCTCAATATGTACGCACACAGCCTTATTACGCTTATGCACGGTGACGGCGCAATATGCCTGAGCGATGAGTATAACGCGGATGAGCGAAAGCTGCAAACTCTGCTTGCCGTTTTGGCGCTGATTGCCGCAGATATGATTGACCCAAACGGCGAATTTGTCCGCGCCGCAAAAACATATATCGGGGGCGCAAAAATCCGCGGTCTCGGATTCACCCCAAACAGCGGAACGGCAATCGTTATGCTCAAAAGCTTTATTGTGTCAAGCCCCGACACAACGGTCGGCTCACCCGAATTCTATTCGGCTGTAAAACAACTCTGTAATTCGAACACATAAAAATCCCCCTGTGCGGCACGCCGCACAGGGGGATATGTCATTTAGCTTCATATCTTATCAACATTTTATTTTGCAGCAATAAAAACAAGTAGAGAAAATATAATTAAGAGAAATATCCCCCATACTATGGTTACAACCCTTTCGTCTCTGACTATTTGTTTCTTCATTTCTCTACATTCATTAGCAAGAGAACCGGAATCTCTATAACCTTTAAGTTCTCCAAAAATCTTTTCTGCCGCCGTAATTTCATCAATAGATCTACTTTTCATACGATTAACTGCGTTTTTATACTTTTCATCGATTATTCTATCTAAAACCGAATTTGTGTATGACTTCATTTCATCACGCAAAGCATCATCACAATATCTCATTATTTTTTGATAATTATTATTATTATATTTAAATGGCTCATTCACCGTTGCCAAATTCTCACGCTTGTTTACCTTTAAGTCTATCATCAGCTTTCCGAGATACGCCTCTGCACATTCCGGATTTTGATTCAAAATCCTTTCGAGTAATTCATCGGCTTTTTGCCATTCCGCATCTTCAAGCAACATAAATGCCCGTTTCAAAATAATTTCGGAATTAAATGTTTCTGCGGTATTATTTACAACAGTAACAGACGGTTGCGGCTTTTCCTTTTTCAATACCTTTTCTATTCCTCTTATTAAGTCTTGAACAAAGCCGATTTTGCTCATATCCTGACTTTGGAACATAGAAAGCTCATCGGGCAGGTCATATGCATCCATATCGCGATAGCACGGAATAATCATTTTTGACTTGTCTTTTTTCATCAAGTCCAAAAATCTTGCCCATTCGTTTTTGACCCATACCGCATTAAAATAATCCTTATCCGTTCCGATAACAAGCATTACCTTTGCCGAATTTAACGCCGAAAATATGTACGGTTCGTATTCCGTTCCGAGTTTGTCCTCTAAAGTTATACGACTGAAAAACACCTTATATCCGTCATTCGTCAGCTGATAATATATGTCCTGTGCAAGTGTTGAATCGATTGTACGCCTGCCGCTGTTGTCCGTTTCTTTATAACAGATAAAAATATCATACGGCAATTCATTATTCGCTATCGAAAGAATATTCTTTTGTATCTCGGCGATTGCCTCTGCCTCTTTTTCATAAATGGCTTTCACCGAATTATCCTCGGCATACTCGACCGCCTGTTTATAATCAAAGTCCGATAAAACCGACTCGTTTTGCACCCTGTGACAGGTCGGAACACGCTTGTGCGTACTCGGGTCTTTGACATACTCGATTCCGTATCTCGAAAGAACACAGCCCCAGTGCGCCTCCGAGTTTTTGTTATCCTCTGACAAAATGCTCTCATATGCGGCAAGAGCCTTGTCAAATTCGTTTTGTAATCTGAAATGGTTTGCTCTGTCGAACAGATTCATTATCCGTTCATCATTTACATTCGGAATCGTCATTGTGCTGCCGCAGCTGTCGCACACGCCTATATTTTGATTCTCGGTAATCTCAATATTACCGCCGCACATCTTACACTTTAATACTGCCATTTGTTTTTTCCTCCGTATAACACATATAAATTTCCCTGTTCATCACCGCCAACAATCGGCGAGGGGTTATTACTTCCAATAATTTTCTTTTTCTTTTAAAAATTCGTTATGTTTGTCTTCCGATTTTTCATCGACCACATTCACATAATCGCTTGCCGCATTCGACCCGATTATCCGTATAGCGAATATCGCAAGAAGGATTATATGCACAACCAATGTCCAAATCGGCGCAAGTGTTATCACACAGGCAATGACCGAAAAAATCACATTCAACACCGCATATACAACGCTTGTGTAAATATAGGATAGTCCGGCAACCGCCTTTGAACTTCCCTTGCCATAGGCGCACAGCGTTCCGACAATGCCGCATATTGCTATATCCGCAAAAACATATGATATTACAAACGTTTCATCAACGTTCACAACCGCAAACAATGTTGATATTGCACCTATCGCTATCAATCCGATAAGTATTATTTTAAAATTCTTACTCATTTGTTTCACCGCCTATCCTCTGTCCGCATTCAAGACAGAATTTTGCGCCCTGCGGCACTTCATTTCCACAGTTCGGGCATACATTTTGAAGCTTTGCGCCGCACTCTGTGCAAAACTTGCCTTTCGGAGTTTTACCGCCGCAGTTCGGGCATATTATTTCATTTTCGGATAAATTTTCAACCTTTGTTCCGCACTCCAAACAAAATTTTGCGTTCGGCGGCAGGGAATTTCCGCATTTGGAACACACTCCGCCGCTCGTTGGTTTTACCGCGGCAGATATACTCTCATTGACAAGTCCGCCAACCGTTCCGCTCACGCCTGCCATTACCCCAAGACCTATCCCCAAATTAGACATATTTCCGCTGCCCTCGTTCGCCGCAACGGTTTGAGCAACGTCAAATCCGCGCTCTTGCTGATATGTATAACCTTCAATTTGGCGCTTTGCCGCCTTTCCCTCCGCCTCTAATATCATCTTTTGCTTTTCCGTTTCCTGTCCGATTATATCAAGATTTTGTTGTAATCTCGCCTCGGCTATATCGGCGTACTGTCTGAAATGTAAGTCCTTAAAACGTCTGTAGGTCTTGTCATCCTCGGGCTTTACCACCGTTGTGACAAAAAAATGTATAAGTGATACGCCGTACTCGTCAAAATCGGGAACAAGCAGATTTTGCATATCCGCCGATATTTCGGTCAGCTTTTCGTCTATTTGAAAAATATTAATTTTGTTTTCTCTGATGTAAGTTGAAAGATATGTCTTAAATCTCGTCATTAAAAAGGCTCTGAATTTTTGCACCAACCCCGCCTGTGTCAAACCGTTTTCCGTTCCCACAACCTTAACAAGCAACTTCTTTCCGTCCTTTACTCGCAGGGTCATTTCGCCGCTTGCACCTATTTGAATGGGAAAGTTATAGGTCGGCTCGACATATTCGATTTTACTGTCCGTTCCCCATTTAACCGCCATTTGCTCCGTTTTGTTTATAAAATAAACTTCGCAATGAAACGGTGTATCTTTATCAAAAACCTTATTAAAAAATCTTCTGATAAGCGGAATGTTTTCTGTTTCGAGCGTGTGCCTTCCCGCCTCAAACGTATCTAAAATCTGTCCGTTCATATAAAAAACGGCTTGCTGTGATTCGTGAACGATAAGCTGTGTTTGGGTGTTAAAATCCTCACACGGATGCTTCCATATAAACGTTGAATTATCACCCTCATATTTGATTACCGTTGCAAAAACTGACATTATACAATCCCCCAATATATTTAAATTTATTTCTCGATTGTTTTCTACATTATATCACATACATTTTACTTTGTCAATTAGAATTATCATTTATGATAATGATTTATCATAAATGATAAGATAATATAATATATGAGGTGACTGATTATGAAAAAAACTATGCACACTTTTCCCGAAAGGTTAAAAGATTTACGTGACAGGCTTGGCTATACTCAATCGGATTTGGCAAAGAAACTTTCTATAACGCGAGCAAGTGTAAACGCGTGGGAAATGGGAATATCCGCGCCCTCAACCTCTTGGCTCGTTGAATTATCAAATCTTTTTCATGTTACAACCGACTATTTGCTGGGACTTGACGATTGCATTACCATACGCACAAATACCCTGTCTGACCGTGCCGTAACAGCCATACTGAACACTGTTGAGGCATTTTATGAAAACTGTAAAGAACTATAATTATAAAATCGACTCCGTAACGCAAACACATAAATATTCCCCTGTGCGGCACGCCGCACAGGGGAATTGTTTTTTAAGACCTATCTTAACGATGGATATACATTCTTGTCATATTCGATTCGCCGTCACCTTGCACCATACACAGGAACTCCCAACCGTATCGCTCGTAAAAACTTGTGTGGTCGGTAATCAAATACACGGGCGAGATACCTTTTGCGCGCATATCCTCAACCGCCATATTCAGTAAGTTCCCGGCAATACCCTTGCCCCGATGTTCCTGTTCGGTATAGACCGCACAAATGTTCGGCCAAAGCTCTTTTCGATTATGAAAATCATTTTCAATGACTCCCAAACCTCCGACAATTTTATCTCCGTCAAGACAAAGATACCAACCGTATTCCGTTTTTTGATTGAGATACTCATCTATACAATCAAGATACGCTTTTGCGGGAATACTCCATTTGCAATGAAACCATTCCGCCGCGGCATCTTTCAGCTCAGGGCGTTCTCTCAATGTAATATAAGTATATTTTTTCATTTCTCATCAACCTTTAATTTACGGATAATCGAGCTTTGGCTGAATTTTATTCATATTATCCGTGTTGTCGGCTATGAATACTCTAAGCTCGCTGCCGACCGTCATTTTCATATTATATTCCGACATATCGACCGAATATATACCTATACTCGGTGTAACCGAAATACTTTTCCTGTTCATCGAGACAAGTTTTCCCTTATTATAAACCGCGCATATAACGCTCAAGTCTTTAACATTGTCCAACACGCCGTCAACGGTTCTTACCGTTATTTCGTTGATAATTTCATCTTCGCCGAACATAAGTTCCGACGGACTTTTTCCATTGATTTTCGCAACTCGCCACTCTTGTGACATCAGGCTGTTTTCAAGCCTTTTTAACAGAACCGCTCCGCCGCTCTCAACGGAAAGTTCTTGAATTTCATACGCCTCGGTATCTGACGGCAAATCCGCCATATCGGCTTTTTCGACATCGCCTATCCGATAATATCCACCGCCGGCAATATCTCGGTATATACCCTTTTTTTCATAGCCGTCGGGAATAGTTGCACTCACCGAACCGTTGCCGTAATTGAAAAGTATCAGGTATTCACCGAAATCAATCGCCTTTATATCATTTCCGCACCTGCTTATCGGAACGTCAAAGCTGTAACGGTCATAATATCCGTACCGCTCATATATGCTCGCCGTTTCTTCGTTATTTATCAGAACAGCGATATTCGCCGCAGCCCCCTCAAACACAATTGCCTTTTTGTCCGTGCTGACAACCGCTGTTTCGCCTGTTTTTGATGCAAGTTCATTCACAATCCGCGTAAGCCGCGCAAGCTTTTCGGCATTATCGCTCTCGCCGCCGACATTTGCCGAATTTTCCTCCTCCGCTTTCAGATTTTGGGCTTTATCTCCAATATCGGTGTTTTTAAGCAGAATTTTTGCATTGTTTTCAAAACCGCTTACAAGATTTGAACCCGAATATATTTCACCGAGTGCAATCTCGCCTTGCTTTGAAAACTGTTTCGGGTCAAAGAACGGATTTTGGGTCAGGTACGCAGCATAAATGCCGCAATCCTCCGCCGTGTCATCATTCTCGATTCGCGACCAAACACAAAGATTTACCGTCTTTTTGTTTAGCGTGAACTCCTGCGGCAGGGCATACGTCAAATACACAAAACCCAAATCGTCTTCTTTTATTTCGGGTACGGAAAGTTTCAGCGCATCACCCGAATATCCGTATGGAGAAATGTACAGCGAAATGTCCTTTTCTTTCTTTGCCGCAAGTTTAAGCGTAAGATAATTAACCCCGTCCGCAGCGCACGAAAAGTTCAAAAGCATACACGCTCTGTCGCTCAATACCCGACAAGTATCCATACGTCCGCCTATGCTCTTTCGATGCGGTTCACTGAAATTCACACTGTCAAATTTTTGTGCGTTTTCGCTGCGCCTGTTACCTATGTCAATATAATTCCCGAATGAGTATTTTGAATAATCGGGTTTCGCTTCCGCCTGAATCGTCAGATGATATCTTCTTATTGTTGAATACCTGCCCGCCGTTATTCTTGCAAGAGCAACAACCTCTGCATTGCCCTCAAACCACTTGGGACGCATAACCACTCCGTTCGATGAAAGGTACCCGCCGCGGCGAATCGGGTCGCTGTTGAATTCCTGCCAGCTCAGTTTTGCATACGAACCGTTGCTTGCCAAATACGTTCCTTCGAGATTTCCCGTCACATATTCTCGGCTGTTTCCTCCGACAGCATTAAGTGCCGCCTCGGTTGCACACACAATATCCGCGTCATCGCTCACGCTTATAAAAAGCCGCGGTTGGTCAATCGCATTCCCCATCCCAAACACTTTGAATCTTTGGCTTTCATCAGGATGCTCTCTCTTTTTATCAAGCGTAATTTTAAATGTCACACCCGTCGCGCCCATATCATACGCTTCGCAAATCGCCTGTGTTACATCCGCCGAAATTTCGCCGTTTATAACCGTCGCTTTTATCGGGAGCGAAATTTCTTCACCTCTCGGCCGCGTATTATACGTTATATCACTGCCGTTCCATTCATTGTTGTTTATACAACTGATACTGACCTGACCGAAAGGCTCGGTCGGCGCACCGACTTCCTTTCGATAATCCGTTTTCAATAAAAGCCTTGCATTATACAGACTTCCCTCGATTGCCGCACGGTTTATGTCATATTTGAGATACATCTCCGTACCGTCCTCGCACAGCATACCGCCGCTCTCGCCTGACAATTCCGCCGCGTTTGCATCCGCCTTTGATGCCGAAACATACACTGCATCGGTCAGATTTGATTTTTCCGAGATTACGGCATTATCGGCTGTTGCTGCTCCGGTTATTATCTCGAGATACGGCCTGAAATACGGATCGGAATAGTTCACGCCTGTCATCTGAATCGGTATATGATTTTTCCCCCATATTCCGAAAGAAATCTTTTTATTCCGAGACTTTAATTTCGTTCGTGTATAATCGGTTACATCTATTTCGCTTATCGTGTTATCACCCTGTTCGGTAATCGGCGAAATCTCGGCGCACTGTTTAAAATTATATATATAATCGTTAAATATCTCGTTTTTATATAAGCTTAACACTTTTTGAGAATCCGAAAAACCGCCGCCTTCAAGCGGCAAAGTAACCGAAGCTCTGTTTGACACCTCTCCCGACCCGCAGACAAAACCGAGCCTGAGCTTTATTTGGCGCACATCTTTTATATCCGCGCTGTTGAGATTTTCGAGGTCAAACTCTAAAATTGCACCGCTGTTTTTGTCAAGTCCCGCGGTTGCATCCGCATCGGCGTAATCGCTCGCCTTCATTTCGGACGGATAAAGGCGAATCAAAGACCCTCTTTTTTCAACGGGATTGACCCTTTTAAACATTCCGACGGGAAGGACGGTAATCAGCATAAGGCACGCCAAAAACACAAGAATAATTTTTGGGATAACCGACAACGCTTTATCTCTAAAACGTTTCGGCTTATTCTCGTTCGCATTCACAGCTTTATCGTCTTGATTTTCTGTATTTAAACCGTTTTTGCCGTCCTCGTTCATATGCCGCACCTCCTGTCCGAAAAAAGTTTTTCCTCAATATTTATTAAATATGCAAACAAATATCCATAATATATTATTATACTATATTTCATTTTCAAAATATAGTGGCGTAATAACTAAAATAAACTTTATTTTTTTGAGGTTTTGACTATATTTATCAGACGGGTCTCGTACATTTGTTCAAAGTCGCGCCTTTTTATAAATTTAATGTGCATTAAACTGTTTTAACTTTCAAAATTCACGCATATACTTTATCAAAAGTCAAAAGGGAGTGAATTTAAATGAAACTTTGGGTTATCACACGAAAAAGCTGTATCACAGCCTTGCTGTTGCTGCTTATTGTGATATTAAGCGTGTTTGTAATAAAAAATGCCGCTATTTCATCGGTGTCGGGCAATAAAAAAGACCTGCCGATTTATTGCGTTGACAAGGGCGATGAAAAAGTGGCATCGATTAGTTTCGACGCGGCGTGGGGCAACGAAGATACGGAACAACTCATAAATATTTTGAATAAATATAATGTCAAAGCAACGTTTTTTGTTGTCGGCGATTGGGTTGACAAATATCCCGAATCGGTGAAACAGCTGTCCGATGCAGGTCACGAAGTTATGAACCATTCAAACAAGCATCCGCATATGCCCGAACTTTCAAAAGATAAAATGCGCGATGAACTCACCGCTTGTAACAATAAAATCGAGGCAATCACCGGGGTCAAACCGATACTGTTTCGTGCGCCTTACGGTGATTATAACAACGAGGTTATTCAAACCGTCCGCGAATGCGGAAGTTATACCATTCAATGGGATGTTGACAGCCTTGACTGGAAAGACCTTTCCGCGGATGAAATAACCAAACGTGTAACAAGCAAGATTAAACCCGGCAGTATCGTGCTCTTTCACAACGCCGCCAAGCATACCCCCGAGGCATTGCCAGGAATACTCGAAAAGCTAAAATCCGACGGATATAATATTATTCCGATTTCACAGCTCATCTATGCCGACAACTATACGATTGACACAGAGGGCAGACAACATCTCAATTCAAACACAGCATCCGATTCCGAAAAAAGCCGGTAACATACTTAATATCCGTTTCACCACACCGGCATAAGCTGCGCTTAAACCTTCCTTATCCGCAGGTCAAAAAGGCATTAACGGAAAATGAACTTTCACATTATCCTTTCTTTGTTCAAAAAAGCGTTCGGCAGCGATTTATGCCGAACGCTTTTGAATTTTCTGTTTATATATCCGAACAAAGCTTTGCACCGAGAATAAACCCGACCTTTTTATAAGCCGAATACACATCTCAAACATATTCAATGTCTTTGTTATTTTTTGTCATCGCCGCGGCTCTTTGCCACTAACTTTTCAAGCTCTGCTTTAAACGTGTCAATATCCTTAAACTGTTTATAAACGGACGCAAACCGAACATATGATACCTCATCGATTTTGCGAAGTCTGTCCATAACCATTTCACCGATTTTAACACTTGACACTTCTCTCTCCAGCGAATTATGCACCGTTGTCTCTATTTCGTCAAGCATATGGTCAACCATATCTATTGATACGGGTCGGCTCGCACAGGCATTCATTATTCCGCGCTGAAGCTTTTCTCTGTCATACGGTTGTCTTGAACCGTCCTTTTTTACAACAATAATCGGTACGCTTTCGATTTTTTCATAGGTGGTAAACCTTCTGCCGCAGTTCAGGCACTCTCTGCGCCTGCGGATTGCCGTTCCGTCATCGGTTGACCGCGAATCAACAACCTTGCTCTCTAAATTACCGCAATACAAACATCGCATACCACACACTCCTGTCTGATGTCAAATTTATTCTGCATTATTATACAATAATATATAACAAATTATACTTTACCGAGTTTTATGTGTCAATATAAAGGCTTAATTGTTGAAAAATAAAAACAGTTTTGTAACATACCTGTAATTTTTTCGCTTTTATTTTAATTCCACAACGGTCACACCGTCCTCGCCCTCGCCATACTTTCCGCGGCGAAAACTTTTGACGTGCGGATGACGGCGCAGCATTTCTCTTATTCCGTTTCTCAAAACGCCCGTTCCCTTGCCGTGAATAAGGCTCACCTCACCAAGGCCTGCCATTGCCGCCTCGTCAAGATATTTGTCAACCGCATACTCTGCCTCTTCGAGCATCATCCCTCTAAGGTCGGTTTCGGGTTTGACCGCTGCCTTGCGCAATCCTCCGCCGCTGCCGCCGGAATAACGCTTTCTCTCTTTCTTTACGGACGGCGTATCTTCCTGCGGCAAAAGCGCGAGGTTGTCGGCTTTTGCCGTTATCTTCATTATGCCGACCTGAACAACAACCGTACCATCCTTTTTATTTATTGATATAACGCTTCCTCTGTCACCCAAATCGCAAATCAATACGTCCGCACCCGGCCGCAGCTTATTTATATCAACTTTGTTTTTGTGCTGTACCTGTGTTTGCCTGTTTTTCGGCGGCTTATTCGTTTTAAGCTTTAACCCGAGCTCTCGGCGCACCTCTTGCATTTGACGCAAGGTTTCCATATCATCATTCTTTTTTCTCAGCTCTTTTATTTCTTCTATTTGTCTGTCTATATCCTGTTGTGCGCGCTGAATTATCTTTTCTGCCTTTTCTCTTGCGCGGTCATAAATTTTATCCTTTTGCTTTTCTATTTTCTCGCGCTCGGCGGCAAGCTCTTTTTTCAGCCGCTCCGTTTCGCGGCGCAAATCCTCTGCCTCTTCCGAATTTTTCTCTGCCGATACCCTGTTTTCTTCAAGTTTTGACAGCACATCTTCAAACGCAATATTATCCTCTGACAACATCTCTTTTGACCTGTCGATGATTCTCTTGCTCAATCCGAGCTTTTCCGAAATGGCAAACGCATTGCTTCGTCCCGGAACGCCTATCAAGAGCCGATATGTCGGGCTTAAAGTTGCCACATCGAATTCACACGATGCGTTTTCAACCCCGACGGTCGATAACGCATATAATTTAAGCTCGCTGTAATGCGTCGTGGCAGCAATAATCGCGCCTGATGACCGAAAATCCTCTATTATTGCCGTTGCAAGCGCCGCACCCTCAACCGGGTCTGTTCCCGCGCCCAGCTCGTCAAACAGAACCAGACACCCCGGCGTCACCCTTTGAGATATTTCGACTATCTTTTTCATATGTGACGAAAATGTCGAAAGGCTTTGTTCTATGCTTTGTTCATCGCCTATATCCGCAAAAATATCGGGGCATATCGGCAAATGACTTCCGTCCGCAGCAGGGATATGCAGCCCTGCCTGTGCCATAAGGCAAAACAGTCCTATCGTTTTGAGCGTAACCGTTTTTCCGCCCGTATTCGGGCCGGTTATAACAAGCGTATCAAACTCGCCGCCCAGCTCAATATCCACCGGAACAACTTTTTTTGCGTCAATAAGCGGATGCCTGCCCTTTTTTATGTGTATAAAGCCGTTGTCGCTTATCTGCGGCATAACCGCCTTCATTTCAAGCGCAAGCTTTGCTTTTGCCAATACAAAATCAAGATGAATTATGGTTTCATAATCCATACTCAATTCATCTGTTATCTCCGCCGCCTCATTTGAAATTTCAAGCAAAATCTTTTCTATCTCCGCCTGTTCGCGCAAAGCAAGCTCATGCAGCTCGTTATTTGCGTTGACAACACTTTCGGGCTCGATAAAAACCGTTGACCCCGACGCGGACATATCATGTGCAATACCCTTTACCTCGCCGCGGTGTTCCGCCTTTACGGGAACAACATAGCGATTGTTACGCACCGTGACAATCGGGTCTTGCAAGAGCTTGCGATAATACTGAGAATGTATCATTCCGTCAAGGGTATTCCGAATTTTCGCACCGGCATTTTTTATCCTGCGCCGAATTGACGCAAGCTCGGGTCCGGCATTGTCGGACATTTCATCCTCGGATATAATTGATGATGTAATCCTCTCTTCAAGCTTTTTTTCGGGGAAAAGCGTTTCGATGTATCCGAACAAAACCCCGGTTTGTTCCGCAGTATAGCGTTTTAAAAGCCTTGCGCATTTCAAAATGCGCGCTATATTCAAAAGCTCGGACATAGACAAACCGCCGCCGACCGAAAGGCGTTTGATTGCCTCATTCGGCGTTGAAACCGATAAAATATCGGGCGAACCGTACTTTAAAATCAAAGTGACCGCCGCATCCGTTTCATCAAGCATTTGCTCGGCGGAACGGCGCACCGATACAGGTTCGAGCGCAAGAGCGATTTTTTTTGCTCCGTCATTTTTCGCAAATTCGCAAAGCCGTTCGAGAATCTTATCAAATTCAAGAGTTTTTAAAGTTTTGTTATCCATATCATCATTGCCCCCTCATAGTGTCATCCGTTTTAATAAATCTTTACATTAAATAAGCATACCCTCAAAGGGTATGCTTATTCCAATCTTAACTTAATATGTCATATACCCAAAAGAAATGACTATACGGCGCGGTTAACCTTACCTGATCTCAAGCATCTTGTGCAAGCATATACCTTAGTCGGAGTGCCGTTAACGATAGCCTTAACTCTTCTTACGTTAGGCTTCCACGCTTTGTTTGCTCTGCGGTGAGAGTGAGATACCTTTATACCGAAAGTAACGCCTTTTCCGCAAATTTCGCATTTTGCCATACAGATACACCTCCTTAAATTTTCAATAAAAAAATTACTTAACTATGATATTATAACAGAAACAATAACAATTTGCAAGTCTTTTTTTGAAATTTATTAAAATTTCTAAAAAATATTTCTTTAAACCAAGCTTTATCGTCATTTTTAGGGTACCCGAACAGACAAATCTTATATTATTCTACTCGCTCATCATACGCCCATATACGGCTTTGCCGTTTCTCTGTTTCGATATTCGTGTTTTTCATAATACCCGATAAGGTTCTTATCGGCATCTCTGAGTGCGACCATATACACATCTTTGTTTTCTTTTTCATTATAATATGTGTACATAATATTATTCTCGGGACTTTTTTGGAACCACCCGAGAACCTTGTCAATCATTTCGTTTGATTTTGCATTATGACAATCTTTAAGGCTTTTACCGGTCAAGTCCTTATGATAGCGGCTAACCGCCGCAGGATTCATATATACAATAATCGAATTCAAATCGCATATAACGACCGCCGCATTATCCGAATCTATAACGCTTTTAAACAATAAATCCAACACTTTTTATTCCTCACATTCTTAAATTCAACATTATTTAAATTAATAATTACATCTCCTATTATACCCGTTTTTTCCGCTCTGTCAATGAAATATTCGATTTTTTGTCAATTTATGATATTTTTTATTCACACGCCGCTCCGATATGCAAATTTCTTCGAATAATTATTGCGTTTTTTGTTGACAAAACAGCGTTTAAATTTTATAATATATAGTGATGGTTTATACAAACAACGACTTAACGGATTCAAAATAAAAGATAAGGAGATTTGATATGCAAAAGATTATTTCAACAGGATTTGAAAAAGAAAGAATTCCTTGGTACGGAAACAAATTTCTGAACGGAAACGGATACTTTGGTGTACGCGGAACTATGGAAGAATACACCAAAGAGAATATGCCGGCAATCAATATGGCAGGCATATACGACCGCGTGGGCAATGCGTGGCGCGAATCGATAAACGCGCCGAACGTTTTGTATACATATATAAAAGCCGATGGCTGTGTTTATGCCCTCCCCGATTCCGAGCCGTATGAACATACGCATACCTTGGACTATCACAACGGCTTGCAAAGCCGCAAAACCGTTTGGAAAACCGACAAAGGTCTTATAACGGTTGAAAGCGAACGCCTTGCGGATATGGAACGCCAGCATCTTATCGCTATGCGGTACAGCGTTAGCGCCGATTATGACTGTGATATAGAAATCGTGACCGGTATAGACGGCGATGTTTGGGATATAAACGGCCCTCACTTTGCAAAGCTTGACATCAAATGCGAAAACGGCGTAAAGACCGTAATCGGTACAACCGTTGAAAATTCGGTAAAGGTTACCTCGACCGAATACACACGCTTTGACTTTGACGCCGAAAAGCGCTGTGAAATAACAGATACGGCGGCTCTCGGCCACATTTCTTTCCGTACGGATGCAGGCAAAAAGTACACAATTGAAAAGGTTGCCGAAATTTATACCTCTGTCGATACTCTTCCGCGCAGCGGCGACATAACATCAATCACATTTGACGAAGCACGCGATGAAAGCGTTAAGAAATGGAATGAAATACAGGCGGTTTCAGAGGTAACGATAGATGGTGACGAAAAGGCTCAACAGGCGGCCGAGGCACTGAATTATGCGCTCTATCATATGAACTGTATAGGGCCGCGCAATATGAAAAGTATGTCAATCCCGGCGAGAGGTCTTTCGGGACAGGTATATAAGGGCGCAGTATTCTGGGATACGGAAATGTTTATGGTTGACTATTTTGCATACACCCAACCCGAGGTTGCAAAAACCCTTATCAGATACCGCATCGACACGATCGGCGGTGCGCGTCAAAAGGCAAAAGAATACGGATTGAACGGCGCATATTATGCGTGGGAAAGCCAAGAGGGCGGATATGAGGCTTGCTCTGATTATAACGTAACGGACGTGTTCACAAAGCGCCCGATGCGCACATACTTCCGCGATAAACAATATCACGTTTCGGCGGCGGTTGTCTATGCAATAATGAAATACATAGACGCGACCGGCGATACCTCGATTCTTGCCGAAGGCGCGGCTGAGGTTGCCGTTGAGTGTGCAAGAATGTACCGTTGTTTGCTTTTGAAATACGCCGACAAAGACAAGTATGAAATACATGATGTTGTCGGACCGGACGAATATCACGAAAGAGTGAACAACAACGCATACACAAACAGAATGGCAAAGTTTGTTTTCGAAAAAACGGTTGAATTTATTTCGGAAATCAAAAACGAATATAAAGATTGCTATGACGAACTTGATAAAAAATATGACCTTAAATCCCTCGAGTCGATATTTGACGACTCGGCGAAAAACCTCTATATTCCTCAGCCCGATTCAAAAAGCGGTGTAATCGAACAGTTTGACGGATATTTCTCGCTTGAGGATACAAGCGTTGACGAGGTACGGTCACGGCTTCTCGACCCGACCGAATATTGGGGCGGAGCATACGGCGTTGCTACAGACACACAGGTTCTCAAACAGGCCGATGTTGTTGCTATGCTCAGTATGTTCAAAGATGATTACAGCGAGGATATAATGAAAGCGAACTGGAGCTATTACGAGCCGAGAACCGAACACGGCTCATCGCTTTCGGCGTGTATGTATTCGCTTTTGTCATGCTATATTGAAAACCCCGACGCAGCATATCCTCTGTTTATCAAGTCGGCAAGCGCGGACTTGGTTCCCGGCTCAAAAGAATGGATTGGACCGCAATATATCGGCGGAACTCACCCTGCATCAGAGGGCGGCGCATGGATTGTTGCGATAAAAGGCTTTGCCGGAATGACTGTTAAAGACACAAAGCCGTCATTTAAACCCGCTTTGCCGACAGGCTGGACGGGAATGCACTTTAAAGTTCTCGTTTGCGGAAAGCTCTATGACGTTAAGATAAGCGGCAAAAATGCCGAGGTAAACGAAATTAATCAATAGGACTTAACTGACAGGAGGAAAAGAAAATGTTAAAAGCTGTTATATTTGATTTGGACGGCGTTCTCGTATCAACGGACGTATTGCACTATCGTGCGTGGAAAAAGCTCGCCGAGGACGAGGGCATAACCGAGTACACCGAGGCGGACAACGTGCGCCAGCGCGGCGTAAGCCGAATGGCGTCTTTAGAGGTTGTTCTCGAAAAAACCGATAAAAAATACACTGATGAGCAAAAGCTCGAAATGGCGGAGAGAAAGAACAATATCTATGTTGAATCGCTGTCAACACTGTCAAAAGACGATATCCTTCCGGGGGCAATGCGTTTTATCGACTATATAAAAGAACACGGAATCAAGACCGCGGTCGGCTCGGCAAGCAAAAATGCGCCGCTTATATTGGAAAAGACAGGTCTTTTGCCGCATATGGACGCGGTGAGCTGCGGACTTGATACAACCAAATCAAAGCCCGACCCCGAGGTATTTCTCGTTGCGGCAAAAAAGCTCGGCATTGAACCCAAGTATTGTATGGTTGTCGAGGATTCGGACGCAGGAATACAGGCGGCAAAGGCAGGTGGCATGACCGCTCTTGCGGTCGGCGCGGCAAAAGAAAATCCGCTTGCGGATTTTTCGGCGGATTCGCTCGATACCGTTGATTATACCGAAATTTTCGGATAAATTCAAACAAAAGGAGAAAAGTATATGGATACAATTGTAACAAACGATATTAAATACGTTGGCGTAAACGACCGCGATATTGACCTTTTCGAAGGTCAATATATCGTCGAAAACGGAATGGCGTACAATTCATATGTCATACTTGACAAAAAGATTGCCGTAATGGATTCTGTTGACGCAAACTTTAAAGATGAATGGCTCGGCAACCTCGCCGATGTTCTCGGCGATAAGACCCCCGATTATCTCATTGTACAGCATATGGAACCTGACCATTCGGCAAACATTGACGTTTTCGCCGAAAAGTACCCCGATGCGCAAATCGTTGCATCGGCACAGGCGTTTAATATGATGAAAAACTTTTTCGGCACGGATTTTTCGGACAGAAGAATCGTTGTAAAAGAGGGTGACACTCTTGAACTCGGCGAACATACTCTGACGTTTATAACCGCTCCGATGGTTCACTGGCCCGAGGTAATTATGACCTATGACAGCCGCGACAAGGTTTTGTTCTCGGCTGACGGATTCGGAAAATTCGGCGCGCTTGACGCTGATGAGGATTGGGCGTGTGAGGCACGCAGATACTATTTCGGCATTGTCGGAAAGTACGGCGCACAGGTTCAAAATGTTTTGAAAAAAGCCGCCGCGCTTGAGATACAAACTATCTGTCCTCTGCACGGACCTATTTTAAAGGAAAACTTAGACTATTATCTCGGCTTGTATAACACTTGGTCGTCATACGGAACAGAGAGCGAAGGCGTCGTTATTGCGTACACTTCTGTTTACGGTCACACAAAGGCCGCCGTTGAGCTGCTTGCACAAAAGCTCAACGATGCGGGATGTCCTAAAGTCGCCGTTACCGACCTTGCGCGTGATGATATGGCCGAGGCGGTCGAAGACGCTTTCCGTTACGGAACTCTTGTTCTCGCAACGACCACATACAATGCGGACATCTTCCCGTTTATGCGCGAATTCATAAATCATCTTACCGAGCGGAATTTCAGCAACCGCACCATCGCATTTGTCGAAAACGGAAGCTGGGCGCCCACCGCGGCAAAGGTTATGCGCAAGATGCTTGAAGATTGCAAAAATATAAAGTTTGCCGAAAATACGGTTATAATAAAATCGGCACTCTCGGACGACAACCGCGCTCAAATTGACGCTCTCGCCGCCGAGCTTGCAAAAGATTTCGAAAAATAGTATATCGGGTTTTTAATAAAGCTATTTACATTATAAATCCTATCGGGGACGATAATACATCGTCCCCGATTTTTATTTCTTTCGCACAATTTTGTTCCGCATTTTTTAGGCACTGTTTACAAAGTTTATCGTTCAATCATTGACATCGCCGCACATATATGATAAGATGATCATACAAAATTTTTACTCTATCAAATTTAACGCTAAAATCGGAGAGGTGTTTGTATGAAAAAAACAAGTAATTTTCGTTGGCTTGTGCATCAATCAAAGTATAGTTTAAATATCTTGTGTATTATTCCGTTGGTATGTTTGGTATCGAGTTTATGCAATATCGGTATTTCCATGATATTCAAAGGATATATGGATATAGCAACGGGCGAAAATTCGCTGACATTTCTGCAAATGACAATATTTTCTCTTTCTGTAATAGTTGTGTTTGCATTAACTCAAATCGCTTCATCGGTATTGGAGGGTTACAGCTATAGTAAAACCGAAAAGGGATTGCGAGTTTATTTAATTGAGCAAATAATTAAAAAGCACTTGCTTAAACTCAATAAAATGCACAGCGGTGAAATACAGAACAGGCTCACAAGTGACGTGGCAGAAGTTTCTGACTTTTACATACAATTATTCGGTCAAATGAGCGGAGTTATCTTTACATCTTTGCTTGCGCTTGTTTCGTTGTTCATACTGAACTGGAAAATTACATTGATTTTTTTGATAGTTATCCCGGTGCTGACTATGCTTATATCGGCTTTTTCACCCAAACTGCAAAAGGCGGCGGAAGTCGATTCAAAAAATGAGGATACCAACAGAAGTTATATGCAAGAGTTATTGACGCTATTGCCGCTGTATCAAGTGTATTCTATGGGAAAAGCCGTTGGCGAACACTCATGTACTCTTTATGACAAGAAAACCGCGAGCAAAGTAAAACTTTCGTTTTTAGAGGGAAATTTCGGATTTTTAAACAGTCTGATGAGTTTCGGAATCTTTATCATTACCAGCGCGGTAGGTGCGTATTTCGTAAAAACGGGCGAGAATACGGTAGGTGATTTGGTTGCCATGATACAGCTCAGCAATTATATTATGCTGCCCTTGATAGAGGCACCGAAAATGATTGCGGTATATAATAAAACAATTAACAGCGTAACGCGCATTCGTGAGATTGAAGAAATGCAAAACCGTGATACGGTCGAAATCCCGAACGGGGCAAAATTATATCCGGATTGCATTGAACTTAAACACCTTTCCTTTGGGTACAGTAAAGAAAAAATAATATTGGATGATATTAACGCAACGTTCTCTAAAGGGAAAATATCAGGAATTATCGGAAAAAGCGGCAACGGAAAAAGCACGTTGATAAAGTTGATACTTGGGCTTTATACACCTGTAAAGGACGGTATGATAAAGATACGAAATGAAAATGACCTAAAAAATTATTATAATTATGAAAGGATTATTTCTTATGTTCCGAGCGATAATTTCGTATTTTGCGGTACTGTCAAGGATAACATATGTATGAATACTCCTTTTGATAAAGACAAGTTTGAAAGGGTGTGCAAGGCTGCTAATATTGACAGATTGGTATCAGGTTTTGATTTAAAAGAAAACGAAAATATCAGCGAGGGCGGAAATAATTTATCAATGGGTCAAAGACAGCGAATTGCAATCGCACGAGCCTTATATGCCGAAACATCCGTAATGGTCTTTGACGAACCCACGGCTAATCTTGATTCGGAATCGGTTAAATTGTTTTCTGAAATGATACAAAACTTTTCAAAAGACAAAATTTGTATTCTTGTAACCCATGATGATGCGATAGCGGCGATTTGTGATGATGTATACAGATTGGAAGATAAGCATTTAACGCTTATAAAAGATTGATTTTTGTTAAAATATAAAAGCGGTTCATTGATGATGCCGAATCCCGATGCCATCCATCTTTCCGCTTTGTCGAACTCGGATAAAAGAATTGCACCCCTTTAAAATCTTGTCTTTGCGGGGTTTTTCAACACGCATCGGGGACGATAATACATCGTCCCCGATTTTTATTTCTTTCGCACAATTTTGTTCCGCATTTTTTAGGCACTGTTTACGAAGTTAAAAAAATGTCTTGACAAATTCTTTCTACCGTGTTAGAATTATATCGTCTACAAGAGTAGATAATATAAACGGAGGTGTTTCAATGTCGACAGGAAATATCAACATAGGTGAATCCGAGCTGGAAATAATGAAAGTTATTTGGCGCGCGGGTATGCCGATAAACTCAACAACAATCAGTGAGGCGGTGAAAGAAAAAGGCTGGAAGCGTACAACCATTGCCACCTTTCTCGTAAGGCTTACGGAAAAGGGGGCAATATCCGCAAAGAAAATCGGCAAGTCGCTTTATTACACACCGATTTTAACAGCAAAAGAGTATAAAAAAACACAAGTAAAAAGTCTTATAAAAAATCTGTTTGACGGGTCGGCAGGAAATTTGGTTACCGCACTTTTTGAAGAGGAAGAATTCTCGGATAAAGACATACGAGAGCTGAAAGCGATTTTTGAGGATAAGGAGGGCTGAATTTGATTGGCGAAATTTTTAAAGCAATTTTGATTATGTCCCTTGTCGGTTCTGTACTCACCGGCATTATAAGCCTATTTCGCCCGATAACAAAAAAGATTTTCGGGTATTCGTGGCATTATTACATATGGCTATGCGTGCTTTTTGTAATGCTGATACCGGTGCGTTTTAACATAAACCCAACCACCGCACCGAGTATTATAACACAAACGGCACAAACAGAACAAACGGCACAGCAAACATCTGTCGGCAATCAGCCCGAAACTGTCGAAAATGTCATACAAACGGACACGGCTCAAAAACCGCAGGTTTTACAAAAAGTTTTCGGTATATGGAATAGGATAGTGTACAACCGAGTAAGCATATTGGCATGGTTATGGCTTATCGGCGCGATGCTTTTAATTCTTTTGAATATTGCGCGGTATATAAGTCTTAATGTAAAAATACGTAAAAACGGTGAAATTATATCCTTATCCGAAATCGGTGAATATACCAATCGAAAAATCAATGTTCGTGTGTGGGAAAGTATCGCATCACCGTTTATGACGGGCGTAATCAAACCCACGCTGATTTTACCGAAAGCCAAGCTTTCGGACGAACAGCTGCATAACATACTTTGCCACGAAATGACGCATTTTAAACGGCGCGATATTTTATATAAATGTTTTGCCGAGTTTGTAAAATGTGTGCATTGGTTTAACCCTGTTATTTGGTATGTCACAAGGCAAATTGCAACAGAGTGCGAAATATCCTGTGATATTGCGGTTACAAAAAATATGTCGGACAGCGAGGAAATGAGCTATATCAATACAATTTTATCCCTGCTTCCGACGGGTAAATCAAAACAGCTTCCGCTTACCACGCAAATGGCAAGCAGCAAAAAAATTCTGAAAAGGAGATTTATTATGATTAAGAACAAAAAGACAACAAGCAAGTTTATGTCGGCAATATCCGCTGTTATTGCAGTTTTTATGCTTTCGACAATGGTTTTTGCAAGCGGCGTATTATCAGATTTGACGACTGATGATTACACTATTGAAATACTGAATAACGGCGAAAAAATTGAACTCACGAATAAGCCTTTTATCGAAAACGGAGAGGTATATTTGCCATTAAGAGAAACACTTACCAATATCGGAACTTTAAATCATACCGGAAGCTATATAACTTGGGATAACGGGAAAATAGAAGTACATTTAGCAGATGTCATAACAGAAACGATGGGTATTGCAGATATAGAGTTTTCATTTGAGATAGGAAAACCGGACTTTATTATCGACCCACACGGAACCCCCAATATTTTTTTCCGTTCGATTAAAACATCTCCTATCTTAAAGGATAACTTAACTTATGTTCCGTATTCTCTAATGGAGCCAATGATGGAATTCGATACGAACAACAGAGTAAATAATGTAGGTTACACTATCTTTGACAAAAACGGAAATATCATTGAAATAACAAGTAATCAGCAAACGGTTATAAAAACAAGCCAATATGATAACACAACACCCGAATATACAGTAGACCAATTCTTTTATTTATTTAGTAACGGTGATTTCGGGAATATGAAAAGATACTGCACTCAAAACTGTGTAGACAATTTCTTTGGTGACGATTATGTTTTCGGTATGAAAAAAGCAACGCCTTTAAGCATAGGCACAGTTGATAATTTAGCCGAAAGAGGCTTTACCAACGGCGAATGGGTCGCACAGGTAAACGTACAAATGACGCCCGATGAAAATTCCGTCTTTGACTCAAGCCAAACCGAAACATCGTTTTATATGATATTAAAGCAGCAGGACGGCAGATATTTAATTGATGAGTTTGCGACAGGGCTTTAATAAAACCGACACAAATACTTTTATAAAATAATCCAATTACAAAGAATAAAACCCAACGGTTTTAACCCAAATCACACTACAAAAGCCTATGGACATTTAAAAGTCCATAGGCTTTAAATTTACGCTTGGTTTAAATCACAAACGCTATTATTTTATAATGATAATCGTTGCCTCAAACACACCGTTTTTGCTGCCGCCCGTTATAGAAAGGCTTGTTCCGTCGGATATATTCTTAACCGATGCGGTTGAACCGTTGCTTGTAAAGAATTTGGTGTTGTTATTATAGTATACGCTATAGGTATTACCCGATTCGTCCTGTACGTTAATGACTTTATATGTTGTGTTTTTGCCTGTCGCCGTACCGGTCAGCTCGCCCTTTTCGTTAAGCGGAACAGTTGATGTTGACAATGACTTAACAGCCTCGCTGTCGAGCTTACCGCTGACGGTTACATTCGGTCTTAAATCATAAATTGTCGATTCTTTATCGGCAATATAAATCTTTGCCTTTGCGCTTATTTTATAGGTATAATCCTTACCGTCAATCGTTACGGTTATTGCCGGGTTGCTTGAAATAATTATTTCTTTAAGCAGACCGGTAAATGATTCGGTCTTGCCCGTTGCCGTCACGCTTGAAACCTTTCCGTATACCAGTTTAACGGTAACAGTGTCGCCCGCGGCGAGATCCGAGAACTCTGCATCATCACCGTCACGCGTAACGCTTGCGCCTTTGCGCGATACGGTGTATTGTTCCTCTTTGCCCGTTTCATCATTCTTGATATTCAGATATACGTTGTCATTATCATCATATTCTGTTGAAACAATCGTACCCTTTATCTCAATATTCTTATCGGCTGTTTCGATGGTCTTTACTTTGCTACCCGAAAGGACGAGCTTTATAAAGTCATTAGCCATAATATCACCGAGTGAACCCTTTGCACCTTTGACATATACGCCGCAATCATCTCTGAGTGTGTATGTTGCCGTATTGTCCTGATTCTCATAGTCCGCAATGGTTATCTTTTGCCCGTCACCGCTTTCGCTCTTGCGTACAACAACGCCATAGAGCGTAATTTCTTCCTGCGGCTCGGCTGCGTCAATGACATATGCCTTTCCGTTGGCAACAAGTGCCGAAAGGGTGTAACCCTCAGAAATCGATGACGCTTTTGCTGATTTTCCGTCAATAAATACAACGGTGTCGTTCGAAATACCTATCTTAGTACCGTCAACCGTGATGCTTGACGATGATGCGCTTTCAACCGTGCCGCCTGTATATGATGTATTAAGCTTGTCCATCATTCTTGCAAGCAGGGTTGCCATTTGCGCTCTGGTAAGCGTTGTCATCGGCGAGAACTGTGCCTTGCCGTCCGCGGTCTTATCCATACCGTTCATAATGCTGTTTGCGCTTACATACTCAACATAGTTTTTTGCCGCCGAGGGTATGGACGCGTCATCGGCATATGACGGCGTTGATACCGAATATGCCTTTGCCTCTGAATCCGATCCCAAAAGCTTTGCCATAAGCATTGCCGCCTGGTATCTCAAAAGCTGTACATTTGCATTTGCGGACGATGCATAATCAACGAGGTCATCTTCTTTAAGCACGCCCGTGTACAAAAGATAGCTCAGTTCGCCCGAATATGTCGAGTTATATTTTGCCGCGGTTGTCTTATACGCGTCTTTTGCCGCCGATGCAACATCGGCAAACTTTTTGTCCTCATATCCGAGCATTCTCGACATAAGGATAAGGCATTCGATTTTGCTTATCGATTTTTGCGGACGGAATGTTCCGTCCTCATAGCCTTTTATGTACCCTGCGTCCGTCATCTTGTCAATAGACGCTTTTGCCCACGAAACGGTCGCATCGGAATCAACGTCGGAAAATCCTGCCGCCGAAACGGGCAAAGCCGTTGCCGAAAGCAACAGAGCCGTGCAAGTAACCGCCGACAATACTCTTGCTTTTATCGTGTTCTTTTTCTTAAAATTATGTTTTTTAAAATCTTTCATTCCGTTTTCCTCCTGAAAAACATTATTATCGGACAGGTATCAAACCGCCCTTTTAAAACTGTACTTTGTAAACCACATAAGCAATCTTGATTTTATATATCTGTCTATAATATACTATACCATAACTGTCTTAATAATTCAACCATAAAATTTAAAAAAACCTCAAAAATTAATAAAAAAATAACATTTCGGTCAAATCGCCTTATTAATAATATAAAAGTTTGGCATAATTTACTTATAAAACGCATATATCTGTACAAAACCGATTACCCGAGCGCTTATCCTTCGCACGGAAAAGCGTATAGGCGAAAATCTCTTATCATTTATTGCTCTGCGGATAAGAGGAATTTATTACTATTTGTGCCGACGCAGAGCGGCGGAATGGAGAATTTTTATGCCCGGCGAAAAAACTTCTTATAATGAACCGTTTGACCTTATATTTGCGGCAAAAAACATTTTTTTCGGCTTTGCGCTTACCATTGTCCTGCTCTTTATTGCGGCGTGGATTTCGGCAGCGGTCGCCCTGCCGCGAGCCGTGACCTGTCTTATTGTGAACGTTATCACTTACATATGCATCGGCTTTTGCGGATTCCGCGGCGCAAAAAAGAGCGGCAACCGCGGCATCTTAAACGGTGCGTTGTACGGATTATGCTATACCGCCGTTTTATTTTTGACAAGTTGTCTTGCCAGGGGTGGAATAAGCTTTGATTCGGGTTCAGCCGTTGCCGCCGCAATCTGTATCGGCTGCGGCGCGGCGGGCGGAATTCTCGGTGTAAACGCAACGTCCAAAAAACGCCGCCGCTAAACAAGCGGAAATCTGCGGCACGGATATAACAAAAATGTCCTGCCGCAGATTTTATGATGTAAATTTAAATCAGAGCAAAGCTTGCAGCCGATTGCCGCCTGTACGGGCGCGCCGTACTAATGTTATATGCGCACCGACTCTGCTTTAATCATGGGCTTACCGGTGTTTTTGGGGATAACTATAGTATACTCTATCTTGTCATCGCTCTCACGTTTTTTCGCTGTTGCCTCAATCCCCGACCTTTTCATCATATCCACCGCCTGTTTTATTGTGTTGGTAAAGATTCTCAAATCCTTAAAAAGCCGCATTGTCTTTGGTTCGGGATACGGTCTTTCGGGACCTCTCAAAAGTTTATCAACCAACTCTTCTGTTTTCGCAACATTCAGCCCTCTCTCGGCTATCAGCTTTGCCACACGAAGTCTTTGCTTTTCCTCGGACAACCTGAGCAGCGCCCTCGCGTGCCGCTCGGTCAGAGAATTTTCCGTCAATATTTGTCTTATCTCGGGCGAAAGTTTTAAGATTCGTATTTTATTCGCAATCGTTGACTGTCCTTTGCCGAGCTTGTCCGCAAGCTCCTCTTGCGTCAAGTCGTGTTCGGTAAGCAGCGTGCAATACGCCTCTGCCTCCTCGATGTAATTCAGATTTTCTCTCTGTATATTCTCAACCAAAGCCAAAATCGCGCTGTCGGTGTCATCAACACGCATCACTATCGCCGGGATATATGTCATTCCCAAGTTTTTGCAAGCGGTAAGCCGCCGCTCACCGGCTATTAACTCATAATCGAATGCGCCCGTCTGTCTGACCGTTATCGGCTGCATAAGTCCGTATTCCATTATGGAAATCGCCAAATCCTGAAGAGCCGCTTTATCAAACTCTCTGCGCGGCTGGTGCGGATTCGGAACGATATTTTTTATCGGTATCGTTCTTACCTCGCCGCATTTTGTAAAGTTCGTACTCAATCCTGCCAATGCCGCCTCAGACGCAGGGCTGCGCCGCTCCATCTCTCTCACCGCCGGACTCTTTCTGTATTCCGTTATCATAATTTGTTCTCCTCTCGTTTTATGTTATTTTATCTTTTATTTGATTTATCGCACCTTGTACAATAAATTTTACATATTTTGTAAATTACATTTTTATTATAACACAAGTTATACGGAAATTGCAAAATATTTCCGTATACAAATTATGACATATAGGTCAAAAAAACGCCCGAATCAAACGGACGTTTTACAATATCCAAGCTATTTTTCAAAAAAAATTATGTTTGTTATGTAAATGTAACATAAATTTTTCTTGTATTATGTGCGGAAATGAATTATAATATCCTTAAAAGGTCGGTGAAATTTATGCGTGAAAAGCTCAATACTGCAAAAAAAAATATTAAATCCGCGGTAAAAAAATTTAATATAATAGATATTCTACTTATTGCTCTGATATTTTTAAGCCTTATCTCACTTTTATATAAGCTTACGTGGGGCAGCAGTGAAAAATATCAAAGTTATGAATTTGTGTATATCTGTGACAGCGCGCCGAGTGAGCTTGCCGACTCTGTTTCGGCAAAGTCAAAGTGTGCGGACGGTGATACCGGCGAAAACCTCGGCGAGGTCGTAAGCGCGGATATTTATGGCATTGACGGCACACCCGACCGTTCACGCATACAAATACGCGTAAAAACCAACGGCTATGAATCCGACCACGGCGTTGCGGTCGGCAACACCGTATATCTCAAAGGCAAAAAGTTGAATCTTATTGTCGGCGATACTGTTTTTGAAACATATATATCCGAGATAAAACCGCTTTAACTCAATGCGCCGTAACAAATGCGGGTATACCGCAAGCCACCCCCAGAAAAGAAAACAAATCCGATACAGAATTATATATAAGTCTTTGTACTGCATTTGCAAAAATGATGCATCGGCATATTTCATCAACCGATGAATGTTTTGACGAAAAGTCAAAGCAAATAATTCTTCCGGCTGTCGAATATATAGCTTTGCACTTTTCCGAAAATATTTCGATTCCGAGATTGGCTGAGGTAGTACATTTAAGTGAGTCAAGCTTACGTCGCAGCTTTCACATTGCCACAGGTATGTCGCCGTATGAATACATATGTTATATACGGATATCTGCGGCAAAAAATCTTCTTGAAAATACGGATATGACCGTTTTGAACATATCCGAAGAATGTGGATTTGACTCTCTTTCTTCGTTTAACAGACAATTCAGCAAGATTTGCAAAACGACTCCGACAATATTTCGAAAGAACACAAGATACTCATAAGAGCAAATTTCTCATTAACCATATTTTTATTATTGAGCGACTTTTTAAGCTGCTGAAAAACTTGATATTTATTATTTTTAAAAACAACAATTGTGTTTATGATTAAAAATGCGTGTTCCCGAAAACGGAACACGCATTTTGTATTTTAGATATAGGCCATAAACATCATCGCGAAACCTTTCGCCTTATTTATAATCGCCCAAATAATCGGTGTTTTTTTCAAAAATCTCATCGCACATATTTTTAATTTCGTCAAGCGAACACACGGCAGAACAGAGCGGATCCATATATACGGCGTGATACACCATTTCCTTACTCTTTTGCATTGCGGCCTCTACAACAAGACTTTCTATTCTTGCCGTTGTGTTGACCAAAATCGCAAGATGTTCGGGCAGAGGCCCCGCGATTGTGGTTTTCATACCCATTCTATCGGCAACAACGGGAACCTCAACACAAGCGTCATAAGGCAGATTCGGAATAGAACCGTGGTTCAAAACGTTTCCGTTAAAGATAAACGGTTTTCCGTCACCGATTCTTGCGTTAAAGATATCTGCCGCATATTCAACGCTCTTGTTCTTATCAAACTCTTTATCCAGCCACTCATCATACTGCTTTTTTGTATTTGCCTTTCTGTCGCGCCTGATTTCAAGAGAATAAGCATACTTACCCGGATTGTCGCCTGTTCCGTGAGTACAGTATTTCTCTATTAAATCGGGTCTTTTTCTGAACCACTGATTATATTCCGAATTATGTCCGCTCGATTCCGTTACATAATAGCCGAGTTTTAAAAACATTTCATTGCGAACCTGTTCTTCGCTTAAAATTTTCGGATTTTCCATAAGCTTTCTGAGTTTTGGATATAAGTCCTCGCCGTTGTGTTCAAGCACAGTATAGAACGCCTGGTGATTTACACCCATACACTTATATGTGATCTCTTCATACGGAATTTCAAGCCAGCGAGAGAGAAGGTGTTTTACCGTTCCCTGAACGCTGTGGCATAAACCGGTAACTTCGATATTTGCATATTTTTGCATCGCACCGCAAAGCATCGACATGGGGTTTGTATAGTTTAAAAATACCGCATTCGGACAATACTTTTCGATATCCCGACAAATATCGAGCATAAGCGGAATGTTGCGAAGTGCGCGAAATATCCCCGATACCGAACGCGTATCACCGACATTTATGCTTACGCCGTACTTTTTTGGAATTTCTATCTCATAACGCCAAGTATCAATATCTCCGTTAAAGACCGTACAAAGCACACCATCGGCTCCTTTGAGAGCCTCAGCTCTGTCCATAGTGGTTGTGACGATACATTTTGGTTTATTCATTTTTTCGACAATGGTGTTCACGACTTTTGCGATGTTCGCAAGGTTATCCGCATTGATGTCCATAAGCGCAAACTCGCACTCCTCAAATGCGGAAAATGTCAGCAAATCTCTTACACAGCTGCTTGTGAATTGCAGGCTTCCCGCCCCTATAAAAGCAAACTTTTTCATAATTACACAATCCTTTCATGCACATTGATACAGAGAATGGCATCTCTGTTGATTTACATTTAAATTATAAGACGATTTTCGTTTAAGTACAATAGATAAAACAAGTTATTATATGGACGATTTTGCTGCATAAGCAATTTTGATATTGAAAATAATTTTTATATGTGATATAATTATAAAAATCATCTCGGGAGATAAGAAAATGTTTGAGAAAGAAAAAAATTTTCATGATAAAACGAACTTTAAATCCACCAAATATTTACATATTAACAGCTGTGGAAAGCAAAATCACAACGGAAACGGATACCCTCTTTTGCGTTCCGGGGGGAGGGTTGACTTTCATATTTTATATATAGCGCAAGGCAAAGGTGTCTTGATTGAAGATGATAATGAAATCATTCTTGAACAAGGACAAATTAAAATTTATAAGCCATACGAAAGACAGCATTATAGGTTTTGTCCGCCTTTCACTCAAAGCTATTGGCTGCATTTTGCCGGAATAGGTGCGGAAGAAATAATGCAAAAGCTTAACCTATGGGTAAAGTCAATATATAATATCGGACGGAACGAAAACATTATCAGGCTCTTTGATGATATTATACGTGAAACAACGCTAAAAAATTATTGTTATCAGACCGTCTGTGAGGGAAAACTTCTTGAACTGTTGGGATATATTTCACGCATTACAGTCTCGGAACAGGGGATAAATTCATCTGACAAGTCCGCCCTTATTTATAATGCAATCGAGCAAATGCGAGAAGACCTCACAAAAAAATACGATGCCGAAAAAACAGCGTCTATGCTCGGTCTGAGCCGAGGCAGGTTTGAACATCTGTTCAAAGAAGTAACGGGACTTCCACCGCACAGATACCAAACAAAACTCCGTCTTGACAGGTCACGCTATCTCTTAAAAAACACACAATTGAATATTTCCGAAATAGCTTTTATGACCGGATTTTCCGACCCTCTGTACTTCAGCAGGATTTTCAAAAAAACATTTGGCTGTTCGCCGACAAAATACAAAGAAAGCAATGAATGACCGTAAAGATTTGAAAAAAAAATAGAAATTATGTTATAAATCCGCAAAATGCGTGTTCCCGAAAACGGAACACGCATTTTGTACATCAATTCGATTAATTGCAATTGTCGTTGTCGTCAAAGCGGTCACCGCATTGAGGACAGAACTTAGGCGGATTTGTCGGGTCGTCGGGCTGCCAACCGCACTTGTCGCACTTATATACTGCCGCCTGCGGCTTTGGTTTGCCGCAATTCTGACAGAACTTTCCCGTATTTTCCGCTCCGCACGAACAGGTCCAACCGCTTGCCGTCTGCGGCTTTGGTGCGCCGCAATCCGTACAGAACTTTCCGACATTGCCGCCGTGACCGCAAGAACAAGTCCAGCCTTGTTCTGCTGAATTCTGGGCGCCTTGTGAGTTTTGAGCGTTTTGGTTCTGACCCATTTGGAAAAGCTCGGCAGCAGACGCGCCGCCTGCGTTCTGTGCCATATTCATACCGAAAAAGCCGCCCATTGCACCCATACCGCCCGTGTTTGACGCCGCGGCCTTCATCGCTTCGACCTGACCGCCGACAAGCCTTGCCGCCGCAGTGTTCGAATTTGTTGTCATTGCGTTTTCTTCCCACTCGGTCAGCTTTTTGCGCTGGTCCTCGGGAATCGAAACGGTGTTAAAGCTAAGCGTAAATATCTCGATACCTCTCTCGCCGCGCCACTGTGCGGCAAGCTCGGTTTCAAGCGCCTCTGACACCTCTTTTGTATGCGCCGGGATTTCATAATACATTATTTTTTGAGCCGAAATATTCGCCAGCGCCGGCTGAAGCGCGTTAAGCAACTCGCCCCTCAAATTATCCTCTATATTCGAGCGCTCGTACACGTCTGTCACATTCGCACAAACGTTTGTATAGAACAAAACGGGGTCAACAATTTTGTATGAATAGATACCGCTGCATCTCAAATCAACCGACAGCTTATATCCGAGATTTTCGTCAACAATCACACGGAACGGAATCGGGCTTGGCGTACCGAACTTGTTACCCGTGATTTCTTTTGTATTGACAAAATAAACTCTCTGATCCTTTGCCGTATCTCCGCCGAAGGTAAAACGCCGTCCGAATTGAGCAAAGCTCTTTTTGATATTCTCGCCGAGAGGTCCGTAGAATATGCTCGGTTCGGTTGAGCTGTCATATGTAAACTCGCCCGGCTCGGCGCAAACGTCGACAATCTTACCCTGTTCAACGATAATCATACACTGACCCTCGTTCACCGCGATAACAGAGCCGTTTGAAATAATGTTTTCATCACCCTTTTTGTTCGAGCTTCTTCCGCTTACGCGCTTTTCGCCCTTTGCAACAAGAATTTCCGCATCCAAACTGTCACAGTAAAAATATTCTCTCCATTGGTCGGCAAGACCGCCGCCGAGTGCTCCTGCCGCCGCCTTAATAAGTCCCATAAAAATCTCTCCTTTTAATTCAATTTATTATAACCGATTGTAAAAGTCCGAAAATATTGATTTTACAACCGTCTGTTTTGCTTTAAGCAATTACAGCCGCATCGAGCCGGCATCGGTTAAAAACTTCCGCCCGTGCCGCCGTGGGTTTCGCCCGATGAGCTTGTGTGGTCACCCGAATCATCCTTTGCAATAGCCGTCTGGGTTACCACGCTGTATAAGAATATATCATTTGACGAGGTTATGTTCAGACTGTCTTTTTTCATATATTCACGTGCATAATTTCTGTGTACCGCGGTTTTCATCTTTTTCATCTTTGCCGAAAGCATCGATATTGAAATCAGCAATGTTACCGCTATAACGCCGCCCCATACCAACACAAGCGTCACGGTCGGAATTTTGTTGTACGGCTCGCCGTTCTCATAAAGTTCATACAGTTCTTCGGTCGCATCCGCAAATTCGTTAAACGCACCTACAAAATCACTGTCTCTCAAATACGGTACTACTCTATCTTCGAGATATGAAAGTCCGCGGTCGTTTATCGCGAGCCTGCCGTCGCGTACCGTTGAGAAATGATACCTGCGTTCCGAATTTCCGTTATCGAGACATATGTACAGAGATATACCGCCGAACGGGCTTTCGTCCAGATACGAATCGAGTATATCGTCCGCCATCTGTTCGGGTGATTCACCCGACAGATACGGCTCTGTCTTTATCACAACCGCCATTTGGTATCTTTCCGAAATTTCCGAAAGCCTGTTTCCTATCTCGACCGCTTCTTCCTCTGTTACAACGCCTGCATCATCGAGCATAAGCTCGCACCATTCGTATGACGCGTTGACCGAGACCATGGTTATCATAATAACAAACAACGCGGCAAGACCGGCAACGCACCGCTTTTTAATTCCTAAAAGTCTATTCATACAAAAATACCTCCTATAAAAACTTGAGAATGGTATAGCCGATGGCCGAACATACCGCAAGCGTAATGCCGAATGCCTTGGCAAAATACATCCATTTTTTGCGTTTATCAACGGGATATTCGCCGACAACCTTTCCCGTTTGTCCGTTAATCGCAAAGTTATACATCTTGTCGAGGTATTTTATATTGAGCATCCATACCGGAAGCAATGAATATCTTACCTTACCGTTTTCAAAGTTAATATTTGACTGTACGGGATGGACCGATGAATACCCCGATGTTGTCGAGGCAAAAACTTCTTCGGTGCTGTTCTTAACTCTCTCGTTGGCACGATCGGTACATTCCTCGGCGGTCACATCATACTTATCTGCGAGAAATCCCGAAAGATACGCCGGGTTAAACTCCTTTGCCGCCGAACAATCGAACGGCTCGACCGCCTCCATATATGTATTATCCGCCTTTTTTGACCCGTCAACGGGGATATTGTTAAAACTTACCGAGCCTGCGCGAGAGAGCCGATAATAATCGGTTTTGGTATAATCATAATCCGAATCGCTCCACGTAGTTATATACTTTGCGTCATACAAAATATGAGCGTGACAATCACAGTCAAACAGCCAAAACGGAACATATATACCGCTCATCTCGGCTATACGTTTTTTATCCTTGAACAGATTCGGCAGGAACGGAGCTTTGCTGCACGATTCCTCGAATTTTTGCATTGCCGCCTTTTTGTCCAAGCGAAACGGAATAACCAAATCGGGACGCAATGCTCCGTCAAACTGTTTTTTGATTATTACCGCGTTGCCGCAATACGGACAAACACAAGCGCCCAGATTGCCGTCACCGCTGACCTCGGCACCGCATGACGGACACGAATATCCCGAAAGGTCAATATCCTCGGCTTCGCCGAATTCCCTCGGCGTATATTCTTCCCAGTTATAAACCGAGCCGCCGCTCGTTTCGCTCTCTGCCTCGCTGAGCTGGCGCAGGTTTTCGACAGAAAAGTCATTGCCGCAGGACGAGCAATGCAGACTGTCGGAGTTTCCGTCATAGGCAAGCGCCGCACCGCAGCACGGACATTTATAGCTTTGAATGGTTTCCATAACAACACTTCCTTATATTTTATATTTAATTTATATTCAACGAACAAAAAGCATACCTCATCTTTTTTAAAAGAGCGGTATGCTTGCGTATTCAAAATCATAGTTTATGACACAGTTTTAAACAACCGTACATATTATTCCTCATCACTCGGCACAGCATCGGGAACATTTGGCACAGGCGCGGGAGTATTGCTGTTGCTGCGCATTTCCGACCTGTTGCTGCGAACAATGGCGATACACTGTTCCAATTCCTTCATAGAGGAAACGCTTACTTTTTCAACAGTTTCGAGCAGGTCATCAGCATAGTTATATGCCGAATCCTGTATTGCCTGAGCCTCGGCGTTTGCCTTATCTATAATCTGATGTGCTTTTTCAACTGCCTGTTGAGTAATCTCGTGTTCGTTAATCATCGAGATTCCTTTTTCGTTTGCAGCCTTAATAATCTCATCGGCCTCTGCCTGAGCCTCCTGCAGAATCCGCTGTCTTTCGCTCTTTATCCATTTTGCCTGTTTCAAGTCATCGGGAAGCTTAAGCTTAAGCTCTTGGATAAGGTCCATAAGCTCATCTCTCTCTAATATACAACGACCCGAAAAAGGAACGTTTGCACCCTGGGCTACTACCTCTTCCAATTCATCCAATAATTCTAATCCATCCATTATCGTTTCCTCCTAAAATATTTGTATCATAAAATCAAACGGCGTTTTCCGCGCCGGCCTCGCCGTGCGGCAAAACCTTTTTCCCAATAGATTATGTTGATTTATTTGCGGTACATCAACCCTCAAAACAGCGTTTTTCAACAATTGGTATAAGTTCCTCGGGCACAAGACCCGTCAGCGAACCCCCGTATTTGGCAACCTCTCTGACCACGCTTGAACTTAAAAACATATACTCTTGGCTCGAATGCATAAAAAGCGTTTCAAGCTCGGGATAGAGCGCCTTGTTGGTAAGAGCCATCTGAAATTCGTACTCAAAATCAGATACCGCACGGATTCCCTTTATCACGACCTTTACGTCAATCTTACGCAGAAAATCAACCAAAAGTCCCGAAAAAGAACAAACCTCAACGTTTGAATAATCCGCCGTTGCTGTTTTTAAAAGCTCGATTCTCTCGCTTACGGTAAAAACAGGTGTTTTTGAGCTGTTCGTCAAGACGGCGACAATTACCTTGTCAAAAAGTTGTGCCGAACGGTCGATTATATCAAGATGACCGTTTGTGCACGGGTCAAAACTTCCGGGATAGACAGCACTGCTCATTTTCCTTCACCTCTTGTCAAAACGGTAATCACGGTTTTTCCGTAAGCCGCGCGTCTCACAACCTCAAAATCCGGATGTTCGGCGGCTTCGCCGTCTTTTTCTGTTTCAACGGTAATAATCCCACCGTCACGCAAAAGCCGATTTCGGCTTATTGTGTCCAACACGGGATAAATAAATCCCTTGTTATACGGGGGATCCAAAAAAATGATGTCAAAACCCGATTTTTCGCCGCTGATTCCCTTGATAAATTCAAGCGAATCGCCGCGTACAAGTCTCGCTCTGTCCTCAAATCCAGCCGCCGAAATATTTTGTTCGGCAAGCGCATACGCACCTCTGTTATGCTCGACAAAGACGCATTTTTCACAGCGGCGGCTCAAAGCCTCTATTCCGAGAGCGGCGCTGCCGGCGAACAAGTCCAGCACGCTTTCGGTCGGAAGATACCGCTGAATTATGTTAAAAAGCGACTCTTTAACCCTATCGGTTGTCGGGCGCGTACCCATTCCGTCCGGAGCTTTAAGTTTTAAACCTTTTCGGATACCTGCAATAATCCGCAAATAAAATCCTCCCATATATAGTTATCTACTCTAATATTTATATCCTAAAACAAGAGATTTGTCAAGACATTTTTTTAACTTTCGGAATATTTTTGACGCTTTGATACAAATATGTGATAAATTTTAGGTAATTTAGGAAATAAAAAACCCCACGATGCCGTATGCAGTCTTAAAGTAAAAACCCGGTCACCCAGGGTGGGATAACGCCCGCAGACATTACAAGTCCACTGGATGTCATAAGGCATGAGGCATGTGCGCCGAATGCGGAGACAAAATCCCATATAAAATCTGTTGGTTTTACATTATGACTTTCATTACGAACACAGCAGGGATATTTGCGATTTCGTAAGATTATTGTATCACACTTTTATAAAAAATACAATACCAAATCCCGAAAAAATTTTATTTTAACCAAACCGTAATATTTCTTTAACCGACAAAGCCGCCCCGATACGTCGATTTCGGCATTTTGTATTTCATAAAGATTACAAACTTTTCAGAAATTTTACATGGTAATTACAATTTGCTCTTTCCACAATTTTATCATTGAAATTATTTTTTTTACTGTTATAATATTATGTACGGCACATAAAGCCTATGCATACCGAATAATTTTCGGTATGCCGACATACACATTAAAATAATACCGAAAATCGGTTCGGCGGAAGTATATTAATCATCAACATTATGGGGGATTCAGAATGAGGGTCGAGAAAATTAACGAAAACAAAATAAAAGTTCTGATAGGCAGCAGCGAAGCAAAGGAATTAAATATAACCGAAAAAATGATAGCGTATAACACGCCCGAGGTTCAGAGAATGTTTCGGCGTGCGATTGCAATTGCGGAAGAAAGCGCGAATTTTTATATAGACGGCGCAAAATTATTTGTCGAAACAATTCCGTCATACACGGACGGAATCGGTATGCTTATTACCAAAGTATGTTCCGAACAAGAGCTTGAGGCGGCGGTGAATAACTGTTCATACAAGGGCAAAATCCGCCGCAGCGAAATTCCGCCCGTAAGCGGCGCTGTCAGACGCGGACGAAAGTACATATACAAATTTGACGATTTTGACGATGTGTGCCGCGCCTCTGCACAGCTCATCGGAAGGTTTGACGGACTCAGCCACCTTTATAAGCTCGATGGTGAGTTCTATCTGTTTTTGATGCCGTCCGATCCTGCGTTTATGTGTGACGTTGATACAATTCTGTCGGAATTTTCTCAAAAGGTTCGTCACGGTCAATATGTGCACGGCCGTCTTAACGAATACGGCGAGCTTATGATACGCGGCAATGCCGTTTCGATTCTTTACGCATATTTCGGATAAAAGACCCGAATACAAATTAATAACGCAGCGGATTGTCGGATACGGCAATCCGTTTATCTTTATTCGGATGTATTATTTTATAAATATGCGAATATATATTAAATAAATATTCAAAGAGGAGTCGGATAGATATGGATGAGAATACAAGAGAACACAAAGTAACAATAGAAAACCGCGAAAGGTTGACCGTCGGGGCGGTTGAGGATGTTGAAAGTTTTGACGAAGAAAAAGTCGTTATTCTGACTGATATGGGAACGATGACCGTAAGCGGTTCGGATTTTAGGATAAACCGTCTCAACGTTGATGACGGACAGCTTGTGATAGAGGGCAGCATAGATGATATTCAATACTCGGATACCGCGCCGCAGGAGAGCGGCGGATTTTTCAGCCGTCTGTTCAAATAATTATTCATATCGTATTTATACTTATATAAGGAGCGGCAGAGCGTATGAGAGTTGTATTCGGCGTTGATTTGACATATTTTTATTGGTCGTGTGCGGCAGGAATCGTCCTTGCCGCTCTTTATGATATTTTGAGAATAAAGCGGCGGCTTGTACATACGCCCGACCTGCTCGTCAATATCGAGGATTTTATCTGTCTGGTTGTATTCGGAATTGTAATAATTTATACCGCATATGAGAAAAATAACGGAAACCTGAGACTTTACGGCATTGTCTCGGCGGTGACAACTTTTGCCGTATACCGCTTGGTTATCGGCAATGCCGCGGTGCGGTTTTTATCTTATTTGTTGGGTATCGTAACGGAATTTGTCAAAAAAGCTTTGGTTTTTTTCGCCGCTCCGTTTCGGATTATATATTCAAGGATTGCCAACTCCGTTTCGGCGGCAGCATCAAAGCGCGCCGACAAGCGTTGTGCGGAATCGCACGGCGATGAGCCGAAAACGCCGACACAACATGAAAATCTATAAATCATATTAAAAATAAATTAATAATTTTTGCATTATCTGTCATTGACAAAAGCGTTTTAATGGTATATAATGATGTTATGATGCTTTAAGTGTAAATATTTTTACTCATAATCAGGAATCATATAAAGAGCGATATATTCACTCAAAGCCATACTTTTAAGAGGTGAAGTACGTGTCAGACGGCAGAATTGCAAAAAGCACAAAAAATAAAGGCTCGAACGCCGCTCCGGCTCAAAGGTCATCAGCACGGGCAAAACACGGCAGAACGGCGGTTCGGACATTGGGCAAGAAAAAGCTTGCTTTTTATATTGTCACGGGGCTTGCACTGATTTATTTTATTGCAACCCTCATCACTCAACAGCTTTCGATTTCACAGCAAAATCGCAGAATCGAAGAACTGCAAAGCCGCGTCAGCGAAGCACAACAGCAAGCCGAATCGTTAAAAACCGAGGTTGACAATTTGAACAACCCCGAATACATTGAGCGCATCGCTCGCGAACAGCTCGGTCTTGTGCGCCCGAACGAGCGTGTTTTTATCGACTCGAACAAAAGTGAAAACAATAAATAATTAATATTTACTATAAATTACATTATGAGGCGGCCTGCCTCACAGGAAGGAAAAAAACATAATATGCATGTTGAAGTAGGATCGGTTTTAGAGGGAAAGGTTACCGGAATCGCGTCATTCGGCGCATTTGTTGAATTGCCCGGAGGAAAAACGGGCTTGGTGCATATTTCCGAGGTGTCTTCCGCATATGTCAACGATGTGAAAGACCATTTAAAGGAAGGTCAAAAGGTTAAGGTCAAGGTTATCGGTGCGGAAAACGGCAAGATAAGCTTATCGGTCAAACAGGTGGCCGAAAACAATATCGCCAAAGGGGAAAAGACCGAAAAAAGAGAAAAACGCAGCGGCCGCAAGCACAGAGCCGTACAGAATCGAACCGATGCAGCGCACAGACCGCCCGAGGAATTCAATTTCGGCAGACGCGGCGGTGATTTGAGCTTTGATGATATGCTGCAAAAATTCAAACAGGACAGCGATGAAAAGTTTCAGGATTTAAAGCGCAGCAATGACGGCAAACGCAGCGGCGGCTATCGCCGTTCTTATTAATCGAATCCGAAAGCAACGGCAAAAATGAGATTATAAGCAAAAGGGAGATTATTATGAACGTTTTGATATGGCTTGTTATTGCCCTTGCGGCAGGAATTATCGAGGCGTGTACAACCGCCCTCGTTTCGGTATGGATAGTAATAGGTGCGGTATGCGCGGCGTGTGTTTCGGCGCTCGGCGGCGGACAAACCGTACAGATACTGACTTTTTTGATTGTATCTCTGGCACTTTTGGTTCTTACCGCTCCGCTCGGCAAAAAGTTTCGGAATTCAAAAAAAGTTCCGACAAACGCGGATATGCTCATAGGCTGTGTCGGTGAGATAACCGAGGATGTTGACCCGGTATGCGGAAAAGGCGAAGTAATCGTAAAAGGCAGACGCTGGGCGGTCAGACTTGTCGGCGGCAAAGCTGCAAAGACGGGCGACAGAGTTGTTATTAAAGATATTGTCGGCGCACATTTGGTTGCCGATTTTGAAAACAACGGCGAAATCAATAAAATTAATTAAATATTCGGGAGGATAAAATTATGACCGTAATAATAGGAATTCTTGCTCTGATTATAATTGTGCTGATTGCAAACATAAAGATTGTTCCTCAGGCACATTCGTATATTGTCGAACGTCTCGGCGCGTATCATTCAAGCTGGGGCGTGGGATTGCACTTTAAAATCCCCGTGGTGGAAAAAATTGTTAAAAAAGTCAGCCTTAAAGAACAGGTTGTTGACTTTCCGCCTCAGCCCGTCATCACAAAAGATAATGTCACGATGCAGATAGACACGGTTGTTTATTTTCAGATTACCGACCCTCGGCTCTATACCTACGGCGTAGAGCTTCCGATGTCGGCAATCGAAAATCTCACCGCGACAACTCTCAGAAATATCATCGGTGATATGGAGCTTGACGAAAGCTTAACATCGAGAGATATAATCAACACAAAGATGCGTTCCATTCTCGATGAAGCGACCGACCCGTGGGGAATAAAAATCAACAGGGTTGAGCTTAAAAACATTATTCCGCCTGCAGGTATCAGAGAAGCAATGGAAAAGCAGATGAAAGCGGAGCGTGAGCGCCGCGAAGCAATCTTAAAGGCAGAGGGCGAGAAAAAATCCGCCGTGCTTGTTGCCGAGGGCGAAAAGGAATCGCGAATCTTACAGGCAGAGGCGGAAAAGCAATCACAGATTCTAAAGGCAGAGGCCGATAAAGAAGCGGCAATACGTGTTGCCGAAGGTGAAGCACAAGCCATTCGCGAGGTACAGCGTGCAACGGCGGACGGTCTTAAAATGCTGAACGACTCCGCGCCGACAGATGCAGTTTTGACCATAAAATCACTTGAAGCGTTCGCAAAAGCGGCAGACGGAAAAGCAACAAAGATAATCATTCCGTCAGAGATTCAAGGCGTGGCAGGACTTGTTTCGGCACTTAAAGAAACCGTAACCGAGCCGGACAAAACAACAAAATAATTTTAGTAACACATAATTAAAGCTGACAGCGACAAAATTCGGCGGTTCTGCCGAATTTTGTTGTTTGAATAAAAACAAAAATTTTAAACAAATGATTTTCAGGAGGTACTTATGTCAGGACATTCGAAATGGGCTACCATAAAAAGAAAAAAAGGCGAGATTGACGCAAAACGCGGTAAGATTTTTACTAAAATCGGGCGTGAGCTGATGGTCGCGGTTAAGGAGGGCGGACCCGACCCGGATTCCAATTCAAAGCTCCGTGACGTTATTGCAAAGGCAAAGGCAAACAATATGCCCAACGATAATATTCAGCGCAGTATCAAAAAAGCATCGGGCGAAGGAAACACAAACGAATATTTCGAAATGGTGTATGAGGGTTATGGCCCGTGCGGAATAGCCGTAATGGTCGAGACTCTTACCGATAACAAAAATCGCACAGCGGGCGACTTGCGCCACTATTTTGATAAAAACGGCGGAAACTTGGGTCAGAACGGCTGTGTGGGCTTTATGTTTGACCGCAAGGGTATAATCGTTATCGAAAAGGCGGACGGCATCGATGAGGACACTCTTATGATGGACGCACTTGACGCAGGTGCAGATGATTTTAATGTTGAGGATGATTGTTATGAAATTATGACAACACCCGATAATTTCAGCACAACGCGTGACGCGCTTGACGAAAAAGGATATACTTTTGTTCAGGCAGAAATAAATTATATTCCTCAGACAACGACCGCAATTGATAACGAAGAGGACGAAAAAAAGATGGAGCGTCTTATCGATATGCTCGAAGAAAACGATGATGTTCAAAACGTATATCATACATGGGAGATGCCGTCGCAAGATTAATAACCAAACAAAAAACAAGCCCTTGTGCCGCATATCGGCCACATTGGGCTTGTTTGTATTATTCGTCTTTTATATATACCATAATATCCTCTACTCTGCAATCAAGATACGAACACAGGTCATCGAGGGTCTGGGTGCTTATCGGCTTATTGTGTTTTAATCTGTCCAAAAGACTTCGGCTCACACCATACTTGGCTATCAATTTATATGTGGACACATTTTTTTCCTTTATCGTTTTGTAAAAAGGCTCGTATGAAATCAAATTTAACATCTCCTTATATATTTAAAATGATAAAATATTATTTATATCTTGACAATTGTCTATATATAGAGTATAATTTTATATATTAAATATACTCTATGTTCAGAGCATACATTAAATGTGCGTATTTAACGAGGTGTAAGATGATTAGGCTGTATCTCAAATATAAAAAGATGCTGGACTCCGGTGAATACGAAACCCTGGACGAATTAAGGAACGCTCTGGGGCTTGACTATCTTGATGTATTCGAGCATATAGATACGCCCGATAATGACAACACTGCTCTCAAAGATTCTTCCGATAAAAAATAAATCCGAACATTATTTTGCTCATTTCTGTAAACCCGATTTTAAAATGTTTTTTAATGTTGTTGCAAAATTTCGAAATTTATGATAGAATATTAAACATAAAAATAATGAAAACGGGGATTGCTATGAATGTATATGATTTCGACAAGACAATATATGACGGTGACAGTACAGAGGATTTTATCATTATGTGCCTCAAAAAACAGCCGCGGCTGATTTTCAGATTTATTCGCTGTGGAATAAGCTTTGCCGCATATCGAACAGGGCTTGTTTCAAAGACCGCGTTTAAAGAGGTGATGTACCGCTTTTTGAGGGATATTGACAACATTGATGATTATGTTCAAGAGTTTTGGGATTCTCACATTAAAAAAATTAAAAAGTTTTATATTTCAAACCAAAAAGCCGATGATGTAATCATATCGGCATCACCCGAATTTCTCCTGCGAGATGTATGCCAAAGGCTCGGAATCAAACATCTTATCGCCTCTAAAATCGATAAATACACCGGGTGCTGTTTGGGCATCAATTGTTTCGGTGAGGAAAAAGTCCGCCGCTTTTATAATGAATACTCGTCCGAACACGGCGGAATACCCCAAATCGATGAGTTCTATTCGGATTCTTTATCGGACGCGCCGCTCGCAAAGCTTGCAAAGCACGCATACATAGTCATCGGTGAGGACACCGTTCCGTGGAACGCAAAGAATTTATAAGGCTGTTTCATACCATCCAAAAATGAACTTTATATTAAAATTTTTGAAAAAAAGTTTTTTTCGGTTGACACATATTGCTTTGTGTGATATACTGTTTGTAATATACAAAGAAATACAAAACTGAAATTGTTATTCTTGAAGTTGGTACTGTGATGCCGGCAAGATTGATTTTATCAGAAACGACTGCTGATTATACCCGAGGGTTTGTCGCTTTGGCGTGCAAAAACCATATGCGGTATATTATCTGTGCGGAATTTTCAGGTCTTGCCGATGCAAGACCTTTTATTGTATAAAGATTTAAAACGGCGGTGAAATTTTAGAATGAATACAGAAAAAGCAAAAGAATTTTTAACGTCCCGTAACATAGACGTTTCTCCGACCGATATTATCGTTCCCGGTTTATGTGACGTTCATGTTCACTTTCGCGAACCGGGCTTTGAATACAAAGAGACAATCAAAAGCGGCTCCGATGCCGCAGCGGCAGGCGGTTATACCGCCGTTTGTACGATGCCGAACCTTAATCCCGTTCCCGATTGTACCGAAAACCTGAATATTCAGCTCGCGGCAATCCGAAAAGATGTCGTCTGTGCCGTTATTCCTTACGGCGCAATAACGGTCGGCGAACGCGGCGAGCATCTTTCGGATATGGCGGATATGGCATCATCTGTCTGCGCTTTTTCGGATGACGGCAGGGGCATACAAAATCCCGAAATTATGCGCGAAGCCATGAAAACCGCCGCGGCGCTCGGAAAGGTCATTGCCGCACATTGTGAGGACAACTCACTTTTAAACGGCGGATATATTCACAAGGGAAGGTATGCGGCGGCGCACGGCCACCGCGGAATATCAAGCGAAAGCGAGTATGTTCAGATAGACCGAGATTTAAATCTTGCGGCGGCGACCGGTTGTTCCTATCACATATGCCACATTTCAACAAAAGAAAGCGTGAATCTTATCCGTTCGGCAAAACAGAGCGGTGTTGACGTAACGTGCGAAACCGCTCCGCACTATCTTGTTTTATCCGATGATGACCTGAAAGAGGACGGCAGATTCAAAATGAATCCTCCTCTGCGCGATATTTCGGACAAGGAGGCTCTTTTAGAGGGAATCTGTGACGGCACAATCGATATGATTGCAACCGACCACGCACCGCACAGCGCGGATGAAAAGTCAAAAGGTCTCGAAAAAAGCCTTATGGGCGTTGTCGGGCTTGAAACGGCGTTTCCCGTTCTTTACACAAATTTGGTAAAAAACGGAGTTATTTCTCTCGAACGGCTTATTGAACTTATGTCAACAAATCCGAGAAAACGCTTTAAAATTTCAACCGATATTGGTTTTTCCGTATTTGATGTGACAAATCCGTACATAATAAATCCGAACGGATTTAAAACCAAAGGCAGAGCCACTCCGTTTAGCGGCATCAGCGTATTCGGCAGATGCAAAGCAACGGTTTATAACCAAAAAGTTATTTATCAATATTGATATTTCGGAAAGGACACACTATGAACCAAGTGATTTTTAAGATTGACAAAAATATTAAAATTGCGGCGGCAACGTACAAAATGACGCTCATCGGCGACACGTCCGAGATACAGCGCCCCGGGCAATTCGTAAATTTCAAGCTTGACGGATTTTATCTTCGGCGACCAATCTCGGTATGCGATTTTGACGACAAAACTCTTACCGTTATATACAAGGTTATCGGCAAAGGCACCGAGTATATGAGCAATATGAAAATCGGTGATACAATAGACACTTTGTGTGGATTGGGCAATGGTTACAACCCCAACACGAGCGGTGATTCGCCCGTTTTAATAGGCGGCGGTGTTGGCGTTCCGCCCCTGTATAACCTTTGTAAGGTTTTGATTTCACAGGGCAAGTCGCCGTCCGTTATTCTCGGCTTTAACACCGCCGAAGAAGTTTTTTATGCCGATGAATTCAAGGAACTCGGCGCAGAGGTATATATCGCAACGGCTGACGGTTCGGTCGGAACAAAAGGATTTGTGACAGATGTTTTGGATAAAATCTCTTACACATATTATTATGCCTGCGGTCCCGAACCGATGTTCAAGGCAATAAACAAAATTGCAAAGACGAGCGGACAGCTGAGTTTTGAGTCAAGAATGGGATGCGGATTCGGCGCTTGTATGGGCTGTTCCTGCAAGACCCTTACGGGTTACAAACGCATATGCAAAGAAGGCCCCGTTATGAGATCGGAGGAAATAATATGGGAATAACAGAAAAGGATTTAAAGGTAAATTTATGCGGCATTGAGCTTGACAACCCGGTTATTCCGGCAAGCGGAACATTCGGCTATGGCTATGAATACGCAAAGTTATACGATATAAACATTCTCGGAACGTTTTCGTTCAAGGGAACAACAAAAGAACCCAGGTTCGGCAACCCGACGCCGCGAATTGCGGAATGTACCGCCGGGATAATAAACGCAATCGGACTTCAAAACCCCGGGGTTGACGCAGTTATATCCGATGAGCTGCCTAAGCTCAAAAAATGCTTTAACAAAAAAGTAATCGCAAACGTTTCGGGTTTTTCTCTCGATGAATATATCTATACCTGTGAAAGGCTAGCCGCCTGTGAGCAAGTCGGCTGGTTAGAGGTAAACATAAGCTGTCCGAACGTACACGGCGGCGGTATGAGTTTCGGCACTGACCCCAAGGCGGCGTCAGCCATCGCCGCAGCGGTTAAAAAAATAACGGACAAGCCGATTTTGATTAAGCTTTCGCCGAACGTGACCGACATTGTTGAAATAGCCAAAGCGTGCGAAGAAGCGGGCGCTGACGGTATCAGCCTTATAAATACCCTTATCGGTATGAGGATTGACCTAAAGACGCGAAAACCGATAATCGCCAATAAAATCGGCGGCTATTCGGGAAGCGCGTGCTTCCCCGTTGCGCTCAGAATGGTGTATCAGGTCGCACAAGCGGTCAAAATTCCGATTGTGGGCATAGGCGGCGTTTCATCGGCCGAGAACGTAATCGAAATGATGCTTGCCGGTGCAACGGCGGTACAAATCGGTGCGGCAAATCTTATCGAGCCGTATATCTGCCGCGACATCATCAATGAGCTGCCGGCGGTTATGGATAAATACAAAATAGATTCACTCAAAGATATAACAGGAGGAGCGTTAAATGGGTAAAGATGTAATTGTTGCTTGCGACTTTCCGAGCAAGGAACGCGTAATGAACTTTCTTGACGGTTTCACCGACAGAAAACCGTTTGTAAAAATCGGTATGGAACTTTTTTATGCCGAAGGACCACAGATTGTCCGCGAAATAAAGGCTCACGGACACAAGATTTTTTTGGATTTAAAACTGCATGACATACCGAACACAGTCAAATCGGCAATGCATGTTTTATCAAATCTTGACGTTGATATGTGCAACGTTCACGCATCAGGTACGATCCCGATGATGCAGGCGGCAATCGAGGGATTGACGCGCAGCGACGGCACGCGTCCGCTTTTGATAGCCGTTACACAGCTGACCTCAACAGACCAGACAACAATGGAACGCGACCTTTTGATAAACAAGCCGATTGAATCGGTTGTTATGCATTATGCAAAATGCTCTGCCGATGCAGGTCTCGACGGCGTTGTTTGTTCGCCGCTCGAGGCGGCAGCGGTACATAACACCTGCGGTAAAAAATTTCTGACGGTAACGCCCGGAATAAGATTTGCCGATGGTGACCTGGGCGACCAAAAACGGGTAATGACCCCGGCGCGCGCCAAAGATGTCGGCTCGGACTATATCGTTGTCGGACGGCCGATAACCGCCGCCCCCGACCCCGTTGCGGCATACAACCGCTGTGTTGCCGAATTTTGCGGATAACATATAACAGATTTCAATAACTGAAAGGAGCATACATATGACAGAAACACAAAGAAAAATTGCAAAGGACTTACTTAAAATCAAGGCGGTATTCTTTCGACCGAACGAACCGTTCACCTGGGCAAGCGGAATCAAAAGTCCCGTTTATTGTGACAACCGTCTGACCCTCACCGATGTTGAGGTCAGGAATGATGTCGAACAGGGCTTGGCACAGATAATCAGAGAAAACTATCCCGATGCCGAGGTTCTTATGGGAACATCGACCGCAGGAATCGCACACGCAGCGATAACGGGTCACATTATGAATCTTCCGATGGGATATGTGCGCTCGGGTGCAAAAGACCACGGCAGACAAAACCGAATAGAAGGCAGGCTCGAAAGGGGTCAAAAGGTCGTCGTTGTCGAGGACTTAATCTCAACGGGCGGCAGCGTTATAGAGGTTGTCGATGCCCTGCGCGAGGCAGGCGCGGAGGTACTCGGAATCGCAAGCATCTTTACCTACGGAATGAAAAAAGGGCTTGAACGTCTGGCAAACGCCGACGTTAAAAATGTCAGCCTTACCGATTTTGACGCAATCGCAGAAGTTGCGGCAGAGGACGGATATATAAAATCCGATGACATTGCACGGCTTATCGCCTTTCGCAATAATCCGTCGGACGAGAGCTGGATAAAATAAATAATCACACAATACTTGAAAGGCGGTTATATTTTGAGAAACGTAATAAATATTATGGACTTGTCAAAAGACGAAATTGACGAACTTATTTCAACAGCGAACGACATAATAAAGAACCCCGAAAAATACAACGAGGTTTGCAAACACAAAATTCTTGCAACGATGTTTTTTGAACCGTCAACGAGAACGCGGCTGAGCTTTGAATCGGCAATGCTCTCTCTCGGCGGAAACGTTCTCGGGATTTCCGAGGCAAGTTCAAGCTCGGCGACAAAAGGCGAGAGCGTGGCGGACACAATCGAGGTTGTATCGGGATACGCCGACATAATCGCAATGCGCCACCCCAAAGAGGGCGCGCCAATTGTTGCGGCGGAACACACGACCGTTCCGATTATAAATGCCGGTGACGGCGGTCACTTTCACCCGACCCAGACGCTTACGGATTTAATGACGATTTCTCACGAAAAAGGCGGTTTTGAAAATCTCACAATCGGCTTTTGCGGAGACTTGAAATTCGGCAGAACCGTACACTCTCTAATCGGCGCAATGTCAAGGTATAAGGGCATAAAGTTTGTGTTGATTTCGCCCGAAGAGCTTAAACTTCCGAGCTTTGTCAAACAGGAATACATAAAAAACAACGGCATCGAATACTCTCAGCACACATCTCTCGAAGAAGTAATCGGTGATTTGGACATCCTCTATATGACAAGGGTACAAAAAGAGAGATTCTTTAACGAAGAAGAATATCTGAGACTTAAAGACAGCTACATTCTCACCCCCGACAAGCTGAAATATGCAAAGGATGATTTAAAAATCCTGCATCCTCTGCCGCGTGTCAACGAGATTTCAACCGAGATAGACAGCGACCCGCGCGCTTGTTATTTCAAACAGGCACATTTTGGAAGGTATATGAGAATGGCTCTTATTATGAAGCTTTTGGAGGTCAGAATATGAAGATAGACAGCATAAAAAACGGAATAGTAATCGACCATATACAAGCAGGGCTTGGAATGCAGCTTTACAACCTTTTGGGTTTGGGCAATCTCGACTGTTCGGTGGCTCTTATCAAAAATGCGGCAAGCTCAAAGCTCGGCAAGAAAGACATAATCAAAATTGACGGAGATGTGTCGATAAGTTTTGATGTAATCGGCTTTATTGACCCCGACGCAACGGTGAATATTATCAAAGACGGCAAACTTGTTCAAAAGCTGTGCATTACCGCGCCCGAAAGGATTGTCAATGTTGTTAAGTGTAAAAACCCGAGATGTATTACATCAACCGAACAACAGCTCGACCAAATTTTTAGGCTCACCGATGCGGACACAAAAACGTATCGCTGTATATACTGTGATTCGAAGCTGTAGTACATACTTAATTCAACATATTACATAAAACAAAAGATACATTTTTTCAGGGTGGCGGCAAACAGCCGCCACTCTGAAATTTATTAAAGCTAAATATTTTCGATTGCTCGTCTCAACCGCATCAGGGTAAGCCTGTTGCGCACAAGCGGCGAATATTCAAATAAAGTATCACGCTTAGCATCCGATACGCCGATGTCGCCGAGCGACATTTTCATATCGAGACTTTTGTATATATTCCGCATCTCATTTTCGGAAGGAATTTTGTCTATTATTTCAAAAATATCATTCCTTTTATCCGCTATCATCTCACGCGTAATTTCTGCCGCGGTATCCGCCGCATTTTCATTAATAATTTGTTCGGACAAGTGTTCGCCGAAAAATTTCTTTATGTACTCGCTGTCCGCCGCCTTATAATCATTCCATACCAAATCGGTTTTATTTCTCAGCCGTTCATATTCGCGCCGCACAAGCAAGGTCGCAACCCCGACCTTTTCGCCGTGCAACGCGTCCGAACTTTCGCCCAAACCGCTCGGACGCATTTCGATAAGATGTGAAATATGATGCTCCGCGCCCGAGGCACATCGCGAATTTCCAAGGAGCTGCATCGCAAGTCCCGACATCAAAAGCCCGTACATAAGCTGTTCGAACGCCTTTGTATTACCGTCTTTGAGCCGACACGCGCATCTTGCGATTTCGTCCGTTGCGGCTCGGGTCATATCATAAATTCTCTCGCACAGATACTCGCCCGTCAATACATTCGAAATTCTCCATTCTGCAAGTGCAATATACTTGCCGAGCATATCGCCCACGCCCGACTTTGTAAGATAAAACGGTGATTTAACTATTACATCAAGGTCGGCAAGAACGAGAATCGGCGCGACCGCCGTAAAGGTCTTTTTGAATCCGTCCCATGTCATCGCCGCAACAGACGAGCAAAACCCGTCCACGCTTGCCGCGGTCGGACACGACACAAAATTTATACCCAGCTTATGCGCACAATATCGTGTAATATCGTGAACCGTTCCCGAACCGACCGCCGCAAGGTATCCGATACCGCTCGGAATTTCGCTCAGCGCAAGCTCAACGCCGCGGTTATCTGCATGCAGGTTTTCGGGCGGTAATACTATCTCTTTCGAAACGGACGGACGTCTGTCGGCGGTCGCCCTATATGTATTTTCATCGTAAATCGCAACACAGTCACCGCTCAATCCGCATTTGTCCGCATACTCTTTAAATTCTTTCAGACACCCCGATGAAATCACACATAATTCGGTGTCCATTTTATGCTCTTTTCCGCATTGACATTTTCCGTTATACTTTTTGCTGTCTATAATCATCTTATTGTTTTCCTCCTTGTCCGTAATACGCATTCGCGCCGTGTTTTCTCAAAAAATGCTTATCCAAAAGCTCGGATTGAATTATACAATCTTTTTTAATCAGCATCGTGTGATAAGCCATATCTGCCGTTTCTTCCAATATTATCGCGTTCTCGACCGACCGAGCCGCGTCACTGCCCCACGTAAAAACGCCGTGAGAGTGAACCAAAACCCCCGGGATTTCACCAACCCTTTTATCATCGAACAGCTCGGCTATAACGCGCCCCGTTTCTCTTTCATACTCTCCGCCGATTTCATCGGGCGTCATTTTTCTCGTACAGGGAATCTCACCATAGAACGTGTCTGCGTGCGTTGTCCCCATCGGCGGAATCGGAATTCCGCTTTGCGCAAAAACGGTTGCCCATTTTGAGTGAGTGTGCGTTATTCCGCCGATACTCGGATATCTTTTGTACAATTCAAGATGTGTGTATGTATCGGATGACGGATTCAGCTCTCCCTCTATCTTGTCGCCGTCAATATCGACCACAACCATATCACTCGGCTTCATATTTTCGTAACCGACCCCCGACGGTTTTATGACAACATATCCGCTTTTTCTGTCAATCTGCGAAACGTTTCCCCACGTCAGCTTAACCAATCCGTTTTTCGGCAGCATCAAATTTGCCTGACAGACCGATTCTTTAATTTTTTCCAACATATTATCACTTCCTGTTGCAAATTTTTCTGTTTTGTGTTATAGTAGCATATAGAAATAAAATAATCAATATTCGGCGTTTATTTAGGCAAATACGCAGGATATACATTAAAATGAGCGGGTGTGACATATAAATGAGCATAACAGAAAGACAAAAAATTATCTTGAATCTTGTCAACGAATACAAATACATATCGGTACAAAAGCTTGCGGCTCTTGTATATACCTCGCCGTCAAGTATTCGGCGCGACCTTACAACCCTCGAAAATATGTTTTATTTAAAGCGTACCCACGGCGGTGCGCAAAGCCTTGACGGCAACAACCAACCCCCGAATTTCAACAGCCGTGTAACAAGAAACACGGCTGCCAAACGCAAAATCGCTCAAAGCGCAGCGGTCTTTTTGCGTGACAACCAATGCATTATGCTCGACAGCTCTTCCACTGCCGGATACTTGCTTCCGCATATTTCAAAGCACAAAAACATTACCCTTTTCACCAATAATATGATTACCGCGATGAATGCGGTCAATTACGGCATACCGACATATTGTTCGGGCGGATTCGCGCATAAAAATTCGCCCGTCTTGGCGAGCGAAGATACATATAAAGCGTTATCGGGCATACACCCCGACATCTTATTCTTTTCATCGTTTTGTATAGATTCGGGAGGAAACATCACCGACCCGACCGCGGCGGAAACCTATGCGCGCGAAATTATGCTTAAAAATTCCGCCGAAAAGATATTCCTGTGTGACAGCGAAAAGTTCAATCGGCGTTCAACATATACCCTGACCTCTGCCGATGACATTGACGCCTGCGTCTTTGACGCGGAATACTCCGCCTTAAAATGCAAATGCCGAATTATCGTCTGAAACGTTGACGAATATCTTTTTACGCTTTAAAAATACTTACCCAGAATCTCGGCAATGCGAAACTTAATCTTTATGTTCGGACTTTTTGAGTCACAAATGAGCCTGTACTCATCATCCGAAAGCGTTTCTTTGAGCTTTTGCGCCGACTCGGGCGATATAACCGCGTTACCCTCGGTTATGCAAAGCGGCGGATACATCACGCACCACCAATTCCTGCCGCCGCCTTTTCCTATCTCTATTTTAAGGGCGGTGTACTCGCCGCGCGGCAAGGCGATTTTTCCGTATTCCTTTGTCGGAAACTTCGACCTTCCGATATACGCTCGGACGGCGGACGGATTTCCCATTTTAATAAGCTCATCCTCTGCCGCCGCCTTTATTTTATCGAGGTTGTCCGCGGCGGTTCTTTCGCACTCGCCGATATTTTGACATCCTCCGAAAATATCCGAAAAATCGCGTATTATCCTGTCGCGCACGCATAATTTTAAAAGCTGGTTCTTGGGCTCGTTATCCTCGGCGATTATATGCAATCTTAAAACGCGGTTTGCTATATCCGATTTCATCACGGCAGTATTTATTACCGCCTGTGAAAGCATTACCGCCGCAACGATTATTACCGCCGCCGTACAAAAGACCAATCTTTGCTTTTTTGTCATAATTCCACTCTCCTATGTAATTTTTGATTTTGTTCTTTCGCTGTATTATTGCCGCATTTAACCGCCTTATACATTTTTATCACATTTATTGTACGGAATCAAATCCATTAAATTTTTGTAAACTTTGTTCAAAAACCGTGATTTTAGGCATACTCGGTATTGACATTCTATAGTATAAGTTATATAATATACTTGTGTGAACGGTTAAATAAAGTGTGTAATATGCTGTCTTTCAACCAATCATACAAATGATAAACTTAATCAAACAGAAAGGTGGATTTCTTTATGAACAAATTTATGCTTAACGAAACATCGTATCACGGATCGGGTGCGATAAGCGCGATACCGTCGGAAATACAAAGCCGCGGCTTTAAAAAAGTATTTGTCGCGTCCGACCCCGATTTGGTAAAATTCGGTGTTTCAAAAAAGGTTACCGACATAATTGAACAGGCGGGAATCGAGTACACACTGTATTCCGATATTAAGCCGAACCCGACTATCGAAAATGTTCAGCACGGTGTCGAAGAGTTTAAAGCGAGCGGTGCGGAATGTATCGTTGCCATAGGCGGCGGTTCATCGATGGACACGTCAAAGGCAATCGGAATCATTGTTGCCAACCCCGAATTTGCGGACGTGCGCTCTCTTGAAGGAGTTGCACCGACCAAGAATAAATGCGTGCCGATAATCGCCGTTCCGACCACAGCAGGCACAGCCGCAGAGGTCACAATTAACTATGTCATCACGGATGTTGAGAAAAAGCGTAAGTTCGTATGTGTTGATGCACACGATATTCCCGTTGTTGCCGTTGTTGACCCCGATATGATGTCAACAATGCCGCCGGGTCTCACCGCGGCGACAGGTATGGATGCCCTGACCCACGCAATTGAGGGTTATATAACCAAAGGCGCGTGGGAGCTTTCGGATATGTTCCATATTAAAGCAATCGAAATAATTTCGCGTTCTCTCCGCGATGCAGTCAAGAACAGAAAAGACGGCAGAGAGGGTATGGCTCTCGGTCAGTATGCGGCAGGCATGGGCTTTTCTAACGTAGGTCTGGGCGTTGACCACTCTATGGCTCACACCCTTTCGGCATATTATGATACGCCCCACGGAAAGGCGTGCGCAATCCTTCTTCCGGCGGTTATGGCTTATAACGCCGAGTATACCGGCGAAAAGTATAGGGATATTGCAAGAGCGATGGGCGTACAAGGCGTTGACGATATGACCCCCGAGGAATATCGCAAAGCGGCGGTTGACGCTGTGCGCAAGCTCTCGGAAGATGTGGGAATCCCCTCAACCTTAAAGGGAATTGTTAAAGAAGAGGACATCCCTGCACTTGCCGAATCGGCATATGCTGACGCTTGCCGCCCGGGCAACCCGAGGGATACAAGCGTAGAAGAAATTGCCGAAATTTATAAGAGTTTAATGTAATTTGTAATTTTTATTAAACGGGCGGAGGAATACTCCGTCCGTTTTAAATCGCAGACAAAATTATTTACGGCAATATAATTTAAGATGAAATTTTTCGCAAAGTTACGATATTTTCAAAATATTTTTTATTTGTAAATAAATTTTTAACAAAACTGTAGACTTTTTGAAAAATATATGTTATAATATGCTTGCGACATAAATAGAATAAGGAACAAATATGCAATTCGTACAGTTTTGAATATTTTTAATGCTAATGGAAAAGCTTGTATTTGAAAAAAATACATTGCTCTATTTCGGGTTATTCCATGGTATTAAAAATGCATTACAGACGAGTTGGTTTAAACAACGCATCTTTTATCGAGATGCATTGTTTAAAGTTATGTGCATTATTTAAATGTGTATTGTTCTTAACGCGAAATTCTATTTGTGTCGCAACAATCGGAGCTGTGTATTTTTTATGCGTAGTCTTTGATTGGCTGCGCATTTTTTGATTTCATAAAAATTTTTAAATTTTTTCAAAATTGCGCCTTGAATGACAGAATCTGTCCTTGCGGACGGGTATAATATAATTAAAGGGGGCGTATGTCCGATGTGATACGGTCTTTAAACTTTAACCAAATCAAAATTTCATACATAGGAGGAAAATGAAGTTATGAAAGTAAAAAGATTATTGGCGGCGGCAATAACGGCTTTTGTTGCCTTGACATCCGTTCTGCCCGTTTCGGCAATCGATTACGGAAAAGAATACGAGAACAAACCAAGCGGCACATACGATGTAAAATTCAAAGACGTACCGAGAAACAACTGGGCATTTGAATACATCGGCGAAATGCAAAAGCGCGGTATAATAAACGGTTATCCCGACGGCAAGTATTATCCCGATAACTATGTTGAACGCTGTGAATTTGCAAAAATTATGGTCGGCGCGGCAGGATTGCGCACAGGTGACGCAAGCGGCGAGTATTTTGCGGACGTAAAATACAATGACTGGTTCTATGAGTATGTAGAGACGGCAAAAGAATACCTTACCGGTTACAAATCGTTCGGACAGAACTATTTCAGACCGAACAATTACGCCCTGCGCGAGGACATCGCGGTTGCTTTGGTAAAATTAAAAGGCTATGACACAAAGAACACCGACCAAAACATATTACAGACAATGTTTTCGGATTATGACAGCATTTCCGAATCGGCAAAGCCATATGTGGCAACAGCGGTTGACCGCGGCTTGGTTTCGGGTTATGACGATGGAACATTCAAGGGTCAGGACTCAATCACGCGTGCCGAGGCGGCAGCAATGCTATGGCGTGCATATCAATACGGCAATGATAACAAAACAACCGAGGTTTCGGACAACAGCAACAACAGCCAAACCCTCGGCGATGCCGACAATAATAAAACCGATGACACAAAAAACGATAAAAAGACCGATACAAACACAGACAAAAAGACCGACACAAAAAAGAATGCTAACAATACCCTAACCGAGAGCAAGGATGACGGCAAGTCATACGCCGTAACCACCCTTGCAAAGGCGACAATAAACGATTCGCTCACCGATATGACTATCGATGACAATGATACCGTCTATTACATCAATCGTAAGGATAATTCCCTTTATAAAGTCGCAGCAAAAAGCGGTGCAGGCGCAAAGAAATTGACAAGCCTGTCAAAGCTCACATACACCGAAACGGAAACAAGACAAGAAACGCGCACGGTAAAGAAAAAGGTTGAAAAAGTATCATCTCAAAGCGCGGACGAGGGTGCGGCAATAGCCCTTGCGGCGGTTGAAGATGAGGATAAAAGCAATGATACAACCGTGACGAACAATAACGAATCCGACAAAGATGACGTTACGCTTGACAATGGGGAAATGGCGGACGATGACAAAAAAGATGAGAACCTTGGGGAGGAAGACAAGGATAATCAAAACGGAACGGATGACAAAAAGGAATCGGATTCAAAAGATTCAACCGATTCGGACAAATCGGACAGCAAAGACGAAAATACCGATAAAGACACGAACAAAGACGCCGATAAGGATAAAGACAGCGAAAAGCCGAAAGAACCCGAGTATGAATATATAGATGTCGAGGAAACAGTTGATGTCGAAGTTCCGATTGCAAAATATTCGGATTATTATGCACAACAGATATACTATGAACCGACATCGGATAAGGTATGGCTTATCGGATATTTCAAAAACAAGACCAACGAACAGGGTCAAGAGGGCAGCGACAAGTTCTGGATGACGCTCAACGCCAATGATTTAAAAGAAGTGATTGTAAAAGGTAGTTTTGAACCCGATTCCGGCGAACCTGTTATAGGCTCACTTCCCAACGGACAAATAGTTACAAAGTATGGTAATTACAGAATATATTTAATTAATCAAGATACATGGCAACGCAGAGAATTTTATATTGGTAATTATGCTAACATTTGGTCGGCTATACAAAACGGAAACAATTTATTTATGCTTGATAGTGCCTACGATAAATTATACACTTATAACTTTACCTCTAAAAGTTGTGATGAGTACAAAACCGAGTTTGAACTGACCGCCGATAAAATGGCATCGGGCAACAACAGCTTTTATTTTTGGGATATAAGTGGCGGAAAAATCGTTTCGTTTAATGTTAAAACCGAAAAATTCAAGACGTTTAATATAGACGCCGAAAAAGATATACAGCTAAAAGACGGCGGATATATAACCGCAAACGGTTTGACAATGATGAGGGTTACATCAAACGAGAACTTTGTTTTCGCCGACAAGGACTCAGCCGCAATCCGACTTTTATACAAAAAATAATGCTAAAAAGTGATAAGGAATGACCCGCGCGGTCATTCCTTACGCTAAAGTTAAGGAGGCGTTTTAAAATATGAAGATAAAAAAATTATTATGCGCGGCACTTGCCGCCATGGCGGCAGTGCCGACCGTTTCGGCGTTTGCCGCCACGGAAGACCCCGTTGAATTTTCAACCGTTGACGAAATGAACGGACAAGTTTATGTAGCACAGTATTTCAGTACTCAGCAAGGGTTGTATTTTAAAGGTGCAAACGTGACAACGCGCTCGATTCCTTATTCCGCGCTTAAATTCTCAACCACGCAATTTTGCTGTTACGGCAACAGATTTTATTATATGAATAATGAGCCGTGGGACGGACCCTCTAAAATATATTCCTGTGATGCAAACGGACGTAATGAGATAGTTATTGCCGATAATGCCTATTCAGGCACGGCGGCGTTTATAGTTGATAACAATTTATATTATACCGCATATTCATCAATATGGGATTGGGACTATAATTTATATGACAGAGAATATTACGGCGGTATCTATAAAATCAATCTTGCCACAGGTGATTGGAAAAGGGTTGTATCGGACAATAACGCAATTATGAGATTTTGTGACGGTGACTATATTTATTATGAGATAATCAATAATTCCTCGGATTATTACCGAATTGACACAAACGGAAATTATTGCAGCTATGCAAATTATTATGATGATGAATTTGCTTATAATAAATATGATTATAATCTATCAAGTTATGCTCTCACAGGACGAACAATATACTTTATCGATAACACAGGTACTCTATATTCAAAAACCCGAAACGGCGGTGACTTACACCAAATTAAAAGAATTGAAACCGGTATGTCAAGTGATATAGTTAAGGTTACAAAAAACTATATATATTATATTACTCAATGGAGCGAAGATCCGTATGTGTGGCTCTATCGAATAGACAGAAATTAAAAACGAGGTATACATATGAAAATTAAAAAAATTTTACGTGCGGCATTTGCCGTCACTTTGGTAATGTCAAATTCAGCGGCTTTTGCTATGTCAACCGCCGAATTTGACAACGGTATGCGAAACGGCATAAACTATTTTAACCGCGGTTTGTACTATGAAGCACGTGACGAATTTCAATGGTTCTGTGACTATAACTGGGGCAATATGAATTCGGGTCAGCAAAAATATGCCCTTGATTATCTCGGCGCGGCAAAACAAAAAACAGCGTTATGGGAAAAAATCGAAAAAAAGAAAAAAGCCTTAACAGATTTTTTGAATGATGGGATATATAGTTATTATGATAAAATAAAAGCAGACCCACACAGTGATTACGCATCGGACAGTGAATTTGAATATTCAACACACCTACCGGTAAATTATGCTTTTTTTAATATGGATAACGACCCATTAGGCTCGGAAGAATTGGTTACATACACAAGAATAAATTTTGACAGCGAATATCCCCAATATTGTTTTTCTGTATGGAATTATAACAGAATGGGTCAGGTTTTCAGCGTAATGTCAAAGCGCGAGCAAAACACCCGAATGATGTACCAGTATGGCGTTGTCGGAATGAACGGTAAAAATTATATAGGTGAATGGACAGGTGAAACGAACTCTTCTCATGTACTAAAAATAAGGAATCTGTATGAGTATTCTGACGGTGCATTAACCAAGGTTAAATCGGTATATTATGCCGACTATGTTGATGCTTATCAAATTGCCGATGACCCGGAAATGTATCTTATTGACGGACAAAACGTATCTAAATCCGCTTGTGAAAATTTGATTAATCAAATAGACAACAATATTATGTTTTTTTAATTGAATAATTTTGCAGCATTTTGTTTTAGGGAGGTAACTTATACATATGAAAAATATTCCAAAGCTAATTGTTATGCTTACATATAACGATATGACCGTTAAAAATGCATACGAAATTTTTGATCGGTGCAAGGACAGCAAGGCACTGTATTGGGGCTTTAAAGAAGAGGGCTTACCGCCCGACAAAATGAAAGAGCTTTATTCATATATGAAAGAATGCGGAATGACAACGGTCTTAGAGGTTGTTGCATATACGGAGGATGAATGCTTAAACGGCGCAAAAACCGCGGTTGAATGCGGCTGTGACATTCTTATGGGAACATTGTTTTTTGAATCCGTAGACGAGTATTGTCAAAAACATCATCTTAAATATATGCCATTTGTCGGTCAAGTAAAAGAGCGCCCGTCCGTTCTTTTCGGCTCTGCGGAAGAGATGATAAAACAAGCGAACGAGTATATAAAACATGGCGTATTCGGCTTTGACCTTTTGGGGTACAGACACAAAAGCTGTGCAAGCGAGTTGATTAAAAAATTCGTTGCACAAGTTAATGCACCCGTATGTGTCGCCGGAAGTGTGAACAGCTATGCAAGGCTTAAAGAAATAAAAGACTGTGGTGCATGGGCATTCACAATCGGAAGTGCGTTTTTTGATAAACGATTCGGCGATGATATACCCGACCAAATCAACAATGTATGCGAATATATGGAAAGGCGGAGACTCTGAATATGTTATGGAAAAGAGATAAACTTTTTTGTGAAATAAGTCCGTTTTGTTACGCTATTTCATTAAAAAAAGAAATATTAAAAAGGCATATCCGAAATTTTTTCAGCAAAGAAAAATTTGCAAAAACAAAACGAAAGACCGTGCTTGCCAATCTTGTTTGGGCGCACGGCTCAAATATGATTAAGCGCGCCCCGGGCGTTAATTTGACTCATCAACTTAACAAGGCAGTCAATATCGGGCTTGCCGCAGAAAAAATCAACGGGCTGATAATCCGCCCCGGGGAAGTATTTTCTTTTTGGAAAACCGTCGGAAGCCCTTCCGCCAAAAACGGGTATAAAGAGGGTCGGATAATCGAAAACGAAAAACTGACGGTAGGCATCGGCGGCGGACTTTGCAATCTCGGACATACGATTAACTTACTCGTTTTGCACAGTCCGCTGGAAATAACCGAATTTCACCAACATTCCGACGCGCTTGCGCCGGACGAGGGAAAGCGCGTTCCGTTCAATGCCGGAACATCGGTTTGTTACAACTATATCGATTACAGATTTAAAAATACGACCGACCAAAATGTACAGCTTAACGTATGGTGTGACGGCGAAATTCTGAATGCGGAACTCAGAAGCGAGCTGCCTTTTCCCGACAGCTATGAACTTATTGAAGAAAATCATCATTTCAAAAAAGAGGGTACAAAGTTTTACAGAAATTCTAAGATTTACAGAAATGTAAAAGACAGGAACAGCGGCAAAGTCACGGCAAAAGAATTGATTTTGGATAATCATTCCGAAGTAATGTTTGACTATGACCTGATTCCGAAAGATTTAATTACAAAATAAATGTTTAAAATTTTAAAAGGGAGTTTTAAAATATGAAGATAAAAAAATTATTATGCGCGGCGCTTGCCGCCGTGGCGGCAATGCCGACCGTTTCGGCATTTGCAATGTCAACCGCCGAATTTGACAACGGAATGCGAAACGGCATAAACTATTTTAACCGCGGTTTGTACTATGAGGCACGCGATGAATTTCAGTGGTTCTGTGACTATAACTGGGGCAATATGAATTCGGGTCAGCAAAAATACGCCCTTGACTATCTCGGCGCGACAAAGCAGAAAATTGCAAAATGGGAGAGCGGTATCGTTACCAATCCCGATTTTACCAACCTTGTCGGAATGACGTGCGAGGATATTACAAAAAAATACGGGTATATATATAAAGCCTATGGCTTTGAGGGCGGAAGCTATTATAAACACGGAAATTGTCCGTATGCGTTTGTTTACGGTTTTAATTATGATTATCCCCAAAAGTGGGATACCTGTAAATTGGTCAGCGGAAGGCTGTCAGACCTTATCCCAAATGCAAAGTGGAGTTATACAAAATCCGAACTTGAAAATCTGTTCGGCGTAAATCTCGATGGACAACCGTGGACTATGGCGGATGATGATTCAACAGGATACAGCTTTGATTATAAAGGCTTGCATATAGATATATATACATATGCGGAAAATATTCAATCTTTTAACGCAAATGGTTATACGATTTATAGAGCAATCTGGAACGGCACCGTATATGCGGATTTTGATGTTGAAGTATCACATTATGACGGTCAAGGTCAAGGACATGTTGGCTAACCCCACCCCAACACAAAAAGGCTCTTGACAACTATAGCGTAAAGGTGTAAAATTGATTATATAAAAATGTTTTATATATCAAACAGGGAGGTTCTTTTAATGAAAATCAAAAAGATGGTGTGTATAGCACTTACTGCTGCCACGTTACTGTCGACCGTTTCGGCATTTGCAATGTCAACTTACAGCTTTGATTCGGGTATGCGCAAGGGCATTAATTATTTTAATCAAGGTTTGTACTATGAGGCACGGGACGAATTTCAATGGTTCGCTGATTATAACTGGGGGTCACTTAACTCAAGTCAACAAAAATATCTGCTTGATTACCTTGATGGCGCAAAGGCGAAAATCAAAGAAGTAGAATATGCCAACAATCATTTAACACAAGAACAATTCGATGACGGCATGAGAGCCGGTATTAATTATTTTAACAAAGGTATGTTCTATGAAGCCTGTGATGAATTTCAGTGGTTTTGTGATTATAATTGGGGCAAAATGAATGCCGGTCAAAGACAATATGCTTTAAACTATCTTGACGGTGCAAAAGCAAAATTTTCCGAATATGTAACGGTATACGCTCTCGGAGACGGATATGTTAAAACCGAGTGGATACATAAAAGTCGTGTCAAAGAATATGAAAGAGCCGGTTGGAGTCTTACAAAACCAAAAGCTCAGTATAATACAACTGATACTATTTTAACCAATAAGGCAGTCGCTTACTTTAAAAATTGGTTATACTGGCCAAACAGTGCAACAATATATCAAACAAGAGTTTATAATATGGAGGATGATTGGGATAGAGAAAATGGATATGTACCTTGCAAAGTATATATTGATGCCTCTGTATTAAATACATATGGATATTATATTCGTAAAACATTTTATGTTTCCATAGAATTTAACAGATACAACGGCAATTACGAAATTTACGGTGTATATGAATGATTATAATATTCATGCCCAACACAAAAATGACGGTCGCATGACCGTCATTTTTGTGTTATAAGAATTATTCCGTTTTGTCTGTATCGATATTGACATTGATGTCTGCATCAACGGTTTTAACAGCCTCATCGGCATCGTCGGTCTTGTCGGACTTTTTAAAAAGCTCGGAAACCTTATCGATTGCGGTCGGGGCAATATCCAAAAGGCGATCATAAATGCCGCTTTTTTCATTAACCGAAATCATTCTGATTTTGCCGTTGCCGACAACCAAAAATCCCTCGGGCGAAAGCGATATTCCGCCGCCCGTTGCGCCGCCGAACATACTTTTCGGTTCGTCAACCGATGATTTTTTTGCGTTATAACGCTCAAACTCTGAACCGCCGACAGCAAAGCCGATTGCCACCTTTGAAATGGGTATGATAACCGAACCGTCGGGCGTTGCTATTGCGTCACCTACGATTGTGTTCACGTCAATCATATCTTTGAGACCCTGCAAAGCTGTGTACATAATTCCTTCTATCGGATGTTTTTCTGCCATTTTCTCACTTCCTTAAATTAATTTTTATCATTTTTATTTTGCTTTGACGATGTTTTAAGATATTCTTTTAAATATGTCAAAAGCGGCGGCACGGCGGCATTTATAATATGCACCGGACGCACCTTTATTATACTTTTCATCTTTATGTCAAAACGCTTGCCGTAAAAATCGGGCGTTATGTCAAGCATTGGATACACAACATACGCATATCTCGCCAAAAGCGGATATATCGTGCCGACCGCCCCCCATACCGAACCGTAAAGCATTCCCGTCGCGGCGGCATTGTCCGTTCCGAAATCAAGCGTTATCCGCCAGACCGGAATCTTTATTTTATATCGCATTGCCGCAAAAAATCTGCGAAGCAGCGACCATATAAACGAGAACTTTTCCTTTGTCTCGGCAAACGCGGACTTAGCCGCATCTATATCAAATCCCTTTTCCTCGCTGAAAATCCGCGATTTAAGGTGTTGAATTCTATCTTTTATCGGTGAATCTTGTACATCACCGTCATTATTGCCCGTATTGCTATTATCTGCGTTTTCGGTATCTTTATCCGAAATATTTTTATCTGCCGCTTTATCCTCTTTATCCGCTTTATCCGATTTGTCTGAAAAGTCAGCAACAAATCTTTTTTTGATAAACCACGCATAAACCCAAACCACAAGCGCATCCGATGAATAATCGATGTCAATGGTGACATACGGCACAACAGCCAAACAATAAATCAATATTAAAATGATTAGTATGACTGAAAAAATCATCATATTCATCCGCCTCGCTTTTATTCGGACTTAAAATCACAGCATTGTTTCAATTCGGTTTATTCTTCGCCTTTCGGTGTATCTTGTCCGTTATCCGATTCGACGCTGTTATCGCCTTGTTCGTTATAGATATTTTCGCTGCCCGATTCATCTGTCGGATTCGATTCGGTGTTTGGGTTCTCATCATCGGTATCTTCCGAACCGGTTATGCCCATCTCGGTTTGGCGATACGCCGTAACCTCCGCCATTTCAATCTGTTCCGTTTCTTCCACGGTCTGTCCGAGAGAATCGAACTCAGGAAGTTCGTCAAGCTCGGATATTCCGAACGCACGCATAAAATGCTGTGTCGTACCGAACAGAATCGGTCTGCCCGGGGCTTCGAGCCTGCCTTTTTCCTCTATAAAATTGCGCTCTATCAGACGATTGACGATATAGTCACAATTTACGCCCCTGATATGCTCAATCGTGCTGCGCGTTACAGGCTGTTTATATGCGACAATCGACAAAACCTCAAGAGCGGCATTGGAAAGATTCTGTTTCCGCGGCGGCTCGGCAAGCCGTCCGATAAATTCGGCATAAACGCCGTTTGTACACATCTGATAACTGTCTTGCATACGGATAATGTGTATTCCCCTGCGTTCAAAGTTATACGAATCCATCATCTTTTTTAATATTTCACGCAAGGAGCGCTTATCAACATCGACAATATCCGCAAGCCTTTCAAGCTCAACCGGGTCACCCGCGGCAAACAAAACCGCCTCAATTATCGATTGAATCTCTCTGATTTCCATAAATTAATCTCCTTTATCGCGATTAATCCTCAAAAGTGCTGACATCGAGGTTTCCGTCATCGTTGCGATAAACGCCCGGATTCGAAATATCACCGTCTGCGCTGTATTCTACCCGAATTTTATTAAGTTTAATCAATTCCAGAGTCGCCATAAATGACGCAACCGCCTCGGCTCTGGTCTTTACACCCTTGAACAATTCCTTGAACATCGTTGCTGATTTTGTCTTGAGCCGATTCCAGATTATCGATACTCTTGAGCGCATCGAAACCTTTTCACGTCCGACTATACCGACAAACGAGTCTTTCGGCGGCGGCATTTTACGCTCTAATCTCTGATACGCGCGCTTGTATGCCGCAAGCAAATTCTCGGGTGTTAAGGTTGCATAATTTAGCTCTGCCGGCGGTCGCTCGATTGCATCGGGAGCTTTAAAAAACATTGACGCACCGATATGCTGTCGCTCGGCGAAAAAACCAATCGATTCCTTAACCTTTTTGTACTCGGTAAGCCGTCTGACAAGCTCTTCGCGAGGGTCAACACCATCATCTTCTTCGTCCTCGGGCTTTGGCAAAAGCATTTTGGACTTTATCTGCAAAAGAGTTGCGGCAAGCACCAAAAACTCACTCGAAATCTCTAAATCCATCTCTTTCATACTGTTCATAACATCAAGATATTGATCCAATATTTCGGAAATCGGAATATCATATATATTAACCTTATTCTTTCGGATAAGCATAAGCAAGAGGTCAAGAGGACCTTCAAAACTGTCAAGTTTAAATTTTAGCTGCTCCATTTCGCGTCAAACATCCTTCGATAAGAGGCATAATACCTCGTCATTCAGCGTTTCGGTGACAAATTGCATCATCCGAAACCTTATGCCAAACCCGACATTCGCAAAAGCGGCGGATGTTCGGGTTTTTGTTATATTCATCGGATTTAATGTATAAAAAGTCCGATAATATTCGAGTAAAAGCTTATAACCGCGCTTTGGCACATATTCAAAAAGCTGTTAAAAATCGGCGTATTGATCAGAATTATCAAAATGATAAAGCCATAGCGCTCATAGTCCATAAGTTTAAAATATGTCCTCTCGGGCAGGATTGCCGTCAGAACCTTTGACCCGTCAAGCGGCGGAACCGGAATAAGGTTAAACAGTCCCAAACCGAGATTTATCATTATCATATAATAAGCAAGCTCATAAAACACCGATGCCAGCGTGAACCCGAACGATGCCGATGAAAACCTTAATCCGCCGAGCAGGGTATATATAACCATTGCTATAAATGCGAGCAAAAAGTTGGAAAACGGCCCTGCAAGAGCAGTCAAAATCATTCCGCCTTTTTTGTTTTTAAAGTTCCACGGATTAACGGGAACGGGTTTTGCCCAGCCGAATCCGAACAGAAACAGGCATATTGCACCGAACGGATCCAAATGCGCAAGCGGATTGAGCGAAAGCCGCCCCGAATATTTCGCTGTTTTGTCACCAACCGCATAAGCCGCAAGTCCGTGCGAAAACTCATGAACGGAAAGCGAAAACAAAACGCAAAACGCCAATATCAGTATATAAGTCAGTTTTTGTCCCATAGACAAAGAACTTTGATTCAGTATTCTAAAAAGCATGATTATCCTCCGCTTTATCCGATATTTTTACATATCACAAATTATCATATCTTCGTATGTTTCGCGGCGAACGGCAACCTTTGCCTTTCCGTCTTTTACCATAATTACGGGAGGACGGGGAATCCTGTTATAGTTGCTCGCCATCGAATAGTTATACGCACCCGTTGAAAGCACAGCAACAATTTCGCCCGTCTTAAATTCGGATGTGTGCATATTCTCACCGATAAGGTCACCCGATTCACAGCACTTACCCGCAAGGGTAATCACTCTGTCACACGGTGCCTCGGGATTCTCAACGGATACAGCCGTATATGCCGATTGATAAAGAATGTATCTCGGGTTATCACCCATTCCTCCGTCAATCGACACGTAAGTTCTGATGCCCGGAATTTCTTTTATCGTTCCGACCGTATAAAGAGTCAAGCCTGCCTCAGCCACTATCGAACGCCCGGGTTCAACAACAATAAACGGAAGGTCTATGCCGCGTTCGTTCGCGACCCTCTTTACAACAACCGATACGGCACGCATATATTCGCCATAGTCAATCGGGGTATCGTCCTCGGTATACTTGATTCCGAAACCGCCGCCGAGGTCAAGCTCGTTCACCTCAACGCCGTATTTTTCTTTCATATCGGCGATAAAGTTCATCATTATTTCAGCCGCAAGTTCAAACGGAGCAAGCTCAAAAATCTGTGAACCTATGTGACAGTGAAAGCCGATAACCGAAATATTCTTTTTGGATGCGGCAAGCGCGGTAATCTCATCAGCCTCACCCGTTTCGAGGATTGCGCCGAATTTTGAATCAATCTGACCCGTTTTTATAAATTCGTGGGTATGTGCGTCAACACCAGGGGTTATTCTTATCATTACGTTTGCGACAACGCCGAGCCTTGCCGCCGTTTCATCGATACGTTCGAGTTCCAACGCGTTGTCAACAACTATTCTGCCGACCTTGTTTTTAAGCGCGTATTCAATCTCATCGGGGGTTTTGTTATTACCGTGAAAGTACAGCTTGTCCGCCGGGAATCCTGCCGCCAGAGCAGTATAAATCTCACCGCCCGACACGACATCCGCACCCATACCTTCTTCGGCTATAACCCTATACATATACTTACAGGACAGAGCTTTGCTCGCATAAATCGCAAGACCCTTGCCGCCGTAATACTCTTTTATGGAATTAACATACGCACGACAATTCTCTCTAACCGTTTTTTCGTCAATCACATATGCCGGTGTTCCGAATTCCGATGCAATATCGGTCAAATCACAACCGCCCATACTGAGATTGCCTTTCTCATTCACATTTAAGCATTTCATAACCTGCTGCATTCAAATCTCCTCCTGTGCTTATAAAACGTATTTTATCAATAGTACCAATATATACATACTTATTTAATTTTACCATACTCAGACGATTTTGTCAAACCCATTTTCTCAATAATACGTTTTTGAATGAATAAACAGATTATGAATAAAATATATATTTGTAGGTACGGTCTCCGCAGCCGCTGTTGTCGGTTTATTTCAGCTATGCCTGTATTGGAATTTTATAAAGCAGCCGCAACAGATAACCGATATAGTTTTAGGAATAACGCAAAACAATTATCTTGGTGATAAAACTTGATTTTATTCCCAAAATGTGATATACTATACTCAGCAACCCGAAAGAGATTTTATAACTATTTGCACCGACTCAGGGCGGCGGAACGGAGATTATTATGGAATATATTAAGGTTTCACAAGCGGCGGAAAAGTGGGGACTCTCACCCATTTATCGACGGCAACGGCAGAACGGGAAGGTTACTGCTTAACCTTGACCTTATCCAAAACGGCTATCCCGCAATCAATGTGAAATTCACCGACAGAAAAAATTACTACGCTGCATTTGATAATTTTTACAAAAATAACAATGCCGAACCGATGACAGAACTCGTGGCAAAATATGTAACTGAACAAATGGAACAGTATTTAAAAATATTGGAATAATCCTATGATACACATAGTCAAACAGCCGCAAGAAAAAAAGCGCGGAAAACACACATCCTGTACTATACAAAAAACATTTTGCATATAATGAACCAAAGACCGCAATTATTTGCGAAACGGGAGGCATTATATGTGAGATGTTATATCGAAGAGAGAACTGTTGAACTTGCGAATTATATCATAAAGAACAAATGTACCGTCCGCGAGGCGGCTCGAAAATTCGGAATTTCAAAATCCACCGTACATAGGGTTGTAACAAGGCAGAAACTTTTTATATAGAAGTGGCGTAACATTAAAAATTCACACACCCATTAAGCAGTCACCTGCTTTCCGGATCCGGAAAGCAGGTGACAAAAAATCAGTGTTGTTATAATTATTCTAATATGTATATTATTTTAAAAATTACCTCTCTAAATCCTGTATAATTTCTTTAACTAAATCCAAAGTATGCGATCCGGCAAATTGAATAAAATACTTATTGTTCGCGTCCTCATCAAAAAGCAATGATTCAATAACACTAAAAGCTACTACTTCATTTGCATACTCATCATTCAGTTCAAGCAGCCTTTCAATAAAATCAAATATTTTAGTCAATTTTTGTTTATTATTACTGCATATTTGAGCTTTTATGAACGGAACAAACACATCTGCGTAAACAACATGCGATCCGGTTTCATCACCATCCTGCCAAGATGTTTCCTCGAAATATGCGTCTTGAATTTCCGGAAAAGCTTTTATTAATTTTAAATTAAGTTCCTTGCTTGTCATCATTTACCTCCTAAAGCACGCTTTAAATCTCTTATTAAGTCTTCAACTATTTTTCTTTCCTGTTTAGTAAGATTTTCTCGCTGAGAAATCCTTTCAAGATTCTTTAATCTTTCTGCCCCTTTTTGAATATGCGATTTACCTCCAACAAGTTGACCCGTTTTAATTTCGTGTCGTATGGCATCTGCTAAACCGCCATCTCCAATCTTTGCACCCGGTCGATAAATTTCTTTTATTGTATTCTTTAGTTTTGTGTTGAAACTTTGTTTAATAATTTTGTTCCTTTAGAACTTCTGCTTGCAACCTTAGCGGCATCTACCGCTTTATTCGCCACTTTAGCAAGCTTTGCCGTGTCTGCAAACTCGCCGATAAAAGGAATTATGCCAACAGCGTCAAGTCCCGCCGATAAAAAGTCGCCGCGTGCCAAATCAACAGGTATTGATGCCAAATCGGTAAATGTGTCAAGTCCCGGAATTAACGATGCAATCGCTAAAAAATCACTTAAAGCATCTAATGCATTGCCTTTTGTGTTTCCAAAATCTCCTGATACGCTTCCTCCCATTAAGCAGTCACCTGCTTTCTGGCCTTTGAAAACTCACTTTCAAAAGCTATGATGTCAATTCCCATATCCATGTACGGTTTGAATATGCTGTCAGGTGCGCTGCCATACACTATTATGGTTTTAGGCGAGAGTTTTTGTACCATACGAGCCAGACCTATTTTGAAAAAGATTTTATCCTCTTTGCGTCTAATACATCCGTGTGTACCTACTGCGACAGTTTTATATTCTTCTACCGCGTCAAAACAAAAAGAGAATGTTCTTTCGTCTCCAAATCTAACATTAGGTATAATTTCAACTCCGTTATTCTGCAGCCAAACGGCTATTGCTCTTCCCCTATATGTATTCCACATTTGCATACAAAGCGGCATATTTCGATACAAGCTGAAGTCCGGCGAAATGATGCCCTTAAACTTTTTGAGTTTCGCAAGGTACTGCTTGGGATTATGCCATAAGCGTTCAAATTTTACATCATGCTCATAAAACATAACCCAGCAGTCAAAATCATTCCACGCTTTTGCCATTGCCTTTGAAAATGTTATAACTCTGTCAGGCAATTGACTGCTTGTTCTAATTTTAGGCAACTCAAAATAACCATCATAGTCGGCTTTTTCTACCAAAAACGAATGAAACACATCATAATTGTTATTAAATTGTACATCTGTCATAAAGTATATTACCTCCGTAAACATAAAAAATTGTAGAAACCATAAAAAATTTCCTCCAAACTCTTGATTTTTGTTTACGGATATGCTAAACTATACTTGTTCAGACAGGTATGTGTTTAGCATATCCGGGATGAAACACATTATTAAACTGCGCCAACAGTTTTTCTAATGTGTTTTTTCTTTTTGCCCAAAACAATCAATTGACATCACCCCTTTACCAAATTTTTTAAATTATTCTTTGCACTTTTCAAACTCATTGGCACGATATAATTTTTCTATATTGTGCGCCTCTCTTAATTCCCGTTTTGTAAGGCTGCATAAATTGTTAATGTTTCCGTTTTCAATCACATAAGCGCAATCGGGTCTTGTACAATCGGTGTGTAATAATGTTACATTGTGTGTTGTAACCATAGATTGCATATTGTCAAAGCTCTGAATTATTAAAAGGATTTTTTCAGAAAGTTCATGGTGATAATATGCGTCAAATTCATCTATTACAAGAAAGGTAAGTTTGTCAAATTCTATAAACCAGCAATAAAACAGCATAAGAGTTCTGGTGCCCGAGGAGGCTATGGACTCAAACTCGACAACATTATCATTTTCAAACTTAGCACCGATTGTAAGTGCGCCGCTCATTGGTTTCAGCGGTACAAGCGTGTAATTGAGTCCCATATCATTAATAAATGCGTTAAAATCCTCGAGTCTGTCATTGTTAAGAATAATCTCATTTAATTTTTCGCTGCCGAGTTTATAACCAATATATTTATTAGCGTCTCTTAAACTCCTGAAATATAACATTCCGCTTACAAACTTCATAATTTTGCTTATAATCGAATTTTCGTCTTGTATAGTATTGTTATAGATATACTTAACAACCGATAATTGTTTTTGAAGTCCTTTTGTTCTTAAATTTTCCGCACCGGGAATTTTTATAAAATTGTCCTTTTCATCTATAAAATTATGAACAAGCATTTTTTTGCCGTTTACAGCTATTGCTTCAAGCAATAAAGTTGTTAAATTAGCCTTACAATAAGTATATATAACCTCATCTTTACCGAACTGAAAAACATATGTAAACGTCGCAAATTTGTCTTCGTTTCCGACATATGTATATAAGTGTTGAGGAACATCATCTTTTTCTGCGTCAAGCAAGTGGGCTGTTATATCAACAACGGCGGTACACAAGCTTGATTTTCCCGAACCGTTTTTGCCAAAAACAACGGACTTCTTAGCAATCTTATTATCAACTAAATTTTTACGAAAGCCATAATCGCGAGTGTCCGATAAGTTCCATAAAAGAATATCTTTAAATCCTCTGTAATTTTCAACCTGAAATTTTTTAAGCATAATCAAAACTCCTTTCTGTAATAATTATAACACATATCCTACTATTTGTCAAGCGATTTCTGTATTTTTTTTACGGATAGCATAAATATTCCGCAAATTATTAGATTTTTATGGGGGTTGACCGCATTTTTGTTACGGATGTTTAAAAATGATAAAACAAAACCTTGCTAAACACTTTCAAAAAATTGCATATGCGGAAATTTTGTTATCTTGGTTATTTTAGGAACAACACAAAGCAATTATTTTCGTAATCAGGGTTGATTTTAATACCGAAAAGCTGATTTATCCCGAAGAAATAAAAGGCAGAGAGCGAAACGACGGCTTTGATGCTCCTGAAAATTTTGTTGTTTTTGAGTGCGTCAATAAGCTTTTGGATAAAGGCTTTAAACAAAATGCAAAGTATTTTTGAAATTATACCCAAACTTACAGACAACGGTAATGGGAAGCATGAACTCAAAAATACTGAAACTACAGTATCGTACTAAACTCTTAATAATTAACAGAAAACTTATTGCGTAACAGAAAACTTATTGCGCACATCCTGTACTATACAAAAAACATTTTGCATATAATTAACCAAAGACCGCAATTATTTGCGAAACGGGAGGCATTATATGTGAGATGTTATATCGAAGAGAGAACTGTTGAACTTGCGAATTATATCATAAAGAACAAGTGTACCGTCCGCGAGGCGGCACGAAAATTCGGAATTTCGAAATCCACCGTACATACAGTTGTAACAAGACAGAAACTTTTTATATAGAAGTGGCGTAATATTGCGCCTTTCAAGGATTTGCACAGTTCAAAATCTCTCTGTAACAACCGAATAGAAAATGCATAACAGAAAATCCCAAAAACCGCTTAAAATAAGGCTTTCGGGATTTTTTACTGTTTCGTTATTGCTACATCTGTATGGGATTTTTACTTGCGTATAGCATTTGTATTTTAGCAGATGCTATGCGTTTTTTTGTAGGGTGGAAATTAGCCACACTTGCAAGGAATTTTATAAAATATACCTTACAATATACCTTACAGCAAGATATAAAAAATTTTGTTACCTGCCCACAAAAAAATAGATATTATTTTAGGAATAATGCAGAACGATTATTTTTGCATTAAAACTTGATTTTATTCCCGAAATGTGATATACTATACACAACAACCCAAAAGAGGCATTATTATGGAATATATTAAAGTTTCGCAAGCGGCAGAAAAGTGGGGACTCTCACCGCGCAGAGTCCGACTTTTATGCGCTCAAAACAGAATAGACGGCGTTGTTCAAAAGGGTAAATTATATATGATTCCCGAAAATGCACCAAAGCCCGTTGACGCAAGAACGCTAAAAGGAATTAAAATGTCAAAGGAGTTATCTCCCCTGCTGTTGAAAATCGACGCATTGAAAGCAGAGCTTGATAAAAAGCGCCCGCTTACGCAAGGCGAGGCGGAAAGACTGCGCGACGAGTTTATGGTGGACTTCACCTATAATTCAAACGCAATCGAGGGTAACACTCTTACATTAAAAGAAACAGCAATGGTTCTGGAAGGTATGACAATCGACCAAAAACCGCTGAAAGACCACCTTGAGGCAGTCGGTCACAGAGACGCATTTTTGTATATCGAGGATATTGCAAAGGACACAAAAATCAGCGAAACGGTGATTAAAAATATTCACTCGCTTGTACTGATGAACAGACCGGAAGATAAAGGCGTGTTCCGCAAAATTCCTGTAACCATTATGGGTGCATATACCGAGCCTGTTCAGCCGTATATGATTGAGCCTAAAATGACCGAGCTTCTCGCCGAAAACGAAAAACGCAAGAAGAAAATGCACCCTATAGAGAGAATCGCACGGTTTCACCTTGAATTTGAAGGCATTCACCCCTTTATTGACGGCAACGGCAGAACGGGAAGGCTGCTGCTTAACCTTGACCTTATCCAAAACGGCTATCCAGCAATCAACGTGAAGTTTGCCGACAGAAAAACATATTACGCAGCATTTGATGAGTTTTATAAAAATAACAATGCCGAACCTATGATTGAACTCGTAGCAAAGTATGTAATCGAGAGAATGAAACAGTATTTGGAAATGTTAAAATAAAGGAGTTTTTGCTATGAGCGTGAGCCCACGTTGCCTATTTAATAGTGATTTTTCATCATTTTTATATAAAGATATTGATTCTGTTTTTGGAGCATTGTGCGATAACTATCACGGTGACGCTCTTACTACTACGAGAGAGGCGTGGAAATCAGAAATCGGAATAATGCGTGATGTGATTTCCAAATTGAATGACCAGGACGGGCAAATTATCTTTGAATACGATATACCACGTTTGGGCAAAAGAATTGATTTAGTACTCCTCTATCGGGGAATTGTTTTTTGTATTGAATTTAAAGTTGGCGAATCAAGAATACTTGAAGGAGATATTGACCAAGTATTGGACTATGCACTTGATTTAAAAAATTTTCACAAGTTCAGTCAAGACAAAGTGATTGTACCGATTTTGGTTGCCACAAATTTTCCGAACAGTTCTACGAATATTCGCATGTCAGTTTATGATGACAGGGTTGTTAATCCTCTCGTTACTGGAAAAAACGGCATACTTGATTTAATAACAAAAGTAATATACAGATTTCCAAATGAGTCACCTGTAAATAATAACTGGGTTATTAGCCCTTATGCACCTACACCAACAATAATTGAGGCTGCTAAAACACTTTACGAAAGTCACTCGGTGGAAAATATCACGAGGCATGAGGCTGATAAAGTCTCCACTGATGCAACGATTCAATATATTATAGATGTGATTCAAAAAAGTAAGACAAATGGAGAGAAAAGCATTTGTTTTGTAACGGGTGTTCCCGGTGCAGGGAAAACACTGGTGGGGTTAGATGTCGCGGTTCGTCAAACGTATCAGGGTAACAATGAGCCGGTGGAAGATGAAGGCGCAGTTTATCTTTCCGGAAACGGTCCCTTGGTAGCAGTGTTAAATGAAGCGCTCGCACAAGATAATTATAAAAAATGCAGAGACAGAAATGAAAGAAAAAATCTTTCGGATTCTCGCCGCGAGGTAGGAAAATTTATACAGATTATTCATAGATACCGCGATAACATGTTAGCAAAAATAAAGAATCCTGTTGAAAATGGCGTTTTAGAGATTGATCCAGCGAAAGCTGTGGAGCAGGAAAAGGCGGGATATGGTGAAGTTGAACATGTTGCAATTTTTGACGAGGCACAACGTGCGTGGACTCATAAAAGAATTGCTAATTATCTCAAGAGAGGCGGTACCTACGGTAACAAATTAAAGGTTCCCAACTTCCCTATGTCTGAATCCGCCTTCCTAATCTGGTCTCTTGACCAACGTGAAGACTGGGCAACTATTGTATGCCTTGTTGGCGGAGGGCAGGAAATTCACGACGGTGAAGCAGGTATATCCGAATGGATTTATGCTTTAAATGAAAAATTTCCGCATTGGAAAGTTTATATTTCACCTAAATTGACAGAGCCTGAATATGCCGAAGGAAAGGTAAATGAATTACTAAAAGAGAATAAAAACGTTACATATTCCGAAAACTTGCATCTTGGCGTTTCGTTGCGTTCCTTTAGGGCAGAAAAACTTTCTGCTTTTGTGCATGCTTTGTTAGCTGTTGAGCCTGAAAAAGCGGCAGAATTGTATAATGAAATCAAGGACAGATATCCCATTGTATTGACAAGGGATATGAAGAAAGCCAAAGAGTGGTTACACAGCAAGGTGCGGGGAACAGAACGCACAGGCGTTCTTATAACAAAAGAATCTGCAAGATTTAAGCCATTGGGAATACACGTATTACCTTCTGGTGATGAAAATGCGGTACATTGGTTTTTAGATGATAAGGCTAACACGAAGTCATCGAATTACCTTGAGGATGCCGCAACGGAAATTCAGGTTCAAGGTTTAGAGCTCGATTACACTTGCTTGCTGTGGGACGCTGATATGCGATACAATGATAGAAAATGGCATTTTTATAAGTTCAATGGGACTACAAAATGGAATGAACAACTTCCAAACACCGAAATCAAGCAAGAATTGTGCAAGTATATGCTAAATGCATATCGCGTACTTCTTACTCGCGCACGATCCGGAATGATAATATGCGTTCCTAAAGGTAATTCTAATAAGACTTTAAGTGGTTTTTGGGAGGATAGCACTCGTTTGCCGGAATTTTATGATGATACATATGAATATTTAAGGAGTTTGGGAATTGAGGAAATATGATAGAAGTAGTTGCAGCTCTTATATGGGATAAAGATAAATTTATGATATGTCAACGCCCGGCCCACAAAGAAAGAGGACTTTTGTGGGAGTTTGTTGGCGGTAAAGTTGAGCAAGGTGAGACCAAAGAAGAGGCGCTTGTACGCGAGTGTCAAGAAGAACTTTCGGTTACATTATCAGTTGGTGATGTGTTTATGGATGTTGTTCATGAATATCCTGATATTATCGTGCATTTGACTTTGTTTAACGCAACTATTGCCGAGGGAGTTCCGCAAAAATTGGAACATAAGGATATCAGCTGGATAAGTGTATCTGAAATTGATAATTATAATTTTTGTCCGGCAGATATAAAGATATTAGATAGAATAAAATCTGTTTTTATGTAAAAAGGAGAGATTTATGCTAAAATTTATATGTTACCCCAAATGCACAACTTGCCAAAAGGCAAAGAAATGGCTTGATGACAACAATATTGAATACGAACTTCGTGACATAAAAGAGAATAATCCGACATTTGAAGAATTGTGCGAATGGCACAAAATGAGTGGTCTTCCGTTAAAGAAATTCTTTAACACATCGGGGCTTTTGTATAAATCAATGGGGCTGAAGGACATGCTCCCGAATATGTCGGAAGAAGAACAGCTAAAGTTGCTATCCACAGACGGAATGTTAGTTAAACGCCCGTTTTTAATCAACGAAGATTTTGTTCTTGTTGGATTTAAAGAAAAAGAATGGAGAGTAATAAATAAGAGGTGGAATAATGAGATTTAATGACGAATTTCAAATAACAGAAAAATATAACTATTTTGATCCAATTTTAATAGCAGATACAGAATTATTTGTTGATCCGTTTGCTATATTTACTGAAACAGATGGGGTTTTCGCTGATTCTTATGATAAAATTTTACGTTTTTTCAATGAAGCGTTTAAACTTGCAGCAAAGTCCGATAGAAATACCACTTCGATTTCATACAAGAAGTTACAAGATATGCTTGTTTTTCCGGAAATCAATGAAATCGGTTTAGGGTATTCGGGTTCTAATTCTGGAGCGGGTGCATCAAAACATTTTAGAGATCAAATAATTGATGCCATTTATTATTCTATAGAACGAGGATTAAAAGAATATCGACATTTTGAGGAAATTGGAATTTTTGAAGAAGGTATTGGTTGTGACAGAATTAGTGATATCACTTGCAATATATTAAAGTCAAATATCATAAGATACACACAGAATATATGTCAACAATCAAAAATCTCTATGGTACCGGTAAGAATGAGACATATAGATTTTGATTTTAATCAATTGCGTTGGATAGATGGCACTGTTAATCTCCCATATAATAAATATAAAAACCGAGGTATTCTCCTTGTGCCTGAAAAGTTTGTTAACGATTTGCCAACTATTAATGCCGATGATTTTAAAGATTATATATGGGTTAATAAAAACGAAGCACTTAGAAATGACTTTAACTATGCAATAAAAAAAGATATAGACAAACAAGGAATCATTAGAATTGCTCGTAATAATCCTGATTGGGTTTTAGAATACGAAGAGTTTAAAGAACGAAAAGGATTTAAACCTTATAATTTAGAATTAGATCCTAAAGGGAAATATTTGTGGTCATCTAATGAAGTGCAAAAATTCATATCGCAAAACCCAATTAAATGTAATGGAAAAGATGACTTAGCGCAATGCATAACCGATATGTGCTACTCTTTTAAAAGTTTTATTGAAAACGAAGGTGGATATAAGTTATTGTGGAACGGAGATAGACCAAAGCCTGAATCGGCGGCTCAATTACTCTTGTACGGAATAACAAAAGCTCATTGCATGCATTTGGACATAGATATATCAAAAGAATGCAATGCAGGCAGTGGCCCTGTTGATTTTAAATATTCACAAGGATATAAAAAAAGAGTCTTGCTTGAAACGAAATTAGTTAGCAATTCTAAATATTGGAATGGGCTTACCAAACAACTTCCTAAATACATGGATGCTGAGGGAATTCAAAATGGCATTTATATGATAATAGCCTTTAATTCCAATGAATTTAACAAATGCAATGAATTGAAACAAAAAATTAAAGGATTGGAATTTAATTATAGTATAGAAATCATTGTGATAGATGCCTCTAATGATAAAATCAGTGCATCGAAACTTTGATGTCAGGAGAGACTTGTTATGAGAAAGAATTTTGGCGCAAAGGCGTATCTTTACCCTATGCCGGTTTTAATCATCGGCTCGTATGATGAAAACGGAAGGCCTGATGCAATGAACGCTGCCTGGGGCGGAATCAGTGAAGAAACAGAAATTTCAATTTGCATAAGCGCAGAACACAAAACAACAAAAAATATCATTGCAAGAGGTGCGTTTACCGTGAGCATCGCAGATGCAGAAAACGTTGTTGCCTGCGATTATGTAGGCATTGTTTCGGGCAATAAAGAGCCGGACAAAATTAAAAAAGCAGGCTGGCATGCTACAAAAAGTGAATTTGTGGACGCACCGCTTTTTGATGAACTGCCTATGGCGCTTGAATGCAAACTTATCAGTTATGATGAAGAAACTTGCAGACTCGTCGGCGAAATCGTAAATGTTTGTGCTAACGAAAGTATTCTTGGCGAGGACGGCAAAATTGATTTAAGCAATTTCTCGCCTATCACCTATGACCCTGTGCATCATACTTATCGCAAAATTGGCGATACAGTTGGGAAGGCATTTAGTGACGGAAAGAGATTTATATAATTTAAGATATCGCCCGTGATAAGATTTTGCTTTGTCTTAAAAAACAAAAAAGAAAAATGAATATTGCAGAAAATGAATTGTACATATTTTGGTAAACAAATAACAGTTGAAAGTAGTGAGAATATAATTCAAAATGCATTTGTGAATTAGTAAATCCACGGATTTTTGAATAAGGGGAATTGATCGTATGAGCAAAAACTGTGCCGCACCATCACTTTTTGGATGGGATTTTCAAGTAAATGCAGCAATTGCTATTTTAATTGATAATATAAAGGATGTTGATAAAGTTCGTTTGGAAGGTTCTAAACAAGACATTGAAATTACTTTATCAAACAAAGAAAAAATATATGCCCAAGCCAAATCTGTAGAAAAAGCAGGGGACTATAGCAATGTTAAGAAACATTTGACGAATGCGCTAAACTCGTTAAATAACACAGCGCATGATGAAGATGGTATTATAAAACAATTTATATATATAACAAATTCAGAAAATCCTATGGGACATATGCAAACGATGTCACAGTTTATTGGACCATATATTCGGCAACCGTACAATAACTTAACGGATAAAGCTAAAAAAATTGTTGAAGATGCATTGAGTAAAGCAGAAAAAGAAATTGTTATAGATAGAGATAGATTGTTTGTATATATTCTTCAATTTCAAAATGGTGTATCACCAACAGATCGATATACAAATATAAAACGCTTAGTAGATGAGTTTGTTGAAACTATTTTGGAAAATAGAAATGGTATTGGTGGGAATGTACTTGATGTATGGCAAAAAGAACTGCTATTAAATGGTTCCGTATCTAACACTTGTATAACTCTCGATAAAAAACAATTTACTTGGATAATAATAGTGAAAGCATTAGAGAATAGCTTGAAGGATAATAGCATTTACAATAAAATTGATATTAGTGAAGTTCAAAATGTGCAAAATCACTTTAATGCGTTTATAAACAGTTCGATTGTTCGTTTTGAATTTGTAACTGCAGTTTTAAGCGATTTTAACAATTTTACACCCAGAGAAAGCAACAAGAAAACATTCGAATTCATTGAAGAAAAATGGAGAGATTATACAAGTGAATTTGCTTTAGATAAATTGGCTACAAACACGCAAGAAATATTAGTTAAAACCATCCTTGCAAGAATAATTTATCAGTCATGCACTATAAATTGTATGAAAGAGAAGAATTTAATATGAAATTTGAGTATATAAAAATAAAAGAAGGAATGTACGAAAGATACATAGAGTTTGATGAACATAACAATCTTATATTCAGCGAAGAAAACAGTCAAGGTAAAACAACTCTTTTAAGAATAATGGTATATTCGCTAGGTTATAGAATCCCTGACACAAAATCTATAAAGTTTGCAAACTGCTTTGTTGAGAGCAAATTACATATTGGTGATAATTACTTTACCATCGCAAGGCAGGGAGATTTTTGTCAAGTTATTAACCAGCAAGGTGAAAAAAGTGAGTTCGTGTTGCAAGATGAGGAAGATGAACTTCATAAAGTATTATTTGGCGTAGATAATGTTAACATTCTTCATAATCTTCTTGGGTGTTTTTATGTTGACCAGGAAAAGGGGTGGACTCTTCTTAATCGTGGGGTAGTAATTGGCAGCAATCGCTTTAATGTTGAAGAACTGCTTAGGGGGTTAGCTAACCGAGATTGTTCTGAACTCCAAAAAGAAATTCGTAAAGTTGAAAATGAGTTACAAAAGTATAAAAAAGTGCTAGATATTGCAGAATATCGGCAACAACTGTACTCTGAACAGGGAACGCTTGTTTATGACGATTACGATGCGACAATACAAAAAGAATTAGATAACTTATATATTCAAAAGGAAATATATGAAAAGGAATTAAAAAGCATAAAATCTTCTTACGATCAAAACCATAGCTTTAAAAATTATATTGAGAAGATGAAATTGTACGTGGTTAATTCAGATGGGACAGAAACCCCAGTTAATGCAAAAACCATAAAAAACTTTGCTGAAATTAACGAATTGTTAAAGGCTCGTCAAAGAATTGTTGCGGCAGAAATAGCGGCGATTAATCGAAAAATTGCCAAGCTGGATGTGATTACCGAGGATAATCAACTGAAATTTGTTGTAACTAATGACATACTAAAAGAATTTGACAAAAAAATAGCAGCTTTTGAAGTAGATTACCGAACTATAAAAGATATAATAGGAGTTTTAGAAAAAAAGAGGACTTCGTTAAAAAAGCAGTTAACTATAAGCACGAAACAAAACAATCAACATTTAGAATCGATGTATAAATCAATAGAAGGATATGCAAAAGAGTTATCTTTAGAAAAACATATAAACTTAAGGACTGATTTTATATTTACGCATAATTTGAAGGAGCTTTCTGGTGCTATATTGCATAAAATTGTTTTTGCGTTCAAATTAGGATATATTTTAGAAGTGGAAAAACAATTGGGTTTTAAATTGCCAATAATTTTGGATTCGCCTAGTGGCAAAGAAGTGGATCCTAAGAATATTGAAAAAATGTTTGATATATTACACAAAGATTTTCATGATAATCAAATAATTGTTGCATCAATTCATGATTATCAATCATTCAAAAATAGAAAGGTACATGTTATTAAAGAAAGATTAATTGACACATTCACTGAAACCTATTAAATGCAGAGAAAAGCGTCGAAGAAATATGGTGCATTTATAAATAAAATTCTGGACTTATTCCTCTTTCTGCGATACTGTTTGTGTTGCCGAAGGAGGTGGCACAGATGGCGGAGTTTACATTAGAAGAAATTATGTATGGTGAAAAGTACAACATTGAAAGCAGTGTATTTATGGCGGCATATGAGCTTGCAAAGCAAGGGATAAAGCCAGCGGACATACGAGAACATCTGCAGATGTTCTCGTATGTTAGAGAGGCAATTAAGACAACGTTAAGATTATTGAAAGAGGGCGGCTCGATTTCGGATATACCGGAATTTGAGCCGCTCTTTTTATGTGAGGAGGCAGACCAATGCGAATATTAGAAGAATTTTGGTATGGCAATATCAATCCGGTTGAAATACCGTTTCAGCGGCAAAGGCAATTTGACAAAGTGTTTAAATTACTGACCCGAAACGAAGAAAAACTGCTTGAAACATTAAACGAACAAGAAAAAGAACCGTTTGACAAATACAAGGCTTGTCAAGATGAAATGACACAAATTACAGAGTGTCAGGCATTCATAAAAGGCTTTAAACTCGGAGCAAGGTTTATTATGGCGTGCTTTGAAAATGATGACCTATATACCGAATGAAAATCAATTTTAATAGCCGATATAACGGCGTTTAAGTCGGGTCAATCCCTCATTTTGTGTAAACCTCAAATTTAGCTCCAAAATGATGATATAATCTAATTAGTTTTTGTGGACTGAAAGTCGGATTTCGGCTTTCAGCCCTTAATTATAATATAGCATAAAATTGCCGGCATGTCAAGGGCGCCCTCGTAAGAGGGCGTGCATTTCACCCTTGATTTGTCGGTGATTTTATGCTACTGTGGCAGTCTGTTGGCAAAGAATATTTCAAGCTGTGAATGAATTTGTCCCCAGTCCTTGCGCTTACCTGTCCACTTCTTCGTAATGTCTATCATCGCAAGATAAAGCATTTTCAGAAGACTGTCATCTGTCGGAAAAACACTTTTGTTTTTTGTAACCTTGCGAAGCTGCCGATTAAATCCCTCTATCGTATTTGTTGTATAAATCAAGGTTCTGACAGCCTCCGGATACTTGAAATACGTCGATAAATTAGCCCAATTCGCTCGCCACGAAATGGCTATTTTAGGATATTTGCTGCTCCATTTTTCATCAAAGCTATCAAGCTCCGAAAGAGCAGTTTGTTCGTCAACCGCCGCATAAACTCTCTTCAAATCAGCCATTAAACCCTTTATATCTTTGTATGATACAAACCTTGTGGTATTGCGGATTTGACGTATTATGCACTGCTGGATTTCTGTTTTGGGATATACTGCTTCTATTGCGTTTGTAAAGCCGGTCAGCCCATCAATGCAGGCGATAAGTATATCTTCGACACCACGGGCTTTTATACTGTTCAGCACCGAAAGCCAAAACTTTGCACTTTCATTTTCGCCAACCCACATTCCGAGGACCTCCTTTTGCCCTTCCATATTGATTCCGATTGCAATATATACAGCCTTTTTGATAATCTGCCCCTCGCTTCTAACATGAAAGTGTATCGCATCCATAAATACAACCGCATAGATTTCGTCAAGCGGTCTTGACTGCCATTCACGCACTACAGGCAGTATTTTATCGGTTATCCTGCTTATGGTTGTGTCGGAACATTCTAAACCGTAAATATCCCTGATATGAGCTTCTATATCGCTTGTAGTCATACCCTTTGCATACATAGATATGATTTTTTCTTCAATGTCACCGGTCAGTGTTGTTTGATTTTTCTTTACAAGCTGCGGCTCAAATTCACCGTCTCTGTCTCTCGGCACTTTGATTTCCGTTTCACCGAAGCTTGTTTTAAGGGTCTTTTTAGAATACCCGTTACGGCTGTTTTCGCCCTCTTTGTTGCGATAATCATACTTTGTATAGCCTAATTCATCATCAAGCTCTCCGTCAAGACCGTTTTCAAGCATTTCCCCGACCATCATCTTAAACACATCTTTCAGGTCATCAAAATTCTTTATATCCAACCCTTGCATGATGTTACGCAGATTCTCCTTGCGCTCTTTTTCCGCTGCCCGTTCCTCCGGACTTAATTTGTACCTTGGCATAATTAAAACCTCCAAATTGATATTTTTATTATACATCATTTTGGAGGCTTCGTAAAGACTTTACACAAAATTCGGGATTGACTCCTGATACTCGCTTGTTGTTACGGCGATGAAATTTTTAACAGTATCGAAAACAGTATGAAACGTTAAACCCCTATCCGTCAGCAATTTCATAAGCTTTGCGCTTGTCAGTATCCGTTTTTAAGCTTTCATATGTTTTTTAAAATTTTCAGACCAAAACCTTTAATATTAAGGGTTTTGGTTATAACCTCTCCGCTTTCGATATCGATATAATCTTTATCCAATGCTATTGTTTTATCTTTGTCGGAATAGTTTTCCACAAATGTATAAATCTCGCCGCGCGTGTGAACGGTAACACCATCGGGCAATTCGTGGTATTTTACTTTTGTTTCATCCAGTATCGTTTTAATAAGCTCGTTCGAGAGCTCGCCCGTATCACGGCAGGAAATATAATATGCTTTGCCTTTTTTATATTTGTTTATTGTTACGGCAGGCATACCTGAATAAAAGTCCTTTTCATATACTCCGATTGCCTGCGCTGTTGTAAGCGTCAATAATTCGCAATAATCGACCGCTTTGTATGATTTGCCGGCCATTGATACGGAATTTTCGTCATTGGGATAAAGCGTATCGATTTCATCCGCAACAAGTCCGAAAACGTCTTTAAGCTTGCCTCCGGGGAAACCACCCATATAACATAAATCCGTTTCATCGGTGTATCCTGTCATATATGTGGAAATTATCGTTCCGCCGTTTGCGACAAATTCTTCTATTTTTTCTGTCTGTTCATTTGAAATTGAGTACATCATCGGCAAAACAATAATTTTGTATTTGGATAAGTTATGATTTAATCCAATTACGTCAACGTTGATTCCGCATTTCCAAAACTGTTTGTAAAAGTTTATACATGTTCTTTTATACTTTTTGTCTTTATTATTAAAACCCATTGCGCATTCGATTGCCCATCGGTTTTTAAATTCATAAACAACGGCAACTTCAGCGTTAACGTTTGTTGCCGAGATTTCTTGTATTTTTTCAAGAGTTAAGCCGATGTTTCTAACATCGTCAAAGACTCTGCCCTCTGCCTTTTGATTATGGTCAATAACGGCACCGTGAAATTTTTCTTGTCCGCCCCTGCCTTTTCGCCATTGAAAATATTGGACGCTGTCACTTCCGTGAGCAACGGCTTGCAGCGATGACAACCTGTGCATACCGGGTCTTTTTAATTTATTGTAAGGAAGCCAGTTGGTAAGGCTCGGAGTACTTTCCATTAACAAAAACGGTTTATCTTTCAGACATCTGTGCAAATCGTGCGCAAAGGCAATGCTGTATGCCTCGAGTTCATCGCCTCTGTCGCTGTGCCACGATGGGTACGAATCCCACGAAATAATATCAACATAATCTTTCATATAGTGATAGTCGAGGTTTTGGTACGGCCCCATAAAATTAGTGGTTACGGGTATATCGGGGTTTACGGATTTGACTGCGTTTATCTCTGTTTTCATAAACTCTGTGGTTTGATATGTGACAAACTCGCGCCAATCCAAATACAGACCGGGCATAACGTTATCGGATTCTCCGTTTGATGTGGGCGAGTGTATTTGCTCCCATTCTGTAATTGTATGACTCCAAAAATGAGCCCACCATGCATGGTTGAGGTTTTTTAAACTGTTGTCATATTTTTTTATAAGATATTTTCGAAATTCGGCTTGACACAGCTCGCAATGACATTCACCGCCAAACTCATTTGATATGTGCCAAAGTATAACATTTTCGTGATTTGAATATCTTTTTGCAAGTTCAATATCGAGCTTTGCCGCTTTTTCGCGATATACGGGCGATGTATAACAATGGTTATGTCTAAAACCATAGAGTGCCCTCACGTTGTCTTTTCCTACCCTTAATGTTTCGGGATATTTCTCTGCCATCCATCTCGGCTTTGCTCCGCTTGGAGTTGCGAGAATAATTTTAATATTATTTTGACTGAGTTTTTCGATAACGGTATCAAAAAACTCAAAATTATATTTGCCCTCATAAGGCTCAAGATGTGACCATGAAAATATGCCCAGTGACACAACATTACAGTGAGCTTTTTTCATGTATTCCATATCCTTATCGATAATTTCCGGATAGTCAATCCATTGTTCGGGATTATAGTCGCATCCGTGTAAAAATCCTTTGTGTTTTGTTAAATAATGTTTCATTTAGATCTCCATTCGGTCATTAATAAAATTTGTTTTAAACAAACTATTGATTTATATGTTTGTTCTGTAAATACTCGCTTGGCGTTACACCTGTAAATTTTTTGAACAGCGTCGAGAAATAATGTGAGGTATTAAACCCAAGCTCATCAGCAACCTCATAAACCTTATACTTACCGGAATCAAGCATTTGTTTTGCCTTTGTCAATTTAACTTCGTTTATATAATCAAGAACGGTTTTGCCGGTCTCTTTTTTAAAGAGTCGGCTTGTGTGCACAACGCTCAGATTTATATATTGTGAAACATCCTCAAGCGAAAGCTTTTTCTGATAGTTTTCATTTATATAGTCAATTGCCATTTGTATATGCTTTGATATGTTTGTAAGGTTTTCTTGTTGCATATTATTTATAATATTATTGGCGCAAGCATTAAATACATCAATTAATTCATCAATGTCGTGCGCCTGTTTAATCATAGTTTTCAAGCTTTCATTATCAGAGTATTCGTTGCTGTCATTTATAACCGTTGCACGTGTTTCCTGCATGGAAAGGAATAACTTAATGAAATATTTATGAATAAATTCCATATCGTTATCGGGAAGTTGTTTTATTCCTTTGGCAATCAGTGCCGAATAATTTTTTATGCTTGAAATATCACAATCATTTATCGCAGCTGTAAAAAGGATGAGAAGGGAGTTTAGTTTTTCAGTCTTTATAGCGAACATTGCTCTTGTAATGCTGTCGATAAGTTTAGTGTGATTAATGGGTTTGACCAGTAAATCAAATACATTTAGATTTACTGCCTGCTGAGCTTTTTCGAAGTCGCGAAATCCGGTTATAACTATTGTTTTTGCGCTTGATTGAGCGTATTTAATCATATCCATACCATCGGTCTGAGGCATAAAGATGTCTGTAATGATAATATCGGGATTATGCTCGTTTATCATTTCTATCCCGTCACTCCCGTTTTCCACTTCTGCGACAATTCGGCATTCGGGAATGCGCTGAGTTATTATCTTTGTAAGCGATTTCCTTATTGGCAGTTCATCATCGATGATGATAACTTTATATTTCATAGTTTTCCTCCTATCTTTAGCTCAACTTCCGTAAACTCATTAAATTCACTGGATATTTTTAAATGATAATTGTCACCGTACAGCAATTTCAGACGTTTGTTAACGTTGATCAAACCGATGCTTTTTTCGGTTGAGTTTTTCTTAAGCATAAATGATTGATTCAGCTTGTCGACTTTACTTTTTTCGATTCCTGTTCCGTTATCACGAATTTTTATTATTACATCATCACCGCTTCGGTGAGCGCTTATATCGATTTCAAACCTCTTGCGTGATGATTTTATCCCGTGAATTATCGAATTTTCCAATATAGGTTGAAGAATAAGCGCGGGCATTGAAATATTTAAAATTTCATCATCTATATCCTTTGAAATCAAAATTTTGTCACCGTATCTTATTCGAATTATCGTGAGATAACAATCGACAAGGTGGATTTCCTGTGCAAAGGTATGTTCTTTGTCCGAGGTATAACCTATGCTTTGTTCTATAAGCTCAGAAAACGCAACGGTTATTTCGCTTATTTCTTCGGCATCGTAAATCAAAGCAAAACTGTTTATCGCTTCCAATGTATTGAATATAAAGTGGGGGTTAATTTGAGATTGAAGCATCTTAAGCTCGGACTCACGTTGAACCAACATCGCTTTATAGTTTTTGTTAATCAAATCCGTCACTTTTTTTGTCATATTCTCAAAGTCATCATAGAGGGTATCGATTTCATAAATGTCATATTTTTTCTTCTTGCTAAACAACACGTTTTCCGACCAGTTTCTCATGCTTGATGAGAGCTTTTGTATCGGTGTCACAACGGTTTTGTTTATATGTTGTGTAAAAAATGATGTTATTATTATCGATATACCGCAAAGCAGGACAATCAAAGTGATGAGCATATATAAAATTCGGTATAAGTTCCATTTGCTCACACAGTATACAATCTTCCAATCAAAATCGGACAGGTTTCTGTAAAAATAATACTTGCCATCGGATGATGCCACGCCTGTTTCGCCGTCGTCCGCCTGTTTTAGTATTTGGGTCGGTGTTTCAAAACTCTTTACTATCGGCAGATTGTTTGACGACAGAATCGAAAATGTTCCGTTGTCGGATTTTTCGGGCATTTTAAGCATATCCGAAAATGTCTGCCCCGAAATCTGAAAGACCAACATTCCCTTGTGCTCATTCGTATAGGGATTTTGGATTTGTCTTACAAAGAAAATATCCGACATTTCATAATTTTGGTATGCTACATACCAAATGTATTTTTTTTCACTTTTGCAAATGGCATCTTTCAGCTTATTATATCCGATTGAGCCGGGGCGAAAAATTGAGTTTTTGCCTTGCGAAACATCGTATTCGGATCCGTTTATTACAAGTTTTATTGCCTGTATTTCGGGGTTTTCCATAAGAATGTCGTTCAGTGGTGCGATGCTGTATGTATTTGAGTCACGCTCAAATGCCGCAATATCAATGAGGTTGTCATCATATAACAATGTCTGTGATAAGCGGAAAACCTTTGACGAGTAGCTGGCAACCGTGTCGGATACCCTTTCGAACACATCGTTTGTGTTGTTAAACGCTTGGACCTTTAAAATGCTCAGAGTAATAATGCTTGACATTACACCAACACAAAGAATTGAAGTTGCCGTCTGTAAAACAGAGGCAAAGAATATGTTGTTTTTAATGGTATTTATTCTGAATATTTTCATTTTTGTTCTGTCCCCTTGCGTTAATCGGTGAATACAGATAAATTGTTTATTTCCTCTACGGTACCGGTATAATCGATGAGCCCGTCAAATACCTTGGGAATATTCTTGCAAATATGATTTTTCCATATATAACGATATGTTGCGTCAATAGGCATTGATGTGAATTTTGTTGCATTTCCTATGGCAATTTTACAGTTTGTTACAAGTTGATTTTTGTATTCTTTGTTTTCTGTATTTTTAATGGAAATTATGTCATTTGTTTGAGCGAGATAAACTCTCAATGCCTCGGGCTTAGTCAGATATTTCACAAGTTCCATTATTTCGTCATGTTTTTCTTCGTAAGCGGTTTTACTGATGAATATAGTAAATTCCCCCGAGTTATAGGCAACGGTGGAAAAGAATGAGTTTGCGGATTGGTTCGATGAGTTTTCGGACGGAAATGCAATTATATCAAACTGATTTATATATTTGGTATAGTCATTGCTCTCGGTTGCGGCATATTGCATGATGTCGTCGACAAAGCTGTTGGTTGTTACAATCATTCCCGCAGAGCCGCTCAAAAACAGGTTGTTTGCCTCACTTATGCTCAAGCCTTCGTAATTTTTCGGGAACGCCCCGAGTGAATACAACTCTTTCATATGTTCCATTGCTTGGGTATATTCCGGACCGAGCTTTTCGGATTCGGATGAATAATCGCTGTTTCCGAGCATTGACGTTAATGCCTGGTATAAATACAAATCGGTATCATTTGGCGTAAAGGCAATGGGTACGGTATCGGTTTTGGCGAGAGAAGATACAACTTTTTTAAAACCTTCATAACTTTTCGGAATTCCAAGATCATAGCGTTTAAATATTTCAGTATTGCAAAAAAGCAGTATGTATTCAACATCGGTCGGCAGACCGTAAATGCTGTCACTGTCCGTCACAAATCTTAAAATGTTTCCGTCAAACGACTCTGCCCATTCGGGGTCTTTTGCAAACTCGGCATCAACAGAAGTGATATAGCCTCTTTTGTACAGTTGCAAAATATCGTAAGACGGCGGAGCGATTATAATGTCTGCGCCGCAGTTCGCCGAGAAATCCGCCTGAAGTTTTGCATAGAACTTTTCTTTCGACGTCGAGGTGTTTGTTATTATAACATTTGAATTTTTCTTTGAGTAATTTTCTATTATGTCGGACAGCGCAATATTTTTTGAGCTGTAATTTCCGAAGCAATTATATATATTAATTTCGGTCTGTTTTTCCTTTTCACCGAATGTGTGGAATATTGACCATAAATTATTTGCTATCATAAAAATAATCACGACTATAAGCATAACCATAGTCAAAAGCAAAACTCTTTTTTCTTATACATAATGCTCATGCGGAACACCTCCTATCCTATACTTAAATTTTAACCGAAAATTGATTGTTTTTCAAGCACAAAATCCTACCAATTTGTTCAAAATCCAAACATTTTTGAAAAAATATGAAAAAATAGATAAAAAATTGAACAAAATGATTGTATTCTTGATTTACTTTGTCTTTTGAAATTAGGTATAATAATCTTGTAAACAAATTGTGACAAGATTATTTTATTTAAAAGGATGGTTGCTATGGTAAAACAAAGCGAAAAAGAAAAAAGAAAAAGAGGCGGAGCAAATGCAAAGTCGATGAAGCTGAATTTTGCATTTCTCATGATGGTATTGCCGGGATTTGCGCTGGCATTGGTTTTCAATTACCTTCCTCTTGCAGGGCTATGCATAGCGTTTAAGGATATAGATTATGCAAAGGGCATTATGGGAAGCGCCTGGTGTGGATTAAAAAACTTTATGTTTTTGTTTCAAAGCCCCGATTTGTGGGTGATTCTGAGAAATACGCTCGGCTATAATATAATCGGTATTATTTTGGGCGTTATTGTGCCGGTTGCGTTGGCGATATGTTTCAGCCAGCTCAGAAATAAGAGAACCGGCAAGGTATATCAAACGGTTATGATGCTGCCGTACTTTGTAAGTTGGATTATTGTTACATATATAGTATATTCTTTCTTATCTTATAACAACGGTTTGCTCAATCACGTTCTTGAGTGGCTCGGCAAAGACCCCGTTTCGTGGTATGAAAACAAAAAGTTTTGGCCTCCGTTTTTGATTTTTCTGTCTTTGTGGAAAGGTATGGGCTATCAAACCGTTGTGTATATTGCGGCAATAGCAGGTATAGATAATTCGCTTTATGAGGCTGCGGCAATTGACGGGGCAAACAAAAGACAGCAGATAATGCATATTATGCTTCCCGAACTTTCTTCTATTATTATTGTGTTGCTGATAATGTCAATAGGCGGAGTGCTAAATTCATCGTTTGAGTTATACTATAATGTGCCGATGGAGTCGGGTGCACTTATTCCCGTAACGAACGTAATCAGCACATATGTTTACAGAGCGTTAATGCTTAACGCCGATATAGGTATGTCGTCTGCGGCAGGTTTCTTCCAATCGATAGTGGGATTCATCCTTATAATGGTTGCGAACGGAATAGTAAGAAAGATAGACTCGGAAAAAGCAATGTTTTAGGAGGAGAATAATAAATGAGTAATAGAAAAGAGAAAGTATCAATAGAAAGAATAGATATGGTGTCAAGACCCGCTAATGTTCTGCTGAATATTTTGCTTATAGCATTGTGTATAACGTGTGTGTATCCCTTTCTGCTTGTTATAGCAACATCGTTCAACAGTGAGTCGGCAATCGCGAGTTTTGGCTATACCGCGATTCCGAAAGAACCGACATTATATGCATACAAATATTTGTTTGCAAATGCGTCAACGCTGCTCAGAGCGTACGGAGTAACAATCTTTGTGACGGTTGTGGGAACGATGCTTCATGTAATAGTTTGCGCTCTTTACGGGTATGCAATATCGAGACGTGAGTTTAAGTTCAGAAACTTCTTTACGTTTTATATGTTTTTTACGATGCTCTTTTCGGGCGGAACGGTGCCGTGGTACATAGTATGTACAAAAGTTTTACATATAAACAACACAATATGGGCTTTGATACTTCCGTCACTGTGCAGTGCGTGGAACATAATCATATTAAAAACGTTCTTTAAAAGTTCGGTTCCCGATGCGATAATCGAGTCGGCACGAATTGACGGTGCGTCGGAAATTAAAACATTTGTCAGAATAGTTTGCCCGATAGCCTTGCCGGGACTTGCCACGATTGCGCTGTTTGCGATGCTGGGATTCTGGAACAACTATTTCAATGCAATGATGCTGACGACAAAGACATCGCTTCAAAACCTTCAGCTTTATCTGTACAACATATTAAAAAGTGCATCAATGATGGAACAAGGGGCGAGCGCATCGGGAATGACATTAAAACTCCCGCAGGAAAGTGCGAGAAACGCAATCTGTGTAATTTCAATAGCGCCAATAATCTTTGCGTATCCGTTTTTCCAAAGATACTTTATTCAGGGTCTGACAATCGGAGCGGTAAAAGGATAAAACGTCAAATGTCCGACTTTGAATGGTTGATATATGATAAAGATACATTGTGCTCAGGAGAGAGTGGGCAAGCACAAATAATTTAAGAAAATAATTAAAAAAGAAATATAAATAAAATTCATGATTTAAAAGGAGACGAGAAATATGAGATTTAAAAAAGGAAAAAAACTGATAAGCACAGTGCTCGCAGGAGCGGCACTCTTTACAATGGGACTTAGCGGATGCGGAGAAAAAACGGCAAGCAGCGGCGATACATACACAATCGATTGGTATATAGTGTGCGGAACTGCTCCGTCAAATGTCGAACACGTGGAAAAAGCTGCCGATGAGTACTTGAAAGATAAACTTAACGTAAATATTAAGCTTAACTATCTTTCGTGGGCGGCGTACACAGAGAGAATTAACGTATTGAATGCCGGCAGTGAGAAATATGATATTGCGTGGGATTCGGGTGACGGTTACAGATTGAACTCAGCAAAGAACGCATATCTTCCACTCAATGACTTGATGGATAAATATGCGCCCAAAACAAAGGAAATCATAGGCGAGGACTTTTTAAAGGGTTCACAGATTAACGGAAAAAACTATGGTATTCCAGCAAATAAGGATAAGGGCTCAAGCCCGGGATTTCTTTACAGAACAGATTTGGCAGAGAAATATAACCTTACCGAAAAGCTTGAGAATGTAAAGAAGTATGAGGATCTTTTCCCGATTCTTGACGTCATCAAAGAGAAAGAACCGAGTATTTCTCCGCTCTTCCAGAATCATAATGCGAATACAGGACTGTTAAACAGGTTTGACACAGTAGCTTTCCCTGTCGGTGTATTTGCGGAGGGTGACGGTAAAATTGTGAACTATGTCGAATCAGATGAATACAAGGAAGTGTGCAGGCAGTCATCGGAAAATCTTAAAAACGGCTATATGAAAAAGGAAATAAAGGAAGATGAAGAAAACTTCTTCGTAGAGCTTATGGGTCTTAGGCCGGGTAAAGACAGTGAGCTTAACGGAAGCAGAAACTATAAGTGGAAACAGGTTAGTCTCGGAGAGCCGACAATGGTAAGTGATGACGCAACAGGTTCGCTTATGTGCATTTCAAGAACATCGGAACAGCCCGAACTCGTTATGCAGTTCCTCGAACTTTTTAACACAGATGAGTATCTTCACAATTTGATAGTATTCGGCGTTGAAAATGTTGACTACACAAAAAATGCGGACGGCACAATCTCACCGATTAAAGAATCCGGATACGGCAACGCAGGTATGCAGTGGATATTCGGTAACACATTCTTAGATTATACGGTAGAGGGCGAGGATCCCGAAAAAGCAAAGCTCACCGAAGAATTCAACAATACGGTTAAGGCATCACCAGCCGTTGGCTTTGTTGTTGATAACGAGGCAATCAAGACCGAGGTCGGAGCGTGCCAGAATGTAATGATTGAATTCAGAGGCAGACTTGCGGACGGCGCAGATGATTATGAATCTCTTTTAAATGAATATATTTCAAAGCTCAAAGCTGCGGGTTCTGACAAGGTTATGGAAGAAGTAAATAAACAATACGAGGAATGGAAAAAGAATAATTAGTGTTGATTAATACACAAGACGGTTGAGCAGAAAAATATGTATTTATTAACGTACGAAGAAAGGAGAGAAAGCAGTGTTAAAAAGAATTTGTACATTTTTCCTTTGTGCGGTACTTATGGGTGCATCTGTACCATGCAGCGCAATTCATATTGATGATTTTAATATTGGTGAAGATAAGCTGATGATAACAGGAAAGCTGAATAAGCCTGATAAGGGTGCGCTGATTGATCTTTGGATGGAGGACGATTCAAAGAATATAGTTGTTATCAGACAAACAAGAGCGGATGATAATGGTGGATATTCGTTTGATATAGACTTATCCAAATCCTTGAAAAATGGTGGAAAATTTACGGTATCCGTAACCTCTCAGACAGAGGGTATGGTAAAATATATATCGGATTCCGGCAGCGAATATGTAAATTTATATACTTCTGAAGAAACTGATGCTGTTTTGCGATTGTTGTTTGAAAACAAACAAAATATTCAAGCCAACAAGGAGACTATTGAACTTAATAAAGAAATTTTAAAATATAAAATTCCATTGTTAAAAAGCCTTCCTGATGATAACGGAAGTTATGAGTTAGCTGTGTTTATAAAAAATTCAGACTACACTGAAGATAATGCCGCTTTGACTCTAAAGGAAATTGCAGAAATAAAAGTTGTACAAAATGGAAATAAGGAAGATATATATACTTTACTCAATACCGATGGGTGTTTGAATGGACTAAAGGATGATGTTGTTTTCAAAAAAATGGATAAAGGTCTTTTTGAAAAGTTTTCTCAGAGGCTTGCAGCATCCGACAATATTTACAATAGTGTTAGTGAATTTTTGAATGATGTTGAGGACGTTGCGGCGGTTACTCAGCTTTATGAGGTGAGAGGTGCGGATGGAATTGAAAAAACACTTAAAAGGTTTTCAGAAAAGTTTAATTTTGCTGTTTATGAAAGCAGCGAAAATGACCGAAAATCAGTTTTGAATATGATAGAGAAAGCGGTTGAAAATAATACCATTACTTCTTGTAAGCAGGTTCAGGAGATTTTAGACAAGTATATAAAGAAAACGGATGACAGCGGTTCGTCATCAGGTGGAGGTTCATCGAGCAGAGGCGGCTCATCCGGTGGTGTAAAAAGTACTGTAAAGGCCGATGCCGACTTAATATCGAATCCTGTGTTTGATATGGACAATGTTGCGACAGAAGAAAAAACATTTTCTGATTTGGATAATTATAAATGGGCAGAGGAAAGCATCAATGAACTTGTTAAAGCGGGAATAGCAAATGGTGTTTCAGACACAGAATTTGCTCCGGAAAGAACGATAACACGTGCTGAGTTTTGTAAGCTAATCTTTAAAATTTTCGGTATGAAGGAATCAACAGATAATAATAGGTTCACAGATGTCTCTAAGGATGATTGGTATGCGCCGTATATATGGACACTGAGTGATATAGGTGCAATAAACGGAATCGATCTAGAACACTTTGCGCCGAATTTAGCAATAAGCCGTCAGGATGTATGTACAATTATTTACAGAATGCTAAAACGAGAACAAAATGAGTTGATAGCAACAGCTCCGACTTTTGAAGATTCCGATACGATTTCCGAATATGCGAAAGAGGCGGTGGCAGCTCTTCAAAATGCAAATCTTATAAAAGGTGAGGATGGAAGATTTGCTCCTGACAGGGAAATGAACAGAGCAGAAGCAGCCGTCCTTGCGGCTCGAGTGCATAGCTATAGAAACGGAGGGCATAAATGAAAAAATATATAAAAATTACAATAAGCTTTTTAATGGTCATAGCTTTATTGCAACCGACAATAATAAAAGCCCGGGAAGAAAATATCAAAAATCCTGCTTTTGAAAAGGCATTAGGCTTTATGACGGGACTATCTCTCATAACTCAAAATGATAAAAGTGAGGTTTCAACAGTCACTCGTGCTGAATTTGCATCGTATATGCTTAGCGCCATGGGGTTAAGCAACGGCACAGATGTAGATGAAAATACAAAACAATCATATCTTGGATATACAGATAATCCTGAGTATGATGAAAACGGTGACTGGATATGGAAAACAGAAGAAGAAAGAGAGAGCGAAAATATTCATAATACAGAAACTCCGTTTAAAGATGTTTCCTCAACACATAAATACTGGGATAAAATACGACTTGCTGCTCAGCTTGGAATTATGCGCGGTGACGATAATAAATATTTTCGTCCCGATGAAGCAATAACGGGATATGAGATGATAAAAGTTCTCACAGAAGCGTGCGGAGCAAAACTTTTTGCACAGGGGAATTATCCTTTCGGATACCTGGCACAGGCAAAAAAATTGAAAATTACAAATGATATTTCATCTGCAATCGGTGACTATCCTGTGTCTTATGCAACGGTTGTTGTAGGGTTGTATAATGCCTTGAATTCTGAAGTATATGTTCCGGAGACTTATAATTCAAATGGAAAAGAAATACTTGCACAGAAAGACGGCTACACTCTGCTCGAATACTGGAGAGGTATAAAATATGTTGAAGGAATAGTCAAAAAAAACAAGAATACAGGTATAGAAAATGCAGAAGGTTTTGGCGATGAATGTATAGAAGTTAATGAAAAAGTTTATCAGTGCGATCAATATCGTTCCGATGAGCTGCTTGGAATGAAAATCAAGCTTTATTATAAGGAAGATGGCGGTATATATAATACAAAATATATAGAAAAAATGGATTGTAATAAAGAGTTGGTTATAGATTCAAAAGATATTAACCGGTATACAAATCCGTATCTAAGTTATACGCTGAAAGATTCTGATAAAGCCAAACAGATTTATATCGGCGCAGATACAAACATAATTTATAACGGCAAGCTTATTTTAGATTACAGCGATGATATATTTGATTTTAACGGCGCAAGAGGAAACATAAGATTTCTCGATGCGGATAGTGATGGAAAATATGAGATGGCATTTGTATCGCAATCTGAACTATTCTGGATTGATATGATTGATTATAACAATAAAATAGTCTATGATAAGCTTTCGACAGCAATATCTACACTTCCGAATTCGATAAAGGGAACTGATAAAAAGATTAATCTTAACGAGGGCTCCGTAGTGGCATTAGATGCTGATGGAAATGAGTTGTCGGTTGACAATTTACTTACTGATATGGTGCTTTATGTACAACGCACGCTTCCGTCACAGGGTGAATCTGTTACCAAGCTTATTTGCAGTTCCCGGGTTCTTACAGGGACGGTTACGGCAAAGGAAAGCGATACTGTTGTAATAAACGGAAGTGAATACGAACTCCTTGATATAGTAGATGCTTTTAAAATTGAATTGGGGAGCGCAGCGGAGTTTTATTTGACTCCGGATGGAAAGATAGCAGCGTTTAAGAGCCAAAAAGGATTACAACTCGGATACCTTGTGAAGTTAGCTGATAACGGTAATCCGTTTTCTGATGATATTCGTGCTAAGATATATATTCCGAGCAGCGATAGTATGCTCGTTTGTAAATTGACGGATAAGATTACTTATAATAAGTCAAAAATGGATGTTGGCAAAGCGGCAAAACAGTCTGAAATTTATAGTTTGGCTGAGAATAAGACTATATCACAGCCAATAAAATTCAAGATAAATTCAGATGGTGAACTGTGCGAAATTCTTACGGGTAACTATGATGCACATGAGTTCTATACAGAGCGTTTGGAAAGTCCGTGGCTCGGCTATAGAAGTTATGGAATGCTTTATACCAGTAAGCCAATGTACTATGCAAAAGCGGCTACGAAATATGTAAATGTACCCAAAAATGATGACGGTAACGAAAAGTCATACTACCTTGAAACTCTTCGGCATAACGAGTTTCAGGGAGTGAATATTATTTGTAAGGATGATATTGACAGCAACTATGTAAGCGCATTGTTCAAAGAGTCAGATTCATCCAATGTGAATGAAGTGTCTTCGAGTGCAGGGGTATATATGGTTTCGGAAATAGCAGAAACAGTAAACGATGAAGGTGATTCTTTTTGGAAACTTACGGCCAGAACGGCTTCGAATTCAACAACAGCCGGTGTATATAAAAGCGAATTAGAAAATATTTGCAAGGATCTTGAACCAGGGGATTTGGTTCGTTTAGATCTTGGCGGAAATCCATATCAAGTGTTGAGGATGGAAAAAGTGTTTGATGTCGGAGAAAAGTGCCTGATGTCAGTTGAAAATCCATCTGACAGTAGTATTGTGGCGGAATCATTCTATATTCATGGCAGTGCAACAGGAAGAACGGATGACGGAGATATTGTAAATGTAACTCCTTATATATACAGTTCTTCCGGCGGAAAGATACAAAAAACACTTGCCGAGAATAACGCTACAAACAATTATCCGTTTTTTGCTAAAAAATTTGGGCTGCTTGTTTTTTACACTGATAGAGGAACAATAGAGGCAGGGTCGTATTCAGCGGATATACTTACACAGGATCCAACAGGAAAAGAAAATGACATTATCGTCTGCACTCGCTGGGGAGATCCGATAGGAATGTTCCTTTATAAATAAACAGTTGTCATTCACAGGTTGCAAACAAAAATGTGATTAGGAGGAATCCGGATGGATAATAAAAAAAATAAGCGTCATGTCACAATGCGTAATATATTGCTGTTTGCTTTAATAACTATAATATGTTTGGGTACGGGTTCAAATTGTCTTGCTGAAACATATTATGATAATACCGGCTTTTATAGTGGTGATGAGCAAAGAGTTGCTGAGAAATCTGTAATAATGCGAGTTGGCTGTAATCAATGTTATATAAACAACCGCAGAATCAGTTTTGAGGTTTTCCCTGAAAATATCATGCCGTTTGAGGAAAACGGCATGATATACATACCCCTAAAAACGGCACTTGACGGACTCGGCGCAGAGAACACAGCAGAGACGGAGAGCGGTGTTTCGGCAAAAATCGGAGAAAAAGAATATAAATTTTGCGAAACAAGCCCTGACCTGAGAATAATTCGACGTAATGGTATGTTCTTTGCAGAGTCAGAAAATGTGGCGGCACTTACGAAAAGGTATTACAAGAGATATAAAGATACCGTCATAATATCGGCTGATGAGAGTATAGACAGAATTTCAGAGGCTACGGCGGAAAGTCTGCGCAATGCGCTCGATTATAACTGGCAGAACGTCTATCTCGGCTCGCTGGGTTATGTAACCGACGTTGTGGTGCATCCTAAGAATAAGGAGCTTATATACTGCCGTACGGACGTTGGCGGAATCTATCTTCTTGACAGAGAAAAGAATAAATGGAAGCCGCTTATGGACGGCATATCGGACGCCGACCGCGAGGCGCAGCCGGTACGCGCGTTTGCTCTTGACCCGAATAACGATAATGTAATATATGTATCAAGCGGCAGCACATGGTGGAAAAGTCCGAGCTGCATTATGAAGACAACGGACAGGGGAAACAGCTGGAGAAAGCTGGACTTTAAGGGTAATACTTCTAATTCAACGCTAAACAGACTTGTAGGCGAAAATATTGCGGTAGACCCCAACGATTCAAACACGGTATATGCCGGAACGTTTAATACGGGGTTGTTCGTCAGCTATGATGCGGGCGAAACATGGGACAACATTTCTTCCGTTCCGACCGAGTCAAGCGATCTTCAGCCCGGCGGTATCGCCGATGTGGTGATAGACGACAGCGTAAAGCTGGCTAACGGAAGAAGCGCGACGGTTTATGTTGCGGTATGGGGCAGAGGTATGTACGAAAGCCATGACGGCGGCGTTTCGTTTAAGCATATGAACGGTTCGCCGACATTCCCGTGCCGTATGCAGGTGCTTGGTGACAAAATTTATATCACTGCGACAACCGATAATTCAAGTCATACAATACCGGGCGGATTCTTCTGTTATGAGAATGGCAAGTTTACCGACCTGAGTCCCGATGATGGAAGAAAATGGTACATGGCATTTATGATAAACAGAGAAAATCCCGATATGATGATAATATGTAAGGCATCATATGTGGATAGCTGTGATATTTTGCGTACATATGACGGCGGAAAAACATGGGAAAACTTGGGAGCAGTACTGAATCCTACAGGTATCTGCCAGGATCCGATTGACCCCAACGGAATATGGTGGCCGCACGGAAAAGGAATATACTATATTCCGAATATGCACGAAAAGCGTTTTTCACATATAGACGCCGATTATAACGTAGAAGAATTGGTTGTTACAGGGGTAACATCTGTGCCATCAAAAGAGGCACCGGTATTGCTTTCGGACGTTATGGATCATGGAAACCTTATCAGCGAAAACATAAATGTCAAGGCAAAGAGTGCGGGATATAACGTAACAAAAGGAACTGCAACCGATTATTGCTCTGAGGATCCATCAATGGTTGTAAGGGTTGGATTTACTATGAACGACCCAAGTGGTGAGTCAATTGTAACTGTTTCGGAGGATTACGGAAGAACAAGCAAAACGACAAGTTGGGATATCGAAAATGTAATTACTGATTTGGTCGTGGGTGCAGAAAAGCAAGAAAACGGATATCCGGTCATAATGGTTGTCGCATACGGCAAAAGAAATACTTCTGACAGACCAGGAAAGGGCTTGTGGAGGTCAAAAGACTTCGGTAAGACGTGGGAGAAATGTGCTGACATTGTTACAGAAAATGAGAACTGGAATTATACATACAGAATGCTTGCGGCGGATAAGGTAAATCCGAATGTGTTCTATTTCACGGAAAAAACAAGTCTTTATCGCAGTATGAATGGCGGAGACACATGGAACAAGATTTACACATTGCCGATTGACTTGTCAAACGGGGATTATTCGGGGTATTATATTAAAACTATACCGAATGTTCCGGGAGGTCTGTGGATAAGAAGCTCACAGAAAATCTATGCAACTTTGGATTACGGAAAAACAATAGAAACAATTAACAATGTGAAAAATGTGACAGTGTTCGGTTTTGGCAAGGGAAAGGATGGCTCAACGTTGCCGGCAGCCTATGTATGGGGCGAGGTTGACGGCGTATTCGGACTATATGTATCTGATGACCTGGGAAGAAAGTGGTGGAAATTGAATGACAGCACGCATAACATCCCGATTCTATTTGATATGTGCGGTGATATGAATATATACGGCAGGGCTTTTATAGCAACAACGGGCCGAGGTGTTATATGTCTTAACCCAGTGGGGATAGACGAAAAGATTCCATCAATAAATATGGATACAAAGAGTTCAGAACCGAATCCGATTTCAAAGAACTATGCGGTCGGAACGGAAAATACCGTGATACAAGGAAGCGTAAGCGAATACTGTGAGGTGCGTATAAACGGTCAGCGCGTGAAGGTAGATGGTGATAATAACTTTAGCTTTACGGCACGGCTTAATGAGGGGGAAAACAACTTCCTTATAGAGGCTGCGGATGCGGCAGGAAACCATGCGCAACCGGAAAAACTGATGATAAGGCACGTTAAGGGCTTTTTGAGCGGAGAAGATGATACCGAACCGCCGAAACTCACGGTAGAAAGTGTACCTGAAAGCACAACTCAAAGACTTTATACGCTACGCGGAAAGGTTAACGAGCCCGGTGAAATAATGGTGAACCGATTACCGATAACTCTTAACGAGGATTTGTCTTTTTTCAGTATAATTGAATTAAACGAGGGTGAAAATACGATAAGGGTGCAGGCACGTGATCACGCACGGAACGCGTGTCGTGTACAAGAGTATAAAATAAGCTACGTTCCGGATACAACAAAGGTTACCGATCGCTTTGAATCAAAATACAAGTGTGACGGATTTGAATTTAACGGTGATATAAGCAAATATGGTGAATTTACAAAGACGTTAGATAAGGTTGCGTTCGGAAACGTAAGTGTTGCGGCGGCGTTCGAAACAATGTGGGATGAGGATTATCTCTATGTTGCAGCAAAGGTTGTTGATGATATTGTTTATAACGGAAACTCCACATCGCACCAGAATGATTGTATCGAGATATACATGGACGGTGACAATTGTAAGGGCAAAAGCTACAATGACCATGACAAACAGTACGTATTTGTATTTGATGCATCAGGAACGAAAAAGAATGCTATATTTGCAAGAACAATGGATGGCTATACCGCCGAAATTCGAATCCCGTGGAGTGATCTTGGTGTAACTCCTTCTGAAAATATGAAGGTTGGATTTGATATAGACTGTGTTGATAATGATTCACAGTATGTGTCCGATGGGGTGAGAAAAGGTGCAATAGTTTGGAATGGTACAGCGGATGATTGGTGTAATCCGGCAGTATTTTCAACTATAATATTAAAAAAATAATAAAGAAATTAATAAAATCAACATGAAAGGAGTATTGTTATGATACAACATAGGGTAAAGTGGTATATAGCTGTTGTTATATCTTTTGTGTTCTTACTTTTCGGAATAATCGGTGTACACGCCGAATCAAAGGATTTGATTTGCGACACTATATACAACAATACCGCAAAAGATTCAGAACTCGTTCTTTCAATTCAAAAATGGCAAAACAGTGATGTATTTGATAACGGTTTTGTTCAAGGCGAGGATGGAATATATTCGGTAAGAATGGATTTGCGAAAATCCGGTACTTATGATGCCGGTGCGTATGAAGTTATGCAATTTGCAAATAACAAGAGAATAGATGTATCGAACATAGTTGAAACGGGAGAACTTCGTTTTAAGCTGATGCTTGAGGCGGATAGTGAAAGCACAACGGCAGAAAATGCAACTATGTGGTTCAAAAATTGGGACGATTCAAACCCCGCGTGGTGCGATTCGGCACGTGTGAGTTTACCTAATGCGGCGGATATAAAGGCGGACGGAAAGTGGTATGATGTCAAAATTCCTTTATCAAGTTTTAAGCCGTCCGGTGCATTTGACTGGACTAAACTTGCTTCAATTGCTATGCTGCCCAATTCTACTATGGAAACAAAGTATAATTTTTATTTCAGAGATATTGCAATATATAATATAGTGCAAAGCCCCGAACTCTCATTTGTGAATTGTGAGATGAACAAAAACGGAATGTTGGTCGTGCACACCAAGTTATCTGATGATCCTAAAGCCGATACAATAACAGCAGACAAGTTTTCTGTAAATGGCATTAATGCAAAAAATGTTACGGTGAACGGCAGAGAGATTGACATTATATTTGATACTAATGTACGATTTCCGTCTGAAGTAAGAATGAATATAGAAAGCGGTATAGAATCAGTATACGGACTTGGAATAGAAACGAATTACCTTGATTTTGTAACACCGGTTGTACAAGATGCAATTTATATTGAGCATATGGGAACGCCAAAGCTAAACGATGATACTATATCTTTGCAGATTATTTTAAAAGCATTATGCTCAGAAGATGATGGTTTGCAGAGTGCAACCGCGCTTATGGCGGTATATGATGAAGATAAGATTGTTACAACAAGCGTTATTGCATCTGACAGGATGAAACGAGGAGAAACAAAAAAGATAGATGCAGTTGCATCTCTTCCTGCCGGAATAACACTTAAAGAACCACGTGTCGAAATATATTTTTATGATAGTTTTGAGAGTAGAAAGCCTATAGCGGAGATGAAAAATTTATCGATGCAATAGCGAAGAACGATATGTAGTTGAATGTGCGGCATTTACAGCCGCATGGGAAAATTATAAATAAAATTTTAAAGGAGTTGTTATTATGAAAAAGTTATTTAAAGGTTTGTCGGCGGTTCTTGCGTTGGTTATGGCGGTAGTGGCTGTTCCGATATTTGCTTCCGCGGATAATGAAAGTTCAAAAACGTATTATTTGTACAGTAAGAATTTTATGTATGACTGGGGCGGTTGCGGCGTTTCTCCGGAACCGTATCCGTCTGATTGGCAGCGTGCTCAGCCTATATTGGATGCTTACGGAACAAAATGGCTTAATGATAAAACTGACGAAACAGACAACAAAAATTCAATGAAATTGGGCATGAAGAAATTGGATACCTCGGTTAATGAAGGTGTTACTGCGTGGAATATCGGCAAAGAAAGTTGGAATTCGGAAGAAACCAGAATAGCAGATATCTCCGATAACGGTGTTTTGCATTTTCAGATAAAAATCACCGGACTGGATAATGCAAAGGATGTAAAAGTGTTCATTTGCGATTCTTCGTACGGAGCTTCAAAAACGGTAAGTATTCCCGACGGTGCTAATATAACGGCGGACGACATATACCATGATGTATACATTCCGATTGCAGATTTGAAAAGCGACCTAATCGATTTTACAAAAAAAATAATTGCAGTTCGATTTGTTTGCCTGAATACGGAAGCAGAAAGTTATGTTTATGTAAGAAATATTGATTTCAGAGCTTTGAATGCGATATCTGTTAAGACAGCGTGCGACGGCGAGGGAACAAAGCTGACGTGGGCGGTTGCAAACGATACGGCGGTTCAGAATACCATTGCGGGTTACAAGGTTTACCGTGACGGCACAGAACTTGCCGATGTTGACAGTACGGTAACAGCATACACGGATACGGTGGTACTTAGCGAAGGAAGGTTCGGTTATATTGTTGTACCTTATAAAACAGAGAATGATAATAAAATCGAGTTGACCGAATACAAATCAGATAAGGCATATGTTGATGTAGAAAAAACGGGATATTATAAGGTGTGGGACCCAAAGGCAAGTGAGTATTCGCTTCAGTGGAATGAAAATTATTATAATAATTACTATAAGTGCCCGACAACCAAGTCCGATAAAGATTTCATTCCTGCGGATACATTTTCAATGAAATGCCCGATGGGAAGTAATGTAACGACAGATATTTCTACTTATTTTGAAGTTGTTTTCTCGGATGAAAACAAGAATATCAGCGAGTATGTAAAATCAGGACTTTTAAATATGTTTGTTTATATAGACGTACCTGATGAGGAAAAAACTCAATATGATAGAAATATTGATATAAGCTTGGTAAGTAAAACTAACTGGGGTGAATCCGGTAAAAAAAGTAATGCAGGATTGCCTCTTAATAAGTGGGTAAAATTGTCGATTCCAATCAGTGAATTCACCGGAAATTATGATAAAACAAATATGTATTCGGTAAGATTAAAAACGACAAAATCAGATATTCAAAATTGTGATATTTATATACAGGGAGTAAGTATTACCATGCCCGAAGTTTCGCATAGTGAACTTGTTGTAAAATATAGTGACAGCGATGAAGTAATTAATGATGAGGTATATCCCGGGGTAAAATATAATGCAAGTATGACATTGTATAATAACAGTGCGGATGAGGTAAAACCCGTTTATATTGTTGCTGTATACAAAAATGATTTATTGATATCTTTGTACAAGCCAACTTTGGATGCGACCACATCTAAGAATGAAAAAACATATACTGTTAATGATATATTAATTCCTGAAGATACAGAGGGTATGGGTGATACATATAAGATAAAAGGCTTTATGTTTGATAACCTTTCGAACATTAAACCCATCAGCCAAAGATAAAGCATAAAGGCTTAAGTTACTTATCTTTACTGTATATAAACCGAAAGACTCGCAAAGGAGAACCTATTATGTGTAAAAAAATTAAGGCGGCGCTTTGTGCAATATGTATTTTGTTTATAGCACTCCCTGTGTTTGGACTTGCGGAAAATAGAAATATGTCTACGTACAGAAGTCTTTGCGATGAGAATGGAGAAGTTTTGTTTTCAGCAACGACACAAACATCACCGTGGGATTGCGGGGAAAGAGTAAGTTCGGATAAAAGTTTTATCCCGGATGGTCAAACAGCAGTGTATATACCGTATGCCACTCATAAAAACAGTGAGGTATCTCTTTGCTTAAAAGATGGACAAAAGCCACTTGATGTTGATGTTATAAAAAGAAACGGAGAATTAAGCTTTAGACTTTATATCGAAACATCGGAATATTATACAGAGCGTGACAGGCTTAGTTTATATTTAAAAAACGGAAGTGAAAACGGATGGAAAAGAACAAATAGAGTGTATTTATCAGAAAATATAATTCCAAACGAATGGAACGATGTGAAAATTCCTATTTCATATTTTGGAAACGTTGATTCATTTGATTATGAAAACATAAAATACATAGTTATAAATCGTAACGGAACATCAGATGAGGACTTTAATTTATACATAACAGATTTGAAATTTTGTGCTCCTGAAGGAATAAGTTTTTCTGCAAAAGAGAACTCTGGAAAGACCATTTTTAAATGGTGGTCATCCATGAGTGCAAGATATTTTAAAGTATACGAGGACGGCAATAGTATAAGAACCACAAGTCGGAACAGTCTTGAATATACACCGAAAGACGATTCAAAACATATGTATAAGATAGCGGGGTCAATAACAAATCAGTTGACGTTGGAAAGCGATGAACTGTATCCGTATATAACAGAGCTCAAAGATGATGAGTATAACAGGAAAGGTTTTTATGAAAATAGACTTTTAAAGTATGCTGAGAACTCAGTTATTATGAGGGTAGGTTCTTCGGAAGGATACGTTGACGGTAAAAGAGTGCCGTTGGACTCTAATTCAGATGATGTCAAACCGTACAGAAAGGATAACCATATATTTATTCCGTTGGAATATACAGTCTGCGGATTGGGCGGCGAAATTGAATATAGTGATAATTATACATTTAAGATTAAGCTTGATGACAGAGAGGTGTTTTGTGACGGAAAAGAGAGTTTTATTGATTGGCGTGGAGGTCTGATTTATGCGGAAACGGACAGCCTTGCGGAAACAATAGGACGATATATCAAGACGTATAATAATTTGGTTGTTATATCAAGCGAAAACGTGATAACCAAACTTTCAGACAGCGTTGCCGAGGAATTAAATACAAGGATGTCATACAACAGACAGCATGTATACCTTGGGTCGTTGGGATATGCGACGGGAATAATGGCTCATCCGAAAAATTCTAATCTTTTATACTGCAAAACTGACACGAGCGGCCTTTATTTATATGACAGAGATAAAGATTATTGGAATAATCTTATGGATGGAATACCTAATTCGGCTGCTGAGGTTCAGGCCGTTCGTTCGTTCGGACTTGACCCGAATAATGATAATATAATATATGTGTCCGGTGGCGGGAATTGGTATGATTACCCCAATTATTTAATAAAAACTGAGGATATAGGAAAAACGTGGAAAAGGCTTAATTTTCCGGGAAATACAGCGAGCAGTGACGAAATCAGATTGATGGGAGAGAGCATAGCTGTAGACCCCAATAACTCAAATACCGTTTACTGTGGCACATTCACAGACGGACTTTTTGTCAGCCATAACGCGGGCGAGAGTTGGTCTAAAGTAAATGATATTCCGGCAGAACACAGTAGTATTTTCCCTGGAGGAGTTTCATCTGTAGTTATTGATGACAGCGAAAAAACAGCAAGTGGAAGAAGTAAAAGAATATATGTCGGAGTGCTTGGAATAGGAATCTATGAAAGTATTGACGGTGGGGAAAGTTTTTCACTTATAGAGGGGTCGCCTCTTATCCCGTGTCACATGAAAATATCCGGTGGCGCGTTGTATATAAGTGCCACAAGCACCAAATCGGGGGAAATAACAGGAGGTTTTTTTAGGTTAAAAAACGGTGTAATGTCAAATATTTCCCCCAAACCTAATGAGGCGTACATGGCGTTCATGATTGATTGCAACAATCCGAATATGATGATGGTTGTTAAGGCACCGTATAGAGATAATTGTGCTATTTACAGAACGTATGACGGAGGTGAAAGTTGGGAAAAATTGAACGCAATTTTAAATCCGAGCAGTATTTATCAAGATCCTATTAATCCAAGTGAGGTTTGGTGGCCTCACGGTAGGGGTATGTATCGTATAAATGACAAGGATGCAGGGAATTTAACTTATGCAAACGGAGACAGAGGTTTGGAACAACTCTGTTGTACGCAGGTGCTTTCCGCTCCGGATGGGGCATTGCATACATTGGTTATGGATCACGGACATATGCGGAGTGAGAATATATACAAAAAGGCGAGCAGTATGAAACCGTATATAGCCAAAGGCGCCGCAATTGACTACTGTGAATCAGCGCCGAAATATATGTTTAGGGTCGGTTTCACAGATAACGATGTTATGGATACAAGCGGCATTGCAATATCAACCGATGGCGGAAACACCTTTACTGCGCTTGAATGGCCGGAGAGAAACAGGATAATAGATGCGGCGGTTTCGTCCACACTTGGCTCAAACGGAATGCCCGTTTTGATAATGACGACAGTGGGTGATATATCAACCGGAGAGGGAAAAGGATTGTGGCGTTCGGAGGATTTTGGCGAGAGCTGGCAAAAATCCGGAGATATTGTTACATATAGCGGTTCCTGGGATTACAATGGCAGAATGCTTATGGCTGACAGAGTAAATGGAAACGTGTTCTATTACCTTGACGATGAGTCGCTGTACCGTACTGATGACAGCGGAAAAAGCTGGAGTAGGATAAAAACATTCGAAAAGATTTCAAGTACAAAATCCGCTATATATGTCGGTGTATACGCAAAGACCGTGCCGGGACGTGAAGGCGGAATATGGGTCAGTCGGCCGGATGGAATATATATGTCATATGATTTCGGAAATACATGGAGCGTACACAAAACGGACAGCAATGTATTATTTGGGTTTGGAAAGGGTATGACTGAGGATACTCCGACTGTGTATCTGTATGGGAAAATAGATGGCTGTCACGGAGTTTATATTTCGGACGATATGGGACAGAATTATAGGAGGATTGCGGATTTATCAAATGATGTTCCGGCGAATGTGTCCGATTTATGCGGTGATAGTATATATTATGGAAGAGTGTATGTCGCAACAGGAGGCAAGGGGGTTTATTGCTATTCAGATGTTGGAATTGATGACAAAAAGCCTGTGCTGAAAGTTGACAGCGACTTTGCATCGAGAAGTTATAGATTTAATTTCAGTGGTCAAAGTAGCAAGTATGGCAGTTTTTTTGTAAACGGTACGAGGTGCGATTCGGACGGTTTTAACAGATTCAGCTACAATACAAAATTGAATGACGGGCTTAATCGATTTGAGGTATATGCTGTGGATGAAAGCGGAAATCGTTCAAATACAATTTTATCGGTTATTCGTTATCTGCCTGAGTTTTATAAGGTATTTTATAATAGTGCGGATGCATATACATCCAATGTCGGAACGTATGTAAATGTAGGGAGATATGACGAAGAAGCAAACAAGAGGATGCGGTTTGTTTCTGCCGCGGAATATCCGAATATCCTTGAAAATGATGAGCACGCGATAGAATTGAGATTCAATGGATGGGAACAATATCAAATAGTGAGAACGCAAAGAAACTATGCAGATGTTTCGGCAATAAAGGATGATGGAGAACTGAGGTTTAAATTGTATATAAATGCTGACTCGGGAACTGATGTTAATACAGAATCATTTTCGATACAGCTGTGTAATGATGATATAAATGATTGGAAAGGCGGAAAAAAGGTTGCGTTGTCAGAAAATCTGGCATTGGACAAATGGAACGAGGTTTCAATACCGCTGAGTGAACTTTGCAATGATGAACTTGACGAGTCAAAGGTGTACAGCTTAGTGCTTACAAGCTCTGCAACATATAGCGAGAAATGCCGAATGTGCATTAAAGATGTTTACTTTGCAAAGCCGCTTTCATTTGAAAGAACAATCATAAGAAACAGGGTCAAGGAAGAGGTGGAAACGGTAGAAAGCGGTGGTGACTATACGACAGAGGTTTATTGTACCAACAAGACAAAGGATATGATAAAGCCACTTTATATTACGGCTCTTTATGATAATGACATTTTAATAGACATAAAGATGATTGATAATATCGAGATTAAACCAGGCGAGTCGCATTTGTTTTTATCGGAGAACTTTCACGTTCCAATATCGGCACTCAATCCGAACATAAGAACTTATATATGGAACAATGGTGAACCGATGAAACCGTTTGAAACCGCAAAATAAAAAAGAGGTGCAATTTATGGAAGACAACAAAAAATGGTTTAAAGAAGCAAAATTCGGATTGATGATTCACTGGGGCTTATATGCGCTCCCGGCGGGTGAATGGAAGGGAAAAAGACAGGAAATGGGTCCGGAGGGTGTGAGCGAGTGACTGCAATACCATTTCAGAATCCCCTGCCGCGAGTACGAAAGGCTTGCACAGGCGTTTAACCCGATTTATTTCAATGCTGAGGAATGGGTAGAGCTTGCCGAGGCGGCGGGAATGAAGTATATTGTAATGACTTCAAAGCATCATGACGGATTTGCTATGTATGATTCTGCGACGGACGATTTTAACATAGTAAAGAAAACTCCGTTCGGTAGAGATGTTATAAAGGAGCTTGCCGATGCCTGCAAAAAGCACAATATGAAGTTTGGACTTTACTACTCACAGGAGCTTGACTGGCACGAGGAAAACGGGGGCGGATATGCTCTGAAGGAGGGTGACGAGGAGGCAAAAAGCAACGACTGGGATTTTCCCGATGACAGCAAAAAAGACTTTTCTGTTTGCCTTGAAAAGAAAATCAAGCCGCAGCTTAAAGAAATCCTGACAAATTACGGTGAGCTTGCGCTCATATGGTTTGATATGCCGCACGTTATTACGCCGGAACAGAGCGATGAGCTGTACGATATGGTGAAAAAGTATCAGCCGAACTGCCTTATTAACTCACGCATAGGAAACGGCAAGGGCGACTACCGTTCCTGCGGTGATAACGAAATCCCGAACGAGAGCGTTAGAGATGAATTGGTTGAAGCGCCAACAACCCTTAACACTACATGGGGTTACAAGACGTTTGACGATGAATGGAAGGACGCCGACAAGGTCAGAGAGATTAAAAAGCACCTGAACGACAGAGGTATCAACTATCTGTTAAATGTCGGCTCAGACTACCTCGGCAGAATACCTGTAATGGCTCAAGAGATATTAAAAAAAGTTAAATAGGGTTAAAAAGCAGGAAATGATAGGATTTTGCACAAAAAAGCAAAATCCTTTATTTCCTTTTAGAAGGGTATTTGATATAATAGTTATCATGATTGAAGTTGTATATTGCAAGAAAGGACTGATATAGTTATATGAATAATGAGTTATTTAAGATTGATTTTAATAAAGATGACGGAACAATAAACTCAATAAAAATCGTTGGCGATGGACATAATATGAACTGGTGTGTTGAGGGCGGCAGATGGGGATATGTTCACAGTATTAACTATGACAACCTTTGGGGTGATTATAAAAGCCGCATGAAAGAAATGAGGCTTATCGAGTTTTATGAAGATGAACAATGTGCTGTTTCGGTATACACGAATGATATATTACAAGTGACGGTAAAACGTCTGTTTGATTGTGACGGAAACCTTGTCGAGAGGTTCATATTTAAAAATCTTGTATATGCCGATGCCTTTTTGAGCGAATACAACTGCGGCATTGAGGTTCCGTTTAACGACAAATATACAGACGCCGATGACTGTCTTGTTCATAGGTGCAACACACATATATGGTGCGGAATCGACAGTACGTACATAAACGCGCTCAGAATGGGTGTTTCCGACTCAAATCTCGGTTTGGTCGTGACAAAGGGTGCATTCGGTGATTACAGTCTATTAAACAATATAGGCAACAGCAGGGGAAGATTTATTTTGAATTTATCGTCGATAGAGCTTATGCAAGACGAACAATATATGATTGAATGGGTTATTTTTGCTCACAAAGGGAAAGAAGATGCCATTAAAAAAGCGCTTAATTATCCGCAGTTTATATATATCGATGCAGAGCATCACACGCTATTCCGAGGTGAGAAAATTCGTTTTTCCGCTCGTGGTTATCAGTCTGCTGAGAATGTAAGGGTATATGACAATGACGGCGAAATAGAATACAAAATAAAAAATGGCATAGTTGAGGTTGAGTGTGACGCGGGGCAAAACAGCGAAAGACGGATATTCGTTGAAATAAACGGCGTGCGTACTTATGCCGATTTTTTAGTTAAAGACATCTTTGAGGAAATCTTGAGAAAAAGAATAGATTTTATTGTGGACAAACAGCAATATAATAAAAGTGGAAGCCCGCTTGACGGAGCGTTTCTGATCTACGATAACAAAGAGGAGCATATGATTTTTGAGGATTGCATTGCAGACCATAATGCCGGCAGAGAAAGACTCGGAATGGGGCTTTTAATTGCAAGATACCTGCAAACACACGAAAATAAAAAGTTTTACGATGCGATTATAAAATATATTGCTTTTATTAAACGTGAAATATATGACTCCGATACAGGTTATGTGTATAATACAGTAGGAAAAGATGAAAGTCAAGTGAGACTTTACAATGCGCCGTGGGTAAGTATGTTGTTTACGGAAATGTATCACCTTACCGGGGACAAAGAATATCTTAAGGATGTTGCAAAACTGTTTGATGTATACTATTCAATAGGCGGAAATAAATTCTATCCGAATGCTGTATCAATACTCAAAACGGCAAATGCTTTTAAAAGCGCCGGTATGGAGGAAGATTATAAAAAAATGTATAGTATGTTTGAACGCCATGTTTCAAATATGGTTGCAAACGGAACCTCTTATCCGAAGCACGAGGTAAATTATGAGCAGACCATCGTGTCTCCGGCGGCAACATTTATTTCGGAATTTGCTGCACTTTCAGGTGATGAAAAATATATAGATGAGGCGAAAAAGCATATAGAGGTACTTGAGCGGTTTAACGGCAGTCAGCCGAGTTTTCACCTTAAAGAAATCCCTATAAGATATTGGGATGACTATTGGTTTGGAAAAATGCAGCTGGTAGGCGACACATTTCCGCATTATTGGAGTTGTCTTACCGCCCGTTCGTATAACGACTACTATAAAATATCCGGTGACGAAAGATATCGTGAGGCGGCGGAGGAGTGTATGCGAAATTGTCTGTGTCTGTTTACTGATGACGGCAGAGGGTCGGCTGCGTATATGTATCCGTATCGTATTAATGATGTTTACGGAAAGGTGTATGATGATTGGGCAAACGATCAGGATTTTGCACTGTACTTTGCCCTTGAAACGGGACTTATAAAGTAAATGCGAGGTAGATGTTGATATGCAAATGACAGAGAAAAATTACAGTTTTACAGATTATAAATTTGATAAAGCGACAGTCAGATACATAGTAATGAATGATACAAAAGCGACATTTAATTAAATTGGAGAATAGGGAAACCGCGCCATTATGCTTTAAGAAGTTGCCGGATGAGGTGATTAAAACTATTAATTTGTTTAAAAGGGTTAATTATGAGCGTTGTGAACCAAATGTACTATTGCTCGATCGTGCACAATTTGCGTTAAATTGTGAAGAGTATGACGGTGAAGAGGAAATACTGAAAATCGACAACATTTGCAGAGAGAAAAAAGGTTGGCCTCTGCGCAGCGAGAGCTTTGCCCAGCCGTGGACTGTTCCGTATGAAGAACCGGTAGACTTTGTAATGCTGAGGTTTAAAATCAGCAGTGAAATTAATGTAAACAATGCCCTGCTTGCGGTGGAAGACGCTGAAAAACTTGATATTACATTTAATGGAATTAAAATTGAGAATAATATTGTTGGATACTATGTTGACCATGCAATAAAAACGCTGAAACTTACTGAGATTAGACAAGGCGAAAATGAGTTAATTATAAAGGTGCCGTTTGGAAAAAGAACCAACATCGAATGGTGTTATATTTTGGGTGATTTTAATGTGAGGGTTAACGGTACTGAGTCTGTAATAACAGAGTCTTATAAAAAGATAGGATTTTCAGACTTAACAACACAGGGAATGCCTTTTTATGGCGGTAATATTATATATAAAACAGAAGTTGAAACCCCTGAATGTGATATGCTGATACATACCGTCAACTATCGCGGTTCATTGGTTAAGATTTATGTTGACGGCAATGAATGCGGTGTGTCTGCGTTTGCTCCGTATATAGTGCGTGCAAACGGAATTAAAAGCGGTAGGCATATCATTGAATTTAAATTGTTCGGCACACGTATAAATACCTTCGGGGGGCTTCATAATATTACCCGACCGAACTGGGTGGACTCCGGTTATTGGCGTACTACTGGTGATAATTGGTGCTATGAGTATAATTTTTGGCAAAATGGAATTTTGTCTGCACCAAGAATAGATATCTTAGAATGTTAATTGATTCGTTATTGGACATATGTAACTTTTAGAAAATTATAAGGGAAAGCTTGATTAACGAGCATTATGTGGAAATTGAAATAAAAGATTAGTATAATTCGAGGAGAAAAAATGAGTATTTTAAAAAAGGCAATAACATTTAGCTATGATGATGGGGTATTATACGATAATCATCTCATTGAGATATTTAACAAATATAATATAAAGGCAACTTTTAACATATGTACCGGTAACAAAGAAGCTGCGACCAACAAAGGTTGGAAAACTAAAAACGGCACGCTTGTAAAGCGCAACGATTTCTCAAAAAAGGAGAATATATGCATTTACAATGGACATGAGATTGCTGTGCACACAAGAAATCACCTGTGGCTTAACAAAATTGATGATGAGCACCTAAATGATGAAATTCTTGGAAACAAGCGGGATTTGGAAGAAATGTTTAAAAGAAAAGTGATAGGTATGGCATATCCGTTCAATACATATGATGACAGGTCTGTTAAAATTCTTTCGGACAATGGATTTTTGTATTCCAGAGAAGGATGGGAAACGCATTCTTTTGAATTGCAAAGTGACCTTTTGCGTTTTCATCCCACATGTCATCATAACGATAAGGAACTTTTTAACCTTGCAGATAAATTTTTGGCAATGGAACCGGATAGTCTCAAGATTTTTTACATCTGGGGACATTCATATGAGTTCGAGGACGAGAACAACTGGAGCAGAATTGAAGAATTTTGTAAAAAAATCAGTGGCAGAGATGATATATTTTACGGAACAAACCGTGAGGTATTTGAGCTTCAGCGAAAGGTGACAGAAAGATAGACGAAGGCAGGAGGTGGCACAGGCGATAAATTAATTGCATTTTATAAAAATTATTTTTGGAGAATGTAACAGTGGAAATAATAAAAAATATTTCTGATAAATTAAAAAAATAAAGGAGAGCAAAATTCCGACAATTGTATTTTTGGAAGATAGCGTAACACAAGGACGCTTTGAGTTATATAGGAAGGGTAAGAACTCATTTGAAACAGAATTTAAAATGGAGTATGCATATAGCAACTGTTTAAAAAAGATATTATCAGTACTGTTTCCCAAAGTATCAATAAATATCGTTAATGCAGGAATAAACGGAGATAACACGTCAGGGGCATGCAAAAGAATAAAGGATGTTTTATCACATAGAAGTGACAAAGGAATGCGGAATTAATATTTATGATGTGTATTCCAAATGGGAAAAATGACTGAATGTGGCGTGGATACAACAGATTTCTAAACGAAAAAGTGGTATAATAAATAGGTGCTATATCGCATCAACGATGCTTACGGTAAGGTATATGATGAATGGGCAAATGACCAGGATTTTGCGCTGTATTTTGCATTGGAAACAGAAATTTTGTCTTAAAACGCAAATAAAAAAGACAGATTGAGTATAACAAATGGAGGATAGTCAAAAATGATAAAGAGATATATTGAGGCATATAACTTTGAACAAATGGATTTTAAGAATATTTCGTATTTTGAATATCCAAAGAATGGATTTGTAATAAAGTTAAGACTTAAAAACCATCCAAATAAAAATGCAATACTGGCTGATGCATACGGTTGCGTAAGAATAACACAAAGACTTTTAAAACCCGAAGATAGGATAAATTTAACTTATTATGAGATGAGCGAGTGTTACTTTCAAAAGACAGACAAAACCGGTTGTGCTCCGGTCGTTGAGGTTGAAATAAATCTGTTCAGCGAAAATCATTCTGACTGGAAAGAAATGAAGCTTGGCATAAATACGCTTATGTATGACATAACCGAAAAGGATTTATACATAGTATATGACACGGTAAATTTCCGGCTGGTGTATGACGGCGTTGTTGTCAATAATAATCTGCCATTCGGAACAATTGACAAACCGGCAGGTACGGCGGCGGTAAACCGCGAGCTTATATCGGATATTGCGTTCTCGGACGAAATCGGTGCGGCAGAATATTACAGAACATATGAAACGCTTGATAAAAAGCTGAACTTTTATACTCCGTACGGACATAATACGTTTATCGGCGATGTGGTTAACTTCTATCATGACGGAGTATATCACATTTTATATATGCCGGACAGGCATCATCATCAAAACAGGTGGTTGGGCGGAGGACATCATTTCGAGCATATGATAACGCACGATTTTATCGACTGGGAGGACGTGGGACCGATTTGGGACGTGACGGAGCAGTGGCAGTCGACAGGAACGGGAACGATGTTTTTTCATAAGGGAAAATACTATGTGGCGTACGGACTGCACACAGACCGCACCATGCCGGAGGATAAAGTCTGCAACAAGGAACTGCGGGAGTATGCCGAGAAAAACGGCGAGACGAAAATAATTACCTATGACGAACTGAAAAAAAGAGGAATGTACCCAAGCGGAGCGAATTATTCTGCGAGTGATGACGGTATTCATTTTGTGTGCGGCGAAAAGATATTCAGTGCTTGCGAAAACCCGAGCATATATACGGACGGAGATAAACTTGTGATGTATGCGGGCTACGGTGACTGCTCTGCGTGGAGTGCGGATGAGGTTGACAAGCCGTGGAAACTCTTAAAGGATCTGAAATTCGAGTGCTTTGAAAAGGCGGCAATGCGAAACTCGTCGGAGTGTCCGTCATTTTTTGAATGGAATGGATATAAATATCTGATAATGGGAGTTACAGGCTTTTGGAGGACGGAAAAGAACAGCAGCGAGTATATAGAGTGCGCGTCAAAGGGATTTGACGTATACGAGGGATTGTCTGTTCCCATGGCGGCAAAGACGGATAATAATCGCGTCATACTTGCAGGGTGGATTGGAGGCATGGGCTGGGGATCTATGGTAGTACACCGCGAGCTTGTGCAGTATGAAAACGGCGACCTTGGTATGAAGTGGCTTCCTGAGCTTTTCCCCGAAGTTTCAGAAACGGAAATAAAGAAAAATGACAGCGGAATAATTGAAATTGAGGAAAAATGCCCGTACTATGTCGAGGTGGAGGTTGACCCGAGCAAGAGCAAAACTGCGGAAATACGGTTTGCCGACGGTAAGGGCGACGTGTGCGAGCTGCGATTGAATTTTGAAAAGAAAACAGCGCAGTATGCAGGCTGCAGGGACGGAGAAACGGCTGCGGACATTCTGCCGATGTATAAGGCGATAAAAACGGTTGAGCAAACAAATTTTGGTTTTAATATTGCGCCCGATACGCTGCCGCACCGCTGCGGCGACTTTGCACTCGCTCATATGAGGTATCCCGAAAAGCCGTTTAAGGTAAGGGTAATGATTTATTACTTTGCGAAAAATGACTGCACAATAATTGACACGGAGATAGCCGGAACGAGAACGATGATAACAAACAGAAAAGAATTTGTACCGAGAAAAATTCTTGTCGGCGCCAATGCGGAAAACATCGGAGTGTATAAGGCGAAACTTTAGTAGTTTTATATGACAAATTTTCACTGAAAAAGGGTGGCATGATGAAAATATTTCAAAAAGGCTTTAACTTTGGGCAAGACGGACCCGGAAACCGTTTGGTTTATCATGTTGCCGGTTGCAATATGCACTGTCTATGGTGTTCAAACCCTGAAGGAATGAAGGTGGAGAGCGAATACAAGGAATATACTCCCGACGAATTGGTGCATGAGGCAATACGCTGCAAGCCAATGTTTTTCAGCGGCGGAGGCGTTACATTTACGGGCGGAGAAGCAACGCTTGATTATAAAAGTCTGCTTGCAGCGCTTAAAGGACTTAAAGAAAACAACATACATACGGCAATCGAAACAAATGGCACATCGCCGCATCTTGACGAACTCCTTCCGTATATTGATTATCTGATTATGGACTTTAAGCACTATGACAGCGATACTCTGAAAAGGTACACGGGTTTGGGCACGGGGCAGATAAAGAAAAACTATGAAAGCATCTGCAAAAGCGGCAGGCAGTACCATATAAGAATACCGCTTATCAAGCGCTTTAACGCAGAGCATCCCGAGCGCTTCGCTGAATACTTTTCAAAATTTTCGACCGGAAATACGGTTTTTGAGTTTTTAAAGTATCACGAATACGGCAAAGAGAAATGGCATGAGGAATACAAGATAACAGACGGTTTTGTGTCAGATGAAACGGTTAAAAGCTTTAAAGAGGTATTCAAGGCGCATGGGTTAAAATGTGTAGCAACTTAAAAAGGAGGATATATATGATTTATAATATTTACGAAAACGGAAAACTTACGAAAAAAGCAAAGGCTCTTTATCGGGAAGAACGTCAAATCAAGCGTCTTGATGGTTGGTTCATTGCAAAAGAGACCGAAATGCTTGCCGATGAAAAATATGCAGACTGCGCCCCTGAGGTAAAAAAAGCAAATCTGCTTTGCGAGGTTTTGAAAAATATACCTATATCGCTCAGCGAAAATGCAGTGTTTGCAGGTGTTCAAAGAGATGCGTTTGCAAAAAGCTATGCACTTATAAATCCATCTTTTACGGTTGAAGGATTTTCCGGCTATTGTGACCCAATGGCAATATATAACGACATAGAACCGAACGATGAATTCACAAAGGAGAGAATAGACAAGGTTCGCCAATTTACCTCAAGGACAAAAATGGTTGAGATGCTGGGCAAAACCTACGGCGACGCCGAAAACTATACCAAAGAGGTTATTTTCTTTGTTGAGCAGGTAACCGGTCATGTTATCCCCGATTTCCGATATGCGTTAAAGCACGGAATTGACGCGATGATCTCCGAGGCAAAATCGAAAAGCGGCGAATTTTATGAAGCTGCGGCAATAGCTCTCGGCGGTGTAAAAATTCTTGCCGAAAGATACATAGCGTTAATCGGCGGGCAAAAAAAATCTTGCGGTAAGCAGCGCCTTAAAGAGCTTGAGTTGCTTGAAAAAACGCTTGTCAGGATTTCGGGCAAGGGTGCGGAAAATCTCTATGAGGCAATTCAGCTTTACATTTTACTTTGGGAAATTATGTGTCTTGAGCAGGCGCCGAATCCATATGCGCTTTCTGTCGGAAATGCGGACAGAATTTTTGAGCCGTACAGAGGTGAGCTTTCGCGCAGCGAAGCAGCGGAACTTTTCAAGCACTTCCTTGTATTTTACAATGTGGGAGACAGGAGCTGGGCAATTTCACAGAATGTTCTGATAAGCGGCAGAGACAATGATGGCAATGACCTCACAAACACTATGTCATATGCAATTCTTGACGCATACTACGATATGAATTTACCGCAGCCTATACTCTCAGTTAAACTGCATAAAAACACCCCTGAAAAGCTGTATGAGGAAATGGGACGATTTTTCTTCTCTCCGGGGGTTTTAACACCTTCTCTTTTCAATGATGACTCGCTGTTTGAGATACTCAAAAAGAGCGGCATTGCCGATAAGGATATTCCCGACTACTCGGTTGCAGGCTGTCAGGAACCGCTGATTATGGGAAAGGACAACGGAAACACCACAAACAGCTGGCTTAATCTCCCCAAAGTACTTGAAATGATACTGACGGGAGGATATTCCGAAATAACGGGCGAAAAACTTATGGAATGCGAGGACTGTGACCTTACCAATATAAGAGAAGTATTTTACCGTACACTCGATGAGGTATGCGATAATATGGTAAAGGCGGCAAACGGTGCTTCAATCGCACTTGCGGAGCTGCACGTTCCGTTTTTGAGCTGTTTTATGGGCGGTCTTGAATACGGCGCAGATATGCGTGACGCCAAAAAACAGGGAACGAAATACAACGGCAGCGGTTGTTTGGTTCACGGTCTTACCGTGCTTGCCGATTCGTTTATCGCAATAGATGAATTTGTGAAGAAATATCCTGATGAAAAGAAAACACTTGTCAATGCACTCAAAAACAACTTTGAAGGATATGAAGATTTGAAAGAGTTTCTCCTTTCCTGTCCCAAATTCGGTAACAATATCGAAGTTGTTGATAACGAGGCAAAAGAAATTGCGGAAAAGGTTTCAAAAATGCTGCGTTCAAAGAAAAATTACCTCGGCAACCCGTTCCGACCCGATTTTTCAAGTCCGTCAACACATCTTACCTACGGCTACTGGGTCGGTGCAACTCCCGACGGCAGAAAGAGCCGCGATATGCTGGGCTACGGTGTTGACCCGCTTTACGGCGAAGCGTCAAATGGACTTGGTTTCAGAATGCTGTCGAATATGAAGCTGCCGTTTGAGGAATTTAACGGCGGATATGCGTCGCATCTCGGAATTGACCCCAAATATTTTAGGGGCAAGGATTATGATGAAAAGGGTGTTGAATTTTACCAAAATATAATTCAGCCGCTGTTCTTTAACGAACTGCAAAACGGCGTATCCCCGTTCTATCTGTATGTAAATGTAACAACTCCAGAAACGCTGAGAAAAGTTTTGGCTAATCCCGAAAAGTATGCTCCGAGCGGTGTTTATATTATGCGTATACACGGAACATTTGTAAACTTCCTTGACCTTTCGCCCGAGATACAGCAGGATATTATAACAAGACTTGACCTTAACTCAACACATATCGGCTGTTAGGAGGAATACTAATGAAAGCAATAGGAATTGACATAGGAACAACAAGCGTGTGCGGTGTCTTAATTGACGCCGCAACAGGTGGTGTGGAAAAGTCTGTCACAAAAAACAGCAACGCATTTATCGAAGGCTGTGCCGAGTGGGAAAAAATTCAGTCGGTTGATAAAATTATGATTGTTGCAACGGATATTCTCGAAAGTCTGATAGTGGAGGGCGGTGATGTTGGTGTTATCGGAATTACCGGGCAAATGCACGGAATTGTGTATACCGATAAGGACGGAAATGCTGTAAGCCCGCTTTATACATGGCAGGACGGACGCGGAAATCTCCCTTACAAAGATACAACCTACGCAAAGTATTTAAACAGCTTTTCGGGGTACGGAAATGTAACGGATTTTTACAACGCTGAAAACGGAATAAAGCCGGAAAGTGCGGTTAGTTACTGCACAATTCACGATTATTTTGTAATGCGGCTCTGCGAACTTAAAAAACCGATAATGCACACAAGTGACGCGGCAAGTTTTGGTTGTTATGATTTGGAGAATAACAGATTCAATTATGACTGCACGGTGGAGATTACGGGAGATTTCCGCATTGCGGGCGAGTACAAGGGAATACCCGTGAGCGTTGCAATAGGCGATAATCAGGCAAGCGTTTTTTCGACTCTTACAGATGAAAACGATGTTTTGGTAAATATCGGAACGGGAAGTCAGATTTCGGTAATTTCGGATAAAATTGCAGACAGTGCACAGATTGAAGCAAGACCGTATTTCGAGGGGAAATACCTTATTGTGGGTGCGGCGCTTTGCGGCGGCAGGGCGTATTCGCTTCTCAAAAATTTTTACTCCGAGATATTTGGATATGTAAAAAGGCTTGATGATAACCAAGTATATGAAATTATGAATGATATGCTTAAGAATTCATCTGACGACTTGTTTAAGGTTGATACACGTTTTGCCGGTACAAGATTTGATACAAATGTAAGGGGAGGTATAGCGGGAATAACAACCGAGAATTTTACGCCGTCTGTGCTTACATACTCTGTTCTCTGCGGTATGGCAGATGAACTTTTGGATATGTACAAAAAGATGAATGTCAGCAAAAGCGGAATTGTCGGCTCGGGTAACGGGATACGGAAAAATAAAGCACTTGTTAAAATCTTTGAAGAAAAGCTTGGCGCAAAGATGAAAATTCCCAAACACGTTGAAGAAGCGGCGGTCGGGGCCGCTATGTTCGCAATGGTGGCGTGCAGGGAATTTGCCTCTGCGAACGATGTTAAAAAAATCATATGCTATATATAGACCTTGTCCCACTTTGAGGTAAATTTTACCCGAAAACCGTTTATATGGTTTTCGGGCTTTATATGTGTGCCGAGTATGGCACTTAACTTGGCGGTGAAAGTCCGCTATGGGGGTACAT